>CAZXUJ010000002.1:86264-191121 GCA_964643995.1 uncultured Candidatus Saccharibacteria bacterium
TTCATGCCTCACTAAGTCATCTGGTGGGCGAGGAGGGACTCGAACCCTCACGAGATTGCTCCCATTGGATTTTAAGTCCAACGTGTATACCATTCCACCACTCGCCCAAAGCAAAGTGCTTGAATAATACAACAAACGAAAGTTACTGCAAAGAGTTATAGTGTCCTAGCGCCTCATGCAACATTGATTCCTGCATAGCAGATATCTTGGTAGGCATCTCAGATACAGTATTATCAAAGGCACCAAACATGCCATAGCCATCACGACGCTCAATAGTCACATCAGTAGAGTACTTACCATAAAAGGAAGCTTGTTGCTCCGGAACTAAGATGTTTTCACCTTTAAACTGGATGTGTGAACCAGAATCGTCTAGAGATTTCAAAGTAAGATCGTTATCGTAAACGATTTTTTCTGCACCCATCGCTTCGGATGTGACCAACACTACGGAGTTAAGTAATTGGCCTAAACCTTCCTTCTTGTACCTCGCATCAACAGCAAAACCTACGTTTGGGTCATCAGCATCGCCAGAGTGCTCAAGGCCAGCTAAATTATATAAATCGCGAAATTCTGTTGGAAATTGGGAATCTCCTATTGCAAATCTAAATGATGCGGTAGATATCTTTACAGAATTCTCAGAGAAAATGCAATCGGCAAAAGCAACAGGACGCAGCGTAGTATCTGTTACATCCCACATACCATAAATCACTTCCTTGCTTGGACCAAACGGTCGTTGTAAAGTAGCGATCTCATATTTTTTATCGTTCCAGACAAGTGAAACAGGCGTCCCGTCAGTGCCTACAAGGGCACGTAACTCATCAAACTTAGTTATTTCATTGGTTTGCTGTAATTCTGCTGTGTAATTAGTTTCTGTGGGCATATATTTTCATGGCGCACCTGGTAGGAATTGAACCTACGACCTTTGCCTTAGAAGGGCACTGCTCTATCCGCTGAGCTACAGGTGCAAAAAACCCTTAACGCACCTATGATTCTATCATACATGAGCTATACTGATATAATCATATTATGAAACCATATCAATACATTTTGATCATATTACTTCTTATCGGGTGTGGTGCATATCTTAATCAAAAAGAGAAGATAGCCGTGGACAGATCGAAAATACCCCCAAAAGTAGAGGAAAGCAATGGATTCCAAAGATGGATCACAAATCTAAGAAACAACGATTTCACTGTTGGAGCAGATGAATTCGTACTGTTAGAGGAGAACGAGATTTATAACACAAAATGGATGAAGGTATCCTCGCTGGATGACGAAGAAAAACGTGCGGAATTCGAACAAAGATTGTTGGAACTTCAAGACACCAAAAAAGTTGTGGTTTCCCCAAGTGATAGAGAGTATGTCGACTACAGAAATATGGATCGCTATGGATACAAACCTAGTGAAGTATATTTTTACGGAATTAGAGACGATAAAATTATTGACTCACGCTTAGTAGACTGCGCGGTCGGGGCGAACTGTTACTTTGATAGAGCCTTCTTTTTGGAGGACAGCAACGATGTAGTTGTTGTTTCCGAGTTCTCAAGAAACATTGGTGATGGCGAAAGTATGGCACCCAATTGCGCACCTAATGAAACATGTACTTACACCATAAAACTTCACGTAATAGATTTGCTACGTAATTCAAGACTTGTCTATGAGTCCGTGCCATTTGACATCAACCTCGAAGAAATCTTGCCACAACTTTAAGACCATATTTGCTATCATAAACATATGAAAAGACTTTTATTTGTTATCTTGATTCTGTTTGTTCTAGGATATTCTGCTTTTTCATATATCAAAAACGCTTCCACACAACTACAAAACAAGGAGACGATAAAAGACAACACAGTTAATTTGCAAAACAAGGCAAAAGACATAAGCAAACTCGTTAAACAAGATGTTATAGTACCTAATTCGTTGAAAAATGGGGTATTCAAGCAAAAAAGAAGCCTGAACCTTCCACAAGAGTTTAGTATCACTGTGTTTGCTGGGGGATTTCAAGCGCCACGGGCAATGACGTTTGACAATAGTGGGGGAATTTATGTTTCAGACAAGGGTGCTGGAAAAGTTTACTATGTGAAAGATTCAAACGATGACAATGTGTCTGATGATCCAAGAGTAGTTGATGAAAATCTGCGATCAGTTCACGGAGTTGCCTATTTTAATAATGAGCTTTTTGTTGCCGAAGAGCATCAAGTACTGGTTTATAGAGGTATAAATGAGGAAAAATATGTCCTAAAAGAAGTGTTAATACCAGAGCTACCGCATGGTGCAACACCGGAAAGTGGGGGACATACAACGAGAACACTTAAAATTGGCCCTGATAAAAAACTATATGTGGCAATAGGTTCTAGTTGTAACATATGCGAAGAGAGTAACAACAAAAGAGCATCCATAATCCGATACAATCTCGACGGTACCGGGGAGGTCTTTTTAGCAAAAGGACTAAGAAATACGGTCGATTTTATATTTGATAAAGACTTGAAAATTTGGGGAGTGGACAATGGGAGAGATAACTTGGGTGATAACGTACCGCCAGAAGAAGTTAACATTATACAAACAGGAAAACATTATGGGTGGCCTTACTGCTATGGAAACAAAATCGCCAACCCAGAGTTTATTGAGCGACAAGAATTCTGTGAAGATGCAACAACCGAACCAAAATATGAAATCCAAGCACACTCAGCCCCGCTAGGCTTAACATTTGGACCATGGTTAGACATAGATAAGTATCTATTTGTAGCATTGCACGGGTCATGGAACAGATCAGAACCAACAGGATACAAAATAGTTACAATAAACACGCAAGCGATAAATGCCAAAGTAAATGATTTCATCAGTGGATGGTTGGAAAACAACGGAGATGCTTGGGGACGACCTGTGGACATAAAACCATACAAAGGAAGCAGTCTCCTGATAACAGACGATCGCGCCGGCGTAATATACATAGTCACGCGTAAGTGATGTGGTAAAATGACTAGGCAATCGGGATCTTTCGGGGTATAGCTCAGTTGGCTAGAGTGCGCGCTTTGGGAGCGTGAGGTCGCAGGTTCGAGTCCTGCTACCCCGACCATTTTAAAAACCAATGTTCAAAATCACTACTATTTGCCATAACTTCGGCATATTCTATTGGTTCAATAGTTTCAAAAGATACATTTACTAAATCTTTATTATCTTTGAAGATAAAGAAGGGTTTTAATAGATCAACACACAGTTTCCCATTAAGCATATAAAAGTTCGTGCCCAATGTACGAAGTATTAAAGTTTTATCCTCGTAAGTTCCATGTTCAAAATGATATCTTGCGTTCTTTGCAAAATTGAAAGCTTTAATGGCTAGATCCATCCAATTATTTGTTCGGGCTTTCAGGGCATTTAATTCCTTTTGTATGTCCTGTTCCTCTTTTTCCAAATCGGCTTTGCGTTTCTTATAATCTGCTTGTCCGTCCAAAAGGCTATCCATATACATTTCTACTAATTTGTTTTTTCGTCCTTGGATTTGTTCCAGAGAATTCTCGAGGTTTTTAAGTATCTGCAACTGTTCGTTTGATTCCGTTTGATGTTGTTTTTTAATCCAATCAATTGCCCAATTACAAAAATCCTCTGATATTGCTATTTGGTCCAACAATTCTAAAACCTGTTTTTCTATATCTTTGATGGTAACTTGTTTTTGTGTGCATTTCTTATTTATTCCATCGTGGTTACACCTAATATATTCGTACAATTTCAAGCTACCGTAGACCATTTGCCTTGGTCTAACATACGGAATCCAGGTACTTTGGCACTCACCACACTTAATAAGACCTCTAAACGGCAATTTAGTATGTACACTTGGTCTTGCCTGTCCACGTTTACCAAGTAGTGCTTGTACTTTCCAAAACTCATCTTCACTCATAAGGCGTTTCAGGTTTTTATGAACATCACCGATTTCTTTACCCCAAATCAATTTTCCATAATAAAACGGGTCGGATAGGAAACTGTAAAACTTTCCTTTGCTCATTTTCCCACCACCGGTTCTTTTAGTTTTTCGCATTTTGAAACCCCACTCGTTATTTAATATCTCTAAAATTCGTGGTGCTGTATGATTGCCATCTAAAAACAAGTCTATTGCTCTACGAAGTAGCGGAAACCTTTGTTCATCTACAATCTGAACAGGTTCCTCACCGTCATACTTAATGTTTACATAGCCAACCTTTGGTCTGCCCGGCCACCAACCTCTACCAACTTTTGAGGTCATTCCGCGAATAACATTAGCGGATAAATCATCGCTGTATTTTTCACTCATACCAAATTCAATATATAGCAGGAGCTTATCTTCACCACCGTTATAGTAGATTTTACCGGGCGTAACTATTGCTATTAGTTTTTTATCAGAAAGTAAACCAATGATTTCCCCTGCGTCTCGTGAATTACGAGCCAAACGGTTTGCCTACCAACACACAATAACCTGATACTTACCGTTGACTATATCTTCAGCCATTTTATTAAACTTCGGTCGTCCGGGTTTTTTAGCTGATTTGCTTTCCTCTATAATGTCGCACTTTGCAACTTTAAGTTGGTGACGCTCAATTACCTTTTGATTTTCAGCATGTTGATCTTCGAGACTCGCAATTTGGCGCTCCTCATCTTCCGAACTTTTGCGGTTATATTCAATGGCTTTTAAGCCTGTAAGGTTTCTATTTATTTCCATAAAGAAGGCCGAACTGGTTGGATACATCCGCATAGGATATAGACCAATTCGGCCATCTCTAAAATCCTATGCTTTTTGTATCCAAATAAATTATACATAGTTATAAAACACCTTCCAACTCCTCACCGAGAGGTCTTGAAAAGTAGGCGACATAGGTTTCCTCGTATAATCGCAACTTTTTAAGGTATATATCGTGGTTATAAGGTCTGTCGTTAATATCCAGTTTATTATTGGTTCCTGTTTGGCATTCGTGAGTTTCTAGCCACGACGTTAGTTGTTTACTTAACTCCAGTAATTCCTTTGAGCTTAACTTTGACAGATCAACAGGTTCAAACGACTCAGTGAATTGGGTTTCCGAGTTTTCGGAGCCCACTTCTTTTACAACATCCTGAATCATTTGGGTGCTATGATTTCCGGTTTGTGATTTATTTACTTTTTCTATTAGGTCTTTTACGGACATAAAAACTCCTGTAACTTTGTAACCTTACAACTGATTTATACTGTGATAGCAAGCAATACCTCTGGTTACGATATGAGTTACGTAGTGTAGGCGTATATCGTAACCTGCTTCGTAACCAACTGTTTTGTCTGCTATTACAATAACTTTGCTTCATATGGTTACGCAGTTACTCCAAACTCAATACCGTAAGCCTTGAGGCGTCTTTCGATTAAGTTTCTATCCAAAATGAAACCTCGTTGTGTTTTCCCTTCAATTTTCACTGCCTTTGCTGCTTCTGTAACAATTCCGGTCTTTCGCAGTTCATCACCAATGTATCGGCTTATCCCGCTTTCCTTGAACTCACCAAGCCAATCAAAATAATCTGCGTGATTATCAGGTAGGAAAGCTTTGAGCTGCGACATGGTGTAAAAGTTATTAAGTTTTTGATCTCTAACCATCATTTCTCTGAATGCCACAAGCATTTGAATTGTGCTTTGATTTTCAGCGTTTATTCCTGATTGGTTTCTTATTATTTCCAAAGCGAAAGTTCTTACTTTGTTGTAGTTGATTGGTTCACTTTCAGGGTTTAGGCTATCAAGTGCCAACGCTATGCAAAAGAGGGGTCTCCAAACCTCCCAGTTCCTACCAAAAACTTCTGTTTCGGTTAGTTGGTTGTAAATATCCTTAATATCGGCATTAAGTTCCATTGCAGAGTAATAAAATGTGTCTCTAAAACTACCAAGCCGTACATCCGTTTCACTTAACTCTTTGTTTTTAATATCATTGTTATTGCTCAATATCATTGTCATATTGATACTTCGGGAAATTAGTGTGTCACTGATATTTTTGATTCCGGCAATCATTTTTGGACTGTATGGGTCTAATTTGATTGAATTCCAACCTTTTCCTTTACCACTTGGATCTTTCTTACCCTTTTTAGGCCCTTTTTTGTAACCGGAATTAAGCATTTGAACCATTGTTTGTGTATCGGGGTTATTGGCATTTTTAAGGTTTTCAACCTCATCTAAAAACAGCGTGGCACAGTTATCGTTTATGCAATCAATAACAAATGCGGGTGTTGAGGTAACAAGAAACTCCCCATTGAATGCAAGAAATGAACCAACTTCCAATAACTTTGACTTCCCACATCCCATCAGGCCGTTTACGTTGAAGTATGGATAACTGTTGAAGATACGATAAAAGTAAGTTCCCCAGAGCCATAAAGCTATGACTAAATACCAGTTTTCATTTGATAGGTCTACATACTGTTTTAGAAAAGAAACCAACTCCAGCAACGCCACGCTGTAGTTTGACCTACCTTTCCCAGAGAGGTACGCTCTTACCCCGTCTGAACTCCAACGCTGCATGAAGTCAGGATTCCTAATTATTTTATAGTTAAACTTGTCTTTAACTTCGTCCAACGCATAAAGTTCTTTGTTTGAGGTGATGATCCTGAATGGACTTTCCTCGTTATTTTTAATGTTTAACGGAATAGTAAAGAATGCTGTGTCATTATCAAAAAACTGCGAGGGAATAAATTCTTTTTTTTACCATAATTAATCCTTTCGTAACTTTAATTGTATGCTACATATAAATAATAGCATCTTTACTATCTATAAAATTGTATGCCCTAAGAGTACAAATAAATACGTGGATCTTCTAATTTTCTTATACCAGCCCAAACATCTCGCTCTGGTCTGTTTGTAGTTTGTGCTTCCTGCTTTACCTTTTGTGAAAATGTTTCAAAATATGCCTGTCCATTAACAACTGCGTCTTCAACAGAAGCAACCTTACCGTCTAGTTGGTCTGCATAAACAGCATCTAACACGGCACCCAACCACGGCCCACCATTCTTGCCTCGAGACGCCTGTAAGAAAATTTTTCCGGTTAAAAGCATTTCCGGCGGTCTTTGTTCTACTTTTAATTCCTTAGATCTGTGTATTAACCAAGTCTGCCATTCTTCAAGCTCCGGTACCGCTTCTCTAGCCAAATATGTAGTTCCTTCACCGTTTCGTCCTCTTTGGTCTGCCTCAGCCACAAGAGATAGCATATAGATATTGGAATCACCGCCGTCTGCATACGTCTTACTATCGCCATCTGATAGCCGCTTTGATAATCTTCGTATTGCACCCGTTTGGTCGATACCTTTCTTAACTTCGTTTTCCCAAAACTCCTTTGGTTTCAAGTGGTCCGCTACAAGTGGGAGTACCTTTTTTGTCACTTCAGATATTTCTTTTGATTTTGAGTCTCCAAATACACGCTCTAAAAATTGCCTTGTCGGTGTAACCCCAGCAGGTTCATGACCTCTTGCTCTATAGGCACCGTCTATAAACTCTGTAGTTGATGGTTTCCCCAAGTCGTGGCATAAAGCTGCGGCTACTAACACTAATTTGTCATCTTTTTCCATTCTTCCTGCTCTGATTTCTCGATCTGCAATTTCGGCAGCAACGTCTATTACTTGAAGGGTATGCGTCCAAACATCCCCCTCCGGGTGCCAATTTTTTTCTTGAGGTACTCCAACCAAAGCGCCAACCTCCGGCCAATACCTATCTATAAAACCTACTTCTCGTGCAAATTCAAATCCGACAGAAGGATGCTTTCCTTTAGTAAATAGTTTTTTGACCTCCTCAGCAATACGCTCTCTTGGTAATTCATCCATATCGCCCGTTCAACCATTTGCTTACAAAGTTGTGTTGTTCTTTCAGAGACTTCAAATCCAAAACGTGAAGCAAACTGCATAATACGCATAACTCGTAGCGGATCTTCCTGAAAAGCCTCTATATCTGTAACTTCTATCACCCTATTTTTTATATCCTCCACGCCCCCATAGGCATCGTAGAGCGTTTTGGTTAATGGGTCATAGGCAATTGAGTTAATTGTTAGGTCTCTTCGCAAAGATGCTTCGTCTATAGTCATTGATGGGTCACCTTGAACTGAAAACCCCTTGTGGCCTTCGCCGGTCTTTGAGTCTCTTCGCGGGATGCTAAAATCCAAAGGTTCATCCCAGCCCTCAATTTTTACCTTAATAATGCCAAAAGCTTTACCCACTGCATCTATATTTTCTGAACCAAATGTTGTTTCTAAAATGAGTTGAAGTTGCTCTGGGGACATTCCGTATATTTCCAAATCAAAATCTTTTGGTTTTAGGTGCATATCCGAAAACTCCGTTGAGATTACAGCATCTCGGACACTTCCACCAACAAGTAACGCCCTTCCGCCAATTCCATATATTTCCTTACACACTTTTAGTACTTCTTCTGGAACATCTACTTCGTAAATGCCTTCATATTTCTCAACTTTGGTTTCAAAACCGGGTTTTAATGTTGAAACTGTCTCTCCATACTTTTTGGAGTAGGCATAAACTCTATCAGGGGCATTTTCCTTACTTACCAAGTCAGGAGTAAGTACAGTTGGATTTGAATCTAAATTTTCATGTCGAGCGGATTCAATCGTGATAATAGGCATAAACCAACTTTCTAATATTAATATTTTGACTAATAACTATTAGTATTACTTAAAGTATAAAGTAATGGTTGTATTTTGAGAATACAGTTGGGTTAGGTAAACTGTAGTTATGGACGAAACATATAAACTAGTGGAATCAAACGAGGCAAAATTACAACAGCTTGAGACTACGCTTAGAGAACATGGTATCCCAGTAGACCAGTGGACTGGAGAAAAGGGAACAAAAACGGTGTACGACCTATTTCACGAAATTGAAGAAGGAGAAACAGAGATTGATTTTTTAGAAACTGGCGAAGTATTAAGAATAGTTCACGTTGTGGCGGGGGATATTACTTACCAAGATCCAGAAACCGAGAAAATATACAGGCTTAAAGAGGATAGACAGGTTTCAAAAGTTGATGGAAACGTAAAACGAAGACCAGAACTGAAAGGTGCTGTGGCAGAGAAAATGAAAGTGGGCGAAGATCCACGAGAAGCCACATTAAGAGGTATAGCAGAGGAGTTGGGAATAAAGGGAAACTTCGAGGTAGGTCCCGAAGAAATTATTGAGGAAACACGATTAACCCCTACGTATCCTGGATTAAACTCTATGTACAAAATACACAGACTCCCGGTACGAATTGATACAGCTAGTTATAGACCGGAAGGTTACTCGGAAGAACAGCCAAAGAAAACAAGTTATTTTATTTGGGAAGAAATCAGCAGTTATGCGTAATTTGGTATATAAATAAGCTCTTTGCAGGTGATAAAATAGTTGCAAACATCATCAACTATACTCGACCAAAAGTAACAAATCCCTTTTCTTCAAACTCCTTAAAGGGTGAATTTAGTTGGTATGACAATACTTCATGGTCTTTTATTACTATGTTCGAGAAGATTTTTCGTATCGTAAAGTCTATTTCTTCCATTGTGGGAGTTCCTTCAAGACGTGACGCCAAATTCTTAAAGTGTTCGAGGAATTTTTCATAACTCAAAATGACCTCTTTGTTCTCAATTTTATTTCTTGCCACCTCATGTAAATCGCTTTCAATTCTATTTATGATTTCTTCTGTGTCCTTCAAGTCCTTTGTGTAAGACGTTCTAATCAACTCATTATCAGGTGTTCTACTTGTATCCAATATCAATTGCTTAATATCGTCGCGCCTTTTCTCCTGATTTTCTTTTGCCTTTTGCAAAGCTCTACGGTGCGTATCAAGCGCTTTGTTCTTTACAGATATAACTCTTGCCATTTCTTCTTTGTAGTGGTCATACACAGCCTTCTCAACCTTAATTTTAATATCCTTTAATATCTCATGGGCGCCTTTAACAATGTAGCGTGCGGGTTCTAACCTGTTCTTAGTTTTGGGACATTCAGGATTTTCACACCTGTAATAATAACCTCGCCTTATAACAACCCCGTTCTTTTTCCGTGTTGTAATACCTGAATGATAGGGTTCATTGCAGTATCCACAAATAATAATACCTCTTGCCATATCAGCGTCGGGTTTATCACGCACGCGAATTAAATGCCTGTTCGCTTTGCTTCCGCGTAACTTTGCAATATTGATTTTTACAAAATTGTCGACGCTAACCATAGGCACAAAATCGGGTTGTAATTCGGTTAAGTCAGCATAAGCAACGTCACCATGAGTAAATACACCTGCATAAAAAGGGTCTTTGAACATTACAGAAAGGTTTTTCTTGCTAAACTTTACGGGTTTTCTATTTTCGCCCTCGCGCTTTTTAGCAACCGTTATTTCAAGTTCATTTAAGCGGTCGGCAATAGTTTCAAGGGGTATACCTTCAAGGCGCATAGCCCAAGCCTGTTGCATTTTTGTGAAGTTATCACCGTCGGGGAGTTGTCTACTGTCTTTATCTCTAACGTATCCATACTTTGCTACATTCAAGGTCTTACCCTCGGTCACACGTCGAATATTGCCACGCATAACGTCTTGGCTTAGCTTGTCCGAATACTCCTTAGACATAACAAAAGTTATACCAAGAAGCATTTTACCTGACGGGTTGTTTTCAAAACTGAAACTTACAAACTTTAAGTCCTTGATAATACCTGTGTCTAACATGTCGATAACTTCACCCGCTTCGCGCATGTTACGGGACAGCCTATCGGGGTGCCAAGCTAAAATGCCTGTGTATTTACCTTTTCGTAAATCATTTAACATTTCGGTAAATACAGGGCGGTTGTCAGGTATCTTTGCACTGCCATTTTCAGATAACGGTTGCCCAACTATGTTTAATTTAAGGTGTTTTGCCTTTTCAACACATTCAGCTATTTGGTCTTCAACAGATTTAACCTGTTTTTCAGTACTTTCGGTTGCTTTTCGGGCATAGATTACATATCGCGTGGTTTCTTCAACAGGACGTGTTTCTTTAACAGGGAAAAGCAAGGATATTAAATCTTTGGTAGTTAAATCCTTAATCTTATCAACTGACATGCTGTAATTTTATCAGCAAACAGTAATAAGGTTTAGACTGTATCGTCAACAACCGTGTCCAACGTATTAGACAACTTGCTAATTTTTTCGTAAGTCAAAATTGCGGTGCGTAACACAGTAATTAGCTCATTGTTTTGTGCCATGGGTTTGGGTACCTCAAACCCTTGTACAACTCCTGACGCCAAAAGCATTTTCATTGCTACTGTTGTGTCTTTTTTCTCAACGACCGCCTTGCGAACAATTGCCATTGAAGCAACAACTAACTCGTCTAAACTATCTTTTAAGTTATCAAGGTTCTGTGAAAGCTCCTCACGGCGTTGTTTTCTTAGTTCTTCGTACGGTTCAAAACATTCGCCACCTTTGCAAAACCAAGTTCTTATGGTCTGTTCTTGTCTGCCCAACGCCTTTGCCATTTCACGATAGCTTAGTCCCCACATTTTCATGTGAACAGCCTTAAAATGGACGTCATTGACCAACAGAATATCGTTTACTGCTGTTGATAAATGTTGGTTTTCGTTGATTGCTTCCACTATTTAATTATATCTAAAAATGGGGATAAATTAGGGTCAGAAAAGAATGAAGCCCTCTAATCCGCGATTGGTTTGTTAACCAAAAGTAGACGAGAGGGCCTCGGTGCGATTACTTCTTGCTGAAAGCCATGGAGAAAATCATGCATTGCATGCCTCCAAACCACACGGCGATGGCAAGATTGTGCATTGGCAAGTAGGCAACGACGCCGAACATAAGCGCAATCAGTGCAGACGGAACGGTAACGCGATAGCCAAAATTTGCGACATTCAGACCAACGGACATGCTGAAAGAGAATGCCGCGAGAGTAAACAGCGTACTCACAATTTCAGATATCGTAATTCCGTTGGATTGGTACGCAAACGCGACACCTGTCGTCAGCAACGAACCAAGCATTACGCCTTATTTTGTTCGAGCTATTTCACCTTAATGTTATTTTGACCAAGTTGTATAACCTGACCATTGCTATTTGTAGCCTGAGTTGCGGGTTGCCCATGATTTCCACTATTAGGTTGTTGGGGAGTAGGGGTTGTATTTCCGCCATTGTTTGTAGGTGGGGGAGCTTGAACCAAATCTGTTAAATTATCTTTTCTTATCACTTCAACCATAAGTAAATTATATCACCAAACAATCTATTTTCTGTGAAACAGTAGCAAAATCTTGGTGTAAAAAAGTCTCTGTGCTCTCATTAAATTTTTGTATTAAATCATAATTCAGTGTTACTATTTCTATAAGTTCGAGATTGGTTTCTAAATCCCGACCAGTAACATCCAATGATCTTTTATGACAGATGCAACAACCCAATAAACAAACCAGAGCATATTGAACCTAAACAGCGATGGAATAGACCGGATATAAAATAGAAAAAAATGGACAACCAGTCTTTTAGGGCAACTAAACAGAATTTTTAGGCAGACGATATTGATATTTACTTTTATTCAACTATGAACTTTTTTAACATAATTGACCTCTCAAAAGAACCTATTCAGGATTTTGATAGAAAGGAAATTAATGAAATCGCATGGAAAGAGCTGAATACCTTGAATAAAGATAATTTTAGACAATGGCACCTGGAGATAATGCTAGACCAAGTACAACCTTTGACTACTCTGTTAAAATAGTTGCATGTCTAACTACGAAACCACCAAAGAAACTAGTAATAAAATTGCTTGCTTCTTTGGCAAATACCCTAATACTAACTTTAAGAGAGATCAAGTTGTTTTATCGGCAAACGAAGCGCCTGCCGGCGTGATGTACTTAAAATCCGGCTACGTAAAGCAATTTGTTTATTCTCCCAACGGGCAAGAGGTTTTGCTGCACATCTACGTGCCTGGAGCATATTTCCCTATGACTTGGGCTATAGCAGAATTGCCAAACAAATACTTTTTTAAAGCTATTACCGAAGTTGAAGCTCACGTTGCCTCTAAGAAGGAATTCTCCACATTTCTTAAAAATGAAGTGGATGTCCTTTATGAGTTAACTTATCGGCTCGTTCATGGTATTTCTGGTTTATTGGAAAGAACTGAAGTTTCATCCTATGGGAATGGTAACCATAAAATCATCTCAACATTAATTTACTTATCCAAACATTTTGGCGAAAAACGTGGAGGTGAAATTGTAATAACCGAAAATTTCACACAAGCCGAGATTGCAAGTTTTGCAGGTTTAGCTCGAGAGACAACAGCATATGAGCTCAAGAAACTCGAAGATAGAGGCCTGATTAGTAAAAACAAGAGACAATTGATTATCCCAAACATTTTAAAACTACAAACTGAACTAGATTGCGATTAACGTACTTTAGCAAAAACTGCTTTAGATGAAACCAGAGAGACTAGAGAATCGAGATATTCCTTCGATGCATCACCAAAGTTATTAAAATCTTCAGATATACACTCCCCGGACACAAAAGGCTGAAAGTACCAAGGTATAGCTATTTGACCAGTGGACCCCAAGGAGGAGTCCACTTGATCAACCATTTTTACCAAGCTATCACGAGAATGAAATTGTGGAATTACTGTCGTCCTAAGCTCAAATGAAATCCCTGATTCAGTTAAGATTCGTAAACTCTCCTTGATTTTCTCAACCGGATCAAAGACACAATCTGTTAGTTCTTGATATTGACCACTTAGTGGAGCTTTGATATCCATTGCCACATAATCTACTAGCCTCTCAGCAAGTATTTCCAAAAGCATTCTAGGATTTGTACCATTGGTATCTAGCTTTAGGGGCAGTCCAAACTGTTTAAGTTCAACAAGAAACTTTACCAACTCGGGATTTACCGTAGGTTCACCACCAGTTACGCAGATACCCTCCAATATGTTCTTGCGCTTAACAAGATATGTAAAAACCTCATCCTTTGGAACTACTGCAAGAGACGGAGCGTTTGATACCAAGTCTTTGTTATAGCAGTACTTACACCGAAAGTTACAACCAGCTAAAAATATCACGCTCGCAATTTTTCCTGGGTAGTCAACATAGGACGTTTTAACAAAACCCTTAATCAACATTCATGTACTCCTTACGATCTTTGTATTCAGCTTGTTTACTTACATTCCACTGTTTAACAGGGCGTAGGTAACCAACTATTCGAGAATACACTTCACATTCTGTGCCACACTTGGGGCAAGTGATATGCTCACCGTTAAGGTAACCATCATTTGGACACACACTAAAAGTCGGCGTAAGTGTGTAATACGGTAGGCGATAGTTATATGAAATCTTTTTCACTAGATTTTTAGTTACTTCAATATCAGATAATTTTTCACCAAGAAAAGTGTGGAATACCGTGCCTCCAGTATATTTGGTTTGCAAGTCATCTTGCAGATCCAAAGCCTCGAAAATGTCATCTGTATACCCAACAGGCAATTGCGATGAATTGGTATAGTATGGTGCAGTGCCTTTGTTTTGATAATCCAGCTCATTCGCAACTTTTATTTCGGGGTACATTTCTTTGTCCTTCTTTGCCAATCTATAAGAAGTAGCCTCCGCCGGCGTTGCCTCAAGGTTATACAACATATCTGATTTCTCTTGGAAACCCAAAATAACCTCGTTCATGTATGCCAAAACTTCTTGTCCAAGCTTATGGCCTTCTGAATCAAGCAGGGAAGTACCATTGAAGTTAATCAACGCTTCATTTAAACCTACTAAACCTATGGTGTTAAAGTGATTTTTCCAATATTGATCGAATCTGGTTTTTACTGACTGTAGGTAAAATTTCGAATAGGGATAGAGTCCTTGGTTGGTGAAGTTTTCTAGTACTTCTCTCTTAGTTTCTAGGCTTTGACGAGCTATATTCATTACGTTTTGCAATCTATCAAAGAAATCTTTTTTTGAGGTCGCTAGATAGCCAATCCTTGGCAAATTGACTGTTACAACTCCAATACTCCCTGTTAGGGGGCTAGCTCCAAAGAAGCCTCCGCCACGTTTGCGAAGCTCACGGTTATCTAGACGCAGTCTACAACACATAGAGCGAGCATCATCAGGATTCATGTCTGAATTAACAAAGTTAGAAAAGTAAGGAATACCATATTTTGCTGTCATTCTCCAGACTGAATCAAGTGTCGGATTAGCCCAATCAAAATCTGAGGTAATGTTGTATGTAGGTATCGGAAACGAGAAAACTCTACCATCTGAATCTCCTTCTAGCATCACTTCCGCCAAGGCACTGTTGAATATATCCATTTCCTTCTGAAACATTGAATATGTATCCTGCATATATTTACCACCAATTATCACTGGTTCGCCTCCCAATGCCTTAGGCGGAACAAGATCCAAGGTTATGTTGGTAAAGGGTGTTTGGAAACCAACACGTGTGGGAACATTCATATTAAACATAAACTCTTGCAGGCGTTGTTTTACTTCTTCATGGCTTAGCCCATCATACCTAATGAAAGGCGCAAGCAAAGTATCAAAATTTGACATTGCCTGAGCGCCAGCAGATTCACCTTGTAGTGTATAAAAAAAGTTAACGATTTGACCTAATGCCGAGCTAAAGTGTTTAGCAGGAGACGAAGCAATTTTACCGGCGACGCCGGTAAATCCACGAATCAGCAAATCTTGTAAATCCCATCCGACACAATAAGGACCAAGCAACTGCAAGTCGTGAAGATGCAAATCGCCCGAAGAATGCGCACTACGAACTTCCTCGGAATAAATACTATTTAACCAGTATCTAGCTGAAATACTTCCCGCGATATGGTTATTCAAACCCTGTAAGGAATATGACATGTTGCTGTTTTCTTTAACACGCCAATCACTATTGTCTAAATAGCCTTCCAGTAGCTCCTCGGCAACGACAACAGAGTTTATGTTCCTAATTTTGTTATGAAGTTCACGGTACAAGATATATGCCTTTGCGGTTTTGGTCCAACCCGCTTTAATCAAAACTTTTTCGACAATATCTTGGACTTCTTCGACAGTTGGAAAATTTTCACTTTTACGTTTCTTTATTTGATTTTGAACTTTTTCAGCCAGTTTTTTGGCTTCTTCATGACCGAATTCTTTAGTAGCCTTGCCGGCGCGGTATATCGCGGCAGTTATTTTAGCTTTTTTGTAAGGGACAATAGTTCCATCACGTTTTATTACTTTTTGGACAGGTACAACACTCATTATGTACTCCTATAAAATTTAATAACCTTGGGTGGCAGTGTTATTAGTGCGGGCAAGTGTAAGTATAGAAAAATTTATTCACTAAGTTATGTAAAGAAAATTACAATCTCTTGCTATATAATGGCCGTATGCAAAAACGAGAATACGAAGTTATGGGAAACTTCGAAACAGAATATTGGTGGCATCAGGGTAAAAGATATCTTATAAAAAAACTTATGTCGGAGTACTTTCCAAGAAAGCGGCTAAACATACTTGAGGTAGGATGTGGAACCGGGGAGTTAACACAGCAATTGCAAAAGCACCATAATGTAATGGGTATTGATATGGCACAAGAAGCTATAGACATATGTAAAGAAAGAGAAATTAGGGACGTTTATAAGAAAGACATTTTTGAGCTAGACACCACAAAACTCAAAGAGAAATTTGACCTAGTGTTAGCACTCGATGTAATGGAACACATCCAAGAGGATATTGAGGCCATGAAAATAATAAATTTACTGTTAAAACGTGATGGCTATTTCTTTGTGAATGTACCTGCGCACAAATTTTTATGGAGCGGTCACGATGAGGCACTGCAACACAAGAGACGATATACAAAGTATGAGTTGTTGACCAAACTTGAGCTAGCTAGTTTTAAGATAGTTAGCCAAAGCTACTTCGTAATGTTTGTTTTTCCAATTATTCTTTTGTACAGAACATGGGGAAACCTATTTAACAGGAGCACCTACCCAAAGACTTCTTACGTCGCTTTACCTACGTTTGCAAATAAACTGCTTTTTAAATTATTGATCTTGGAGGCCAATCTAATTCGATATATTACTCTGAGAGTGGGAACAACTATTACAGTTGTTGCTAAAAAGGGTTAGAATAAAGACATGGACCTGAACGCACTACTTATTAAAAAGTTGTCAGCAAAGCAAATTCTCAAAACTCCACGCATTGTAGATGCATTCTACAAAATCGACCGTGCAAAGTTCGTTAGGCAGGAATACAGTGAAAAAGCATACGAGGATCAGGCACTCCCAATTGAATCAGGCCAAACCATTAGTCAACCGTCAACCCTTGCGTTTATGCTAGAACTCTTACAGCCAGCTGAAGGAAACAAAGTGTTGGATGTAGGATCGGGTTCCGGATGGTCAACCGCGATACTCGGGCATATTATAGGTGCGAAAGGCAGAGTTTATGGGGTTGAAATTATGCCAACGCTTTTGGAGGTTGGGAGAAGAAACTTACAAAAAGCTGAGATTTACAATGCACTGATTGTGCCCGCTGAAAAAACATTAGGATACCAAAAAGAGTCTCCATATCACAAAATTCTAGTATCCGCCTATATGGACGAACTTCCACAAAGCTTAGTTGCCCAGCTTAACAGTGGAGGAACTATGGTAATCCCAATCAAAAACGATATTGTAAAAGTTACAAAAGTTGATCAGAATAACATCCAGATTCAAAATTTTCCTGGTTTTTTATTTGTACCGCTGATAAACACGGAGAAAACACAAAAATAATGTTTAACATAAATCACAAAGCTAAAGCAGGATATTTTAGAAATATGATATTTGGTGCTGAAGACAGTCTTGTTTCTACAGTAGGTGTCCTGTTTGGTGTGGCCAGTACATCTTTCAATGATGGTTTCATATTGATTACAGGATTTCTTGTCGTTACTGTTGAAGCACTTTCTATGGGTGCAGGTGCCTTTTTATCAGAAAAGTCAGCTCAGGAGTTTGCAGAAGAAAATGAAACAGGGGAATCAACAATAATTGATGGGCTCGTTATGTTTGCAGCATATTTTTTCGCAGGATTTATTCCATTATTACCATACATATTCATACCTGGGGCAAGCGCAAAATACTTTTCCATTTTATTTTCCGTCATTGCTTTGTTTTTTTTGGGTTTTGTACCACAACGTAGCTTTAAATCTGGAGTTAGAATGATGGTGGTTGCAGGATTAGCGATATTTGCGGGATTCCTGATAGGTAGCGTGAGTGAAAAATTTTTACACTAGGTTTGATGAATTAAGACAGAGATGGTAATGTTAACCTACAGAAAAAGTTATGTTAGCACAATTAAAGTTAAAACTTGCCCGTCATATTAAACACCCACATTTTAAAGTAGTTTTGCCTATTGCTTGGGGTGGTCTGACATTTTTTAGTACAATTGCAGCACTTTCTTTACTTCTTGTTTCAGTAAGTAAGCCAGCATATCTTCAAAACCTGAAATATTCTGTTTACTCAGCAAACCCCTTAGTTTTGGGAGACTCTTCCACACGAATAAGCCAGGGAGACTCAAGAGCTGAATCAATTGATAGAGTTATGGCATTTTATAAGTGCCCCATGACCGGATTAGGAGATAAATTCGTACAGGAGGCTGACAAAAACAATATTCCTTATTGGGTAGTAGCATCAATTGCATTTCAAGAATCTAGTTGTGGTAAAAACACTCCTATAAAAAATGGTGAGGAAACCTATAATGCTTATGGCTATGGGGTGTGGGGGGAACATATTAAAGCGTTCAAAACTTGGGAACATGGCATTGAGGTCATGTCTGTATATATGAGTGAAATGTTTTACTCACAAAACATCACAGAGCTTTGCGAAATAATGAAAACCTATACGCCGCCATCTAAAGGGTCTTGGTGTGCTGGGGTAGGACACTTTAGAGATCAGATTTTGGGATATGAAACCCCAAATGCAAAATTTTTCGAGCTATATACGGAATGAACACAATAAGTGTTCAAAGATTTGCCCATTAATACATTTAATGTTAGAATTTACCATATGAATTTTACGTTCTAATTTAATGCGCCCCCCCTTTTTATCTGATTACAGCCATCTTTTACGTTTATGGATTTCTACGGCTATTGGCTGCAATTGCGCATAAGTACGGAACTGAAATAGAAATATGAACAAAACATTAATAGTAAGAAACATAATAGTCACTATAGTTTTAGCTGCAATAACAGGCGGACTAGCTAGAGTTGATACGAAATACCAAGAACCTCAAGTAACATCTGAGGTTGTTGCCGATTACATAATCACATACGAAAAGGTAGACAGAGAAGCTCAACTTAGAAAATTCTTTAAAAAGTATAATTCTCCGCTAGAAGAAAACTCTGAGACATTTATTAAGGTTGCTGATAAATACAATATGGATTATAGATTGCTACCTGCAATAAGCTGTCTAGAATCTTCTTGTGGTAAAAAACTGATTCCTGAATCATATAACCCATTTGGCTGGGGTGTTTATGGTGGAAACTATATAGCATTTGCTGATTACAATGAGTCTATTGAAACAGTGGGTGAGGGGTTACATAAAGGCTACATCTCAAAAGGTGCCAACACCGTGGAAAAGATAGCCCCAATTTACAACCCTCCAAACCCGATAAAGTGGGGACATTCCGTGAGGTTCTTTATGAACCAGATTGATAACTCTTAATTCCTAGGGACATATGCACATGATACAATCGTTCGTAGTACCTTTTTACGGGCGAGTGGCGGAACTGGCATACGCGTACGGCTTAGAACCGTATTCCGAAAGGATTGAGGGTTCGAGTCCCTCTTCGCCCACCATATCTTTTAGGCTGCTATATCAAAGTTGTTTATGTGTACCCAAGGGGGAATATAGAACTTTTTCCTTTTATCTATAAATTACACTGTTATAATCAATATATGAACTTAGAAACTCAAAAATCTACAGACTTAGCATCGCTGTCTCCAGAGGAGTTTATTGCGCAAAGTAATGAAATGTTGCAAACAGCCACGGCAGCTTTAATTGAAAGTATTAGTCATGAAAGCATGTACATTATGGAAGCTGTAAAAGAAGAGGGGATTGAGCCATTTGTAGAACGAGAACGACAGTTTATGCAAGCGGTACTTGAAGGCTTTGAAAGATGGTCTAAAGTGCCAAATAATGTAGTTTTATGGGACATAGATGATACCTTAGGTAAAGTTTTACATCTAGGTGTTGATGGTCAAGTATGGTACATGAGACCAGCTATGCAGCTACTTGTTCCATACCTAAAAGGGCATTACCCAGATATTAAAAATGGGTTTATTACTAATAGAGGAAAGAATGGTATTCCTGGAGACTTTGAAAAATACGCTGACCTATTTCGTGAATATCCTCTCTTTGATTTCGATCTTGCATATAGTGTAAGAGATCTACAAATGCCATACACCGAGGAAGTTGCAATATGTGAAAGATTTCTTTCAGTTACAAGCAGAGTAAATAGCGATTTTGCACATAAATACCAAATCTTGGAAAACCTTAAATTACAACACCCAGATAAACACTTTCGTGTAATTGATGATAATGCAATAGCAGAAATAGCTGGGGAAGATGGCGTAGACGTGTACTACTTGATGCCTAAAATGAGCTAACCTACACAAACACAGGAAGAATAGTTCCAAACATCCTCTACGATGGCCCACCAAGTAAAAATGCGCTTAATCTGCAGAAACGAGTATAGGTTGTGACGTCGAAACGGTACTTCCATCGTCATCAGTCATCTGTAGGGTAACTGTATAAACACCAGGTTCAATATACATGTGAGTAACAGTAGGGCCAGAATTACGATTGCCATACCGATATTGTCGCTGGTTTAAATGGTTAGCAGATACTGATCCTGAAGACAAAACAAATACTAGAGTACAAATAACAAAAGCCAAAATTGATTTATACATATAATTCCTCCTAGAAGATTCTGTCAAAAGAAACTCATAGTCAAGTACTAGTAATATCTGCTGTCATATGCCCAATGCAAAAGTGCCTGACGCTGGACCTTTCTACACTCAATATCGCCTGCATCACAGTTCTTCTTTATCTGAGCAATGTGTCTTTTCATTGCTTTCCAACGCTTAATTTGGCGCGAGTCTTCAACCGGGATTCTGCGTCCCATAAAGTACCTGCAATACCACTGAAACCATCCACGAGGATCTTCGAAGTAAATCCAACCCTTTTTACGCCATACAGACAAAGATTGACTTGCATTTACACCAAAGTAGTTGAGCATGGGGTCATGTTTCTCATGACATAATTTTGCGTTGACAAACCAGTCACCAGGAAATTCATTTCTACAATCAGACATATATTTCCCACCAAACACACCTAACTCTAACATTTCTTTAGGTGTCAGATCAGGGTGAAACTCAGAATCAAAGTTTTTTCCCCGGGGCTCCGTAAGATAATATACATAATCTTCTTGCATGAGATCGTTAACAACAATTTTATGCATATACTAAAGATAAGGTTTTTACGTTACAATTTCTATAATGAGATCTATCACATACACAAGTCCCGGAGAATTGGATTATTCGGGAATAGATACAGCTGAGAGGGGACTTATAAAAGAGCTGCGAGACACCCTTGGATCAAGCCCAGTTGATTTGTTACCAACTGAAAAGGTTGAACTTCCTAGAGATCTGACGAAATTAGGTTTTACCGGGGAAATGGCGGCAGAAGGTGTGATACGTCTAGCTGATCTGGAGGAAACTTATCTACATGCGCTTGAAGAAGGAAAATCGTATGTTGGGCAAATAATGGGAACCGCACTATTTGAGGAACTTGAAAAAGAAGACCCTGAGTTACTAATAACTATTACTGAAGAGGTAGAGGTGCACAAAAGGTTAAAATCTGGAGCCGAAGCAGCAAAGTATTATATGGAGTGGCTGGATGCCAGAAACACCGCAATAGAAAAAAGATTCGAACGAGGAACTACTCCCGAAGGAAAAGCTAAAATTATAAGAACATGGGCAGCAATGCGAACGCTTGCGAAAAAGGAATATATTGAAAAAATTAACGAACTAATGACAGACGAAGAAGAAAAATGGACCGCACTCACCGCAATACAATTTGTTTCAACAATGCAATTGCTAACAGAAACCGACATTCTAGACGAATTTACAAATAGTGGCACCACCAGTAAGCAAGTTATGTCTAAACCAGCCAAAGCGGCTGCGACGGGAATACTTGTGGGAACATTAATGCGGGCTGGGGACTTTGATGGAAAGCTGGTTGAGTATTCAAGAACACATATGCCAAGAACTGAAGAGTACGGAAGAAAAGGCGGTGCAATAGCGTCTGGTATAAAAGCGGAACTTTATTGTATGCAAGTGGTAGCCCAGCAGTTAGCACAAGTGGAGCTACCAAACGTAGAAGAGTTGACTATCAACAAAACTTCTAGAAATGAGGATAATGCTGGCGCAGATGTTGTAATCATAGGTGTAGTAAACGGAGTAATAACCGCTGTATTTGTTGATGTTAAAACTGGAGCACAGCCGGCAATAGGAAGCCTCGAGGATAGAAATAGAAATGGCATGGTTGCTCTTTATGATGGAGGTGGTGCGGCAACATTACCTTTAGACGCATGGCAGGTACCTTCTGGTATGATTGGATTGGTAAAAGGGGCATCTCTGGCGCATAGAGATGCATTTAAAGGAACAAGGCGGAGATACCATCGAGTTAGGGTACTCAGCATGAGAGTAAAACCTGGAAGCACTCTTGAAACCGAGGACCCGCTGTTTCTCGCTAAAACTAGAAATTGTTTGAGATGGGCATTCGCATGAACAAGGTGACATTTACAACCGATATCAATATAGTCTCTCTTGCACAGCTTGAATTAGATTTGTTAAAGCAAGTTGTAAATCCTAAGAATGAAAATGCTAGCACTCCTCAAAGTTGAGTGATATAATCTACAAGCTTATGAAAGAAACGAGATGAATACATCTCTACCTTTCACAACTAATATATTATGAAAGTGACGATACAAAAAAAACCAAAAGCTACATTGGAGGTTACTATTACTGTCCCTCAAGACAAAGTTAAAGAGTCCTACGACCAAATCTTCGCAGAAGTAATAAAAGGTGCTGAAATAAAAGGCTTTCGCAAAGGACAGGCTCCAGCGGAAATGGTGCGCGAAAAAACTGATGTTTCTAAACTCTACGGTGAAATTGTAAATAACTTGCTGCAAACCTACTACCCGCAAGCTCTGAAGGAAAACCACATTATGCCAGTTGCGAATCCTCAGGTTGAAATAAAAGAATTTGATTTAGAGAAAGATTTCATTTTCGTAGCTACTGTTGCTGTAAGACCAGAAGTTGAAGTAGGTGACTACAAAAAAGAAATTAAAAAAATCTTCGACGATAAAACCGAAGAAGCGCGCAAATTGAACGCAGAAAAACTTAAAGCAGGAGAGCAGATTACTCACGATCATGCACATCTAACCCCCGACGATGTATTAGACGGAATTCTAAAAGTTACCAAGGTTGAATTTTCTGATATATTAGTCGCGGACGAGACTGATAGGCTAATGACAAGACTTGTAGATCAGGCCCAAACAATCGGACTGTCACTGGAACAATATTTAAAGACTCACAATAAGACAGCAGAAAGTTTACGTAAAGAATACGACGAAATATCAACAAGAAACCTTTCGGCAGAGTTTGCATTATCAAAAATTATTGAAACAGAAAAGGTAGATGTTTCGGATAGCGAGGTTGACGCGATGATTAATGCTTCAGGTGACTCAAAAACATCTGAAATGATGAACACTTTGCAAAATAGGCTCTACATAAAAAGCATGCTTTTGAAGAACAAGTTAATTACAAGCATAATTAATGAAATTGAAGGAGATCTTCATAAGGAGGAAACCAATGATGAAAAGTAATACTTTAGTACCAATAGTAGTAGAAAGAGACCCAAAAGGATTTGAAAGATCGTGGGATATTTATTCCAGACTTCTAGAGGATTACATTGTGTTTGTTACCGGACCAATAGATATGGGTACTGCAAATACGTTTATCGCGCAAATGTTATTTTTAGAAAGCAAAAATCCTGAACGTGATATCAGCATCTATATTAACTCACCAGGCGGGTCAGTCTATGCAGGGCTTGCAATGTACGACACAATTAAACATGTTAAAAATGAGGTTGTGACTATAAATGTTGGTTTAGCTGCTTCCGCAGCATCTTTGTTGCTATCAAGCGGAACAAAAGGCAAAAGATATGCATTACCGAACTCATACTCAATGATTCACCAACCTTTAATTAGTGGAGGACTAGAGGGGCAGGCAACGGACATCGAAATAGAAGCAAAGCATATGATTTTGTTGAAGAATCAGTTTGCTGAAATTATCGCAAAAACCTCAGGTCAAAAACTTGAAAAAGTGAAAGAAGACTTTGAACGTAACTACTATATGACAGCAACTGATTCCAAGAAATATGGTCTCGTTGATGAAGTCATGAAACCAAACAAAGAGTAAACGTCTGCTTTCAGCAAAGTTAGGGCTCATAGCTCAGTTGGTTAGAGCGTTGCGTCGACATCGCAAAGGTCTCAGGTTCGAGTCCTGATGGGCCCACCAGATTGCTTAATGAGTGAAACGAATTTAGCAAGCTGGGGTGTGATAGGAGCGAAGCGACGAATGGCCACCATATTACTTAACTTTTAATTCAAAGGTTTAAAGTTTCTTCCAGTTTTCTCATTTTCTGAAGTTAATGTTCCCAACAATCTATACCCATGGTCCTCAGCCGACCTCATTTCTGTCAATTGTTCTGGAGTAACAAAATATACCTGCACACCAAAATCCAGCATTGCGTCTAGTCCAGAGTCATAATCTGTTTTTTTCGTAGGTTTTACAGGTTGTGCACTTGTCCACTCCTTACTGGAGCCAGAGAATTTGGAATCAATATCGAAAGTATCCGATGGAAGTTCATATATTGAGCCACCTTTGTCACTTTGTGTGAATCTTGCTCTGTCGGAATATATAGAAACAATAGTCCTTTCTCCTTTTCCATTGGACCATGACGATTTCTGTGACCAACTATCATCAGAAGGCACCAAGAATACAGAGACTGCCGCAGCTGACTCAGCAGCAAAAACACGTGGTCCTTCCTCGGGGTGGCGCACACTTTCTGCACGCGGCTCAAATTCAGCAATATTTTTGTTTGAAGAGGCATGATATAAAAAAGGCAGTTTTTCACGTTCATTGGTAGGCATACTTCTTGTTCTTCGTTTAGCATAGATTTCCTTAATGTATTATAGTACATACATGAAAAATGATAAGACGGTACTATCAAAACTAGTTTTTGAAGAAAACAAAAGACAACATGAAGGGATAGAACTTATTCCTTCAGAAAATTACGTAAGTAAAGACGTGCTTGAGGCCTTAGCGACAGTTTTCACAAACAAATACAGTGAGGGATATCCCGATAAGAGATACTATGGAGGCCAGGTTAACACCGACCAAATTGAAACTATAGCTATCGAGGGGGCAAAGGAACTGTTTGGCTGCGATCATGCAAACGTCCAACCTTACTCTGGAGCGCCGGCCAATCTTGCTGCATATTTCGCATGGGCAGATCCGGGCGATTGCATTTTGGGCATGGAGTTGTCTCATGGCGGGCACCTGACACACGGGGATCCCAGAACTGCTGGAGCTAAGATATTCAACTTTGTACGCTATGGCATCAAAGACCTAGAAACTGGAGAAGTCGATTACGATCAGATGCGAGATCTAGCTATCAAGCATAAACCTAAAATCGTTTTGGCTGGTTTTTCCTCTTACCCAAGGGAACTTGATTATGCAAAGATATCAGCTATAGCTACTGAGGTCGGTGCAGTTGCAATGATGGACATTGCTCACATTGCGGGACTAATAGCAGGTAAAGTACTGAAAAACCCTTTTGAGTATGGTTTCCACGTGTGTACTTCAACCACACATAAAACACTGCGCGGACCTCGTGGAGGATTAATACTATCCATGGGTACTGTCTCTAATCCTTTAAAACCTATCGAAAGAAAAATTGAGCACATACCGACATTGATAGACAGAAGTGTTTTTCCCGGACTTCAAGGGGGCCCTCATATGAATGTGATCCTAGCTAAGGCGGTTGCTTTCCAAGAGGCAGCTCAACCTGAATTCGAGGTATATGCACAACAAGTCCTAAAAAATGCAACACATCTTGCGGATGAGCTTATGAACAAGGGCTTTAGGTTAGTCACCAATGGCACCGACAATCACCTAATACTTATAGATATGATTCGTTCGTTTAGTGTCTCTGGAGCAGAAGCCGAATCTACGTATGATCGACTTGGTTTAACATTGAACAAAAACGTAATACCTGATGATACGAGAAAACCTTTCGACCCAAGCGGAATAAGAATCGGTACTCCTGCAGTGACTACCCGTGGTATGAAGGAAACCGATATGACTTTGATAGCGGATTGGATGTATAGAGGGATATCACACAGGAATGATGACAATTATTTGGATTCGCTTAGACAGGAAGTAAAAGAGTACTGTAGTAGATTTCCCTTACCTAGTGATTGAACCTACGACAGAGGAAATATTTTCAAAACCATCCTTTTTCATGAGTGAAACTAAACCCTGATTAATCTCACTAATTAGTTGAGGACCCTCAAAGATCATTCCTGTTATAAGCTGAACTAGGGAAGCGCCACATTTTATTTTTTCGTAGGCATCCTCAGCACTAAAAACCCCACCACACCCAACAATAGTTATTTCTTTGCCAAACTCCCTGTAGGTCTGTTTAATTAACTCGTTAGACAATTTGTATGTTGGTTTACCACTGAAGTTGCCCTTCAATCCATCAAATTTTTTCAACTCATCTTTATCTAAAAGTGTATTTGTACGGTCCTTTATCAAATTAGAGAAAATAAATACTGAAATCCCATGCTCAAGTGAAATTTCAATAAGTTCCTTTACTGGAGAATACTCAAGCTCAGACGGCATTTTCACAAATATTGGCTTTTTTAATTGAATAGAAGTTATAGCACTTAGAAGCCTGCGATAATTTGGAATTGAAGTAAAAGATTCAGTCATAGATGTATTAGGGCAGCTTATGTTTAGTTCGAAATATTTTACGAAGTCAAGTTCTTTAAATTTGTTAAAAGTATACAGATAATCTTCTATAGCCAGTTCGATAGTATTAACCGAAGGAATGTTAGAACTTCCCACGCTTATACCTAACACACCATTTTGTTGATAATTCTTAACTAAATAATCGTAGATAGCATCCGCGCCATCAGATTTGAAGCCTTTGTTAACAAACAATGCTCTAGACTTAGGGAGTCTGCCTAATCTAGGGTACTTGTTACCGGCATATGGGCGCGCAGTAACAGTACCGACAGTATTAAATCCAAAACCCAAAGGAGACATTACTTTACAAAAATAGCCGTTGTAGTCAAACCCTGCGGCAAGGCCAACTGGATTCGGAAAATCAATGCCGCATGCGTCAATGTTTAGAGCAGGAAATTTATAATCAAATTTAGAATCTAAAAGATGTAGTCCAGTTTTTGATGATCCTAATCTTTTTGAAAAACCTCCAGCGAAATCGTGTACCTTCTCAGCATCAATTTGAAATAGCAAGGGTTTTAAGATGCTTTTGTATGTGGTACTAATAATCTGTGTGCTAATCATTACTTCATTATAAACCTATATACAAAAACTGGATAAAAAAATTTAATCTGATAAAATGAACCAATGGCAAATGAGAAAACCAAAAAACCCGTAAAGAGCACAAAAAAAACTGAGCTTCCTGAACAGGAAACAACTACAGAAGTGACACCCGCAATTGAGAAAGCCAAAACTAACAAATCAAGAGGGATAAAAATTAAAGTTAAGACAGTAGTTGCAATTTTAGTGATAGCTGTTGTTGCAGGACTGCTCTACGTAAACAAAGGTCAATTCGTTGTTGCTACAGTCAATGGGCAACCTATCTCAAGACTTAAAGTACTCAGCCAACTCGAGAAACAGTATGCCAGTCAGGTATTACAAAACCTGATTACGCAGGAAATGGTCAAGCAAGAAGGTCAAAAATTAGGTGTTGTAGTATCTGATGAAGAAGTGCAAGCAGAACTTGATAAGATTAATGAGGATTTTGTAGCACAAGGATCTTCCCTCGAAGAAGCTTTGACATTACAAGGGCTAAAGCTCGAGGACGTAAAGGAAGGATTTAAAACACAGTTGTTAATTCAAAAAATTGTAGGTGATAATGTTGCTGAAGTATCTGATGACGAAACAAAAACTTTTATCGAAACCAATGAGCTCGGAGAAGCAACCCCCGAACTAATAGCTCAAACAAAGGAGCAATTGCAGCAACAAAAAGTCTATCAAGAATCTCAGCTGTGGTTGCAGCAACTACGTGATGGTGCAAAGGTAAACTATTATTTGTACCCAGCACCTAGTGCAACACAATAATCTCGTAAACTTATACACGGAAAATTCATGAACTACAAGGTAGTACTATATTACAAGTATGTGCGTATAGATAATCCAGAGGGTTTAAAAAACCAGCAGATGGATATTTGCAAAAAGTTAAATCTCAAAGGGCGGATCATCATTGCAGAAGAGGGAATAAATGGAACACTTGAGGGCACTAGTGAAAACATCGAAACATATATTAAGGAACTAACCTCACAACGTATCTTTGAAAACGTGCACATTAAACTTAGTGAGGGCAGCGGCGAGTCATTTCCAAAACTATCAATAAAAATAAGGCCAGAAATAGTAGCAGCGCATCTCGGGGATGAAGATGTGAATCCAAATCAAACTACAGGTAGATATATATCGGCCGAAGAACTGCACAAGCTAATAAATAGCAAAGCGGAGTTTTACATAATTGATATGAGAAATGATTATGAACATGCAGTAGGCTATTTCGACAACTCCGTGTTGATGAAAATGAGAAACTTTAGAGATTTACCAATGGCGCTGAAAGACATTGAACACCTCAAAAACAAAAAAGTTGTCACCGTATGTACAGGGGGCATTCGGTGTGAAAAGGCGTCAGGATATCTTGTGACCAAGGGTTTCGAGGATGTATCCCAGCTATATGGAGGAATAGTTACATACATGGAAAAGTATCCAAACGATGATTTCCTAGGAGAATTATATGTTTTCGATAACAGAGTAGTTATGGGATTCAACCTAGATTCAGAAAAACATAAAACAGTAGGTAAATGCGAACATTGCAAAAAGCCCTCAACCAATTATATAAACTGTGAATACGACCCCTGTCACAAACATTTTATTTGTTGTAAGGAATGTCAGGAGCTCGAAGAAAAAAAAGTGTGCGCGAAATGTGCTGAGCTAAATGTATATGCTAGAATGAACAAACATGAACAATAAAACCCCAATCATAATGATAACGGTTATAGGGCTGTTAGGGATTTTGGCTACATACACTACTTTCAAAAACTTTAAGGATGATTTTGATTTCATACCATCTGGAATAAGACAGGAAGCAAATACTGGAACTGAAGATAAGATAAATTACGACCCCGCGAGTGCTCCAGAGTTTGAGGGAAACATAGAACTACAGGACACCCCAAAGGAAGCTCCAGAAGAAAACCCAGAAAAGTCCCAAGCACGAAATAAGCTGGAAGAACTTTTGTCGAACAATACCTCAACGATCTGCGATATAAATCAAAATGAAAATGGGCAAGTGGTTAGCGGAAAGCTTTACATAAAGCATAAAAACATAAAAGCTGAATTTACGCTCAAAAAAGACAATAATTCTTATGATTCAAATCTTCTAAAACTTGATAAAACAGTATATATTTGGTCAAAAACCAATAATATGGGGTATGAGTTTGCAGTAGAGAATGATGAAGAAGTATTCTCACTTAAGGATTTAGAACTACTTACAAGCGATTCAGGTTATAATTGCGTGGCAAGCGAAATAGGCGATAGCACATTTTCTAAACCAAATGGAGTAACATTCCAAAGTTTTACGGAAAATCTTGATCAACTAATCCGAAACTCCGAAAGTTTATGTGCGATATGTAATAATGCACCAACCGACGACGCAAGACAGACATGCCGAGAACAACTTGAGTGTAATTAATATAACAAAGCTTTTGCGCGCAATTTGTAAGCAAAAGCTTTTTTTATAGATATACGGGCTTTCTTTGTTTTAGCAAATTCCAACCATTCCTCCGAGGGGTATTTTTTGTTTTTGTCAGTTAAAATCTCCACCACATCACCACTCTGCAACTGATAATTCATTGGAACAAACTTATTGTTTACCTGTGCCTTAACTGCTGTGGTACCCAAACCCGTATGCAGGCTGAAAGCAAAATCAACAGGGGTGGAGCCTTTTTCGAGAGAAACAACGTCACCTTTGGGTGTAAAAACCAAGACTTCGTCAGAAAACTCGAATATAGAAGTTTTTTTAGTTTCCGTAAGGAGACTATCCTGCCATTGAAGCATGTTTTGAACAAGTTTGAGTCTAAAATCAGTGACAGGATTTTTATCCTGAGAAAGCTTATAAAACACATGCGATGCAGGGCCGTACTCGTTGTACTCGTGCATTTCCTTGGTACGAATCTGAATCTCGCCAAAATTTTTGTTTCCAAAATCTATAACTAAATGGATACTTTGATAACCATTTGGTTTAGGGTTTTTTATATAATCATCCGAAAACTCATGTAGATGGGCATACTTACTGCGAATAATATCCATAACTTTGTAACACTCACCTATGTCAGAAACAATAACCCTAAAGGCTACACGGTCATAAACCGACTCAGAAGCACTGCGAAAATCTTTATGTTGTTTCAATAGATAGCGAACAGATTTTTGGTAAAAAGAATAAGGACTCTTTGTACGACCATGAATGTGAAAGTCCTTTATTTCGTTATCTTGCAAGATCTGCCTTAATTTTTCAACGAAACTCTGAATACGATAGTCTTTTGAGTAGAAATGCGTGGCCAGTAGATTTTTAGACATCATGAATTTTTCGGGATCTGCAATTTCGAAAGATTTATTGGATAACATACCATGCAACATACCCATACCAATAAGATCTGCTAATGGAGAGTAAACCTCAAAAGCCTTTTTTAACATAAAGTCTTTGTGGGCCTTATCAAAAACATAGATAGAATCCAAAGCATGTAATTTTTGGATTAATCTTAAAGCTACAACCCGAACATCTTTTCCTGTCATTAAAATAAGACGTCTAATATAGTCAGCATAATCCTTGGTTAGGTTGCTACTGTTGTACTTGTTTGAAAGCTCACGAACGTGCTCAAGATGAGTAAGCATACCAGCAACATCATCACCAAGCTCTTTTCTTACGTCTTCCTCGGTAAGGCCAAATTTGTATCCATCCAATAGTAGGGCAGAGCATATACTAGAAGTATCTAGCCGCAGGTAAGCCGCGACATTTGCCACATCGATGGCATAATTCAGCCAATCTTCTCCGTTGATCCGCTTTTCACCAAAATATGCCATTTCGGCTAACTCATATGCTTTTTTTATACGATCGGTTTTAGGAGTAGGATGATATGTTTGGTAAACATCCAAAAGTCTTTGCATATTAGTAATCTAGCATCATTAGGTAGAGGTTTAAAGTAGGAGTGCATGAGGCGCTACGCGCGGCACTGGCTTGAGCCTCAGCAATTGTCGCATCAATCACCTGTGCTTCCTGAGGATACGAAGCAGAATTCAAAGAACCCCTCAGAGATTCAAGCAAAATTTGCAACTCCTGGGCGGCCAGTGCATTATCGGTTTCAACGTCGGAATCACCAGAAATCCTACAACAAACCACAGCCAACTCGGTAATTTCTTGGGACTATACCCAGGTGCACTAACTCTTAACGTTGTCATAATCAATCTCCTTTGTTTTGTTTTTTTCACCTCATGGTGATGTTTCTAATCCCCGTATTATATCACCCCATAGTCATATGGTCATAAATTGCGATTGGGCATTATTGCATGCATAATTAGTATATGCATCGCACACGATCTTATGTTTTAAAGGCAATATTATTCTCATTTGCACTTTTCGTTGAAACAATAATGGCGTCTAGCTTGTTGTTTGACTTTGCGATTGCCAAAAACTACTTCGCAATCGATTGGAACTTCATTGGGCTACTTACAGCAGCGCTGCTTTTGATCTGTTATACATATGCACTAACAGTTGGAGCATGGGATACGTGGGTGCAATATGTTATTGTCCCGTTACCTATCAGTCTTGGTACTGCGCTTATAGTTGCTAGAATGAACCTCGCTTACGGTATCATCGTTTTTTTTACGGTGTATATATTCTCGGCTTACGATGTATATGTCGCGACAAGTTTAAAGGAACAGCTTATAAGGTTTAATCCTAAAATTGTATTACGCTTCTCTACAAAGGGGCTTCTACTGATTTTCGCGCTTATTTCGGGCTTACTTATATTTATTAGCCCTGTTTCTCCAGATGAAGTAAACACTAATGTTGTAGACTTTATGGCGGGAATTGCTGAAAAACAAACAAAAATCATCCTAAACAATTCCATGGAGCAAAATGAAAATCTTGCAATATTAAAGAGATTTGGACTAGTAAGCTTGGATTTCAAAACCCTTTTTTCAAACCAGATCAGTACAGTTTTAGAACCCTACAAACACTTCATTTTACCAGTCATTGCATTGTTAGTCGCAGGTTCAGTACAGTTTCTAAATGGCCCTGTGTATCTGCTATTTGCTATAACAGTTGACTTAGTTTTTATGCTAGCAAAGAGAACCGGAATATTAAAAACGGAATTTAGGGAAGTACAGCAAGAGATTTTAACTTATTAAACTATAGGGGGGTGGTTACTTAAAACGCTCGGAAGATCTTCGATTCTTATGGAGTCCGAAAGAGTATACTCACCGACACGACTACGAACTAGACTCATAAGCACGCCACCAGTACCTAATCTCTCGCCCAAGTCGTGGGCAATTGAGCGCAAATAAGTACCACTACCGCAAACAACTCGGCACTTAAGTACAGGAAGTAATTTTTCACCAACAGTAGTCTCAAAAAAATCCAAGATTTCGAATTCATGTATAGTGATCTTCTTCACTGGAAGAATACTGGAAACGTCTTCCCCTTGTCGCGATAGTTTGTATAACCTATTACCTTCAATTTTTGTAGCAGAGTATGCCGGAACCTTCTGCTCAATGTCACCAACAAACTCCGGAACTAAGTCTTCAATTTGTTTGCGTAATTCAGTAGGTGTTGTATTAATCTCAAAATATTCCAAATCACCTTCAAGATCATAAGTAGGGGATTCAGCTCCAAACGCTATCTCAGCAATATACTCTTTTGGCTTGCTCATGATTAAATCCTGCTTCTTTGTATCATGTTGAGTAAGTACTATCAAAACACCTTCTGCCAGAGGATCCAACGTACCAGCATGACCGACCTTGAGCTTTTTTTTGTTAGTTGATGTTCGCAATATACCCTTTACTTTGGCAACCACATCAAAACTTGTCCAATTTTTAGGTTTGTAAACATTCAATATCATACATAATGAAATATAACACGAAAACCAAAAATCATTGACTTGGCAATCTTTAGTCCTATAATATGTTTGAATGCTAAGCTACATGTATAAACTAACTTTAAACACTACCTTAACTACAACCCCATTTTTGGGGTAAAAACAGTTGATTAAAATTAAATAGTCTCAGAGAATTAAGTATAATTAAGTTAAAGAAAGTAATTATGTCTAAAGTAATAGAAAAACTAAAAGATGATCCTTTAATGCCACTCAGGCACACGTGTGAACATGTGCTTCACATGGCAGTACAAGAGTTGTTTCCCAAAACGAAGAAAGTAATGGGGCCTCCAATTGAAGATGGATTTTATTTTGACTTTGATTTAGATGACAAGATTTCACCAGAAAACTTCGAGGCAATAGAAGAACGAATGCAAGAAATTATTGATGCAGACCTAAAGGTAAAGGTTCATGAGATATCGCTTGCAGAGGCGAGAGAAATATTCAAGCACAATCCATATAAAATTGATACCCTTGCCGAAATTGAAACACGCGGAGAAAAAGTAACTCTTTACAGCATTGGTGATGAAAATGATAAACACTACGATCTGGATCTGTGTGCAGGACCTCATGCAAAGAGTACGGGGGAAATAAAAGCGTTCAAACTTTTGAGTGTTGCAGGAGCTTACTACAAGGGGAGCGAAAAAAATAAAATGCTTCAAAGAATTTATGGTACAGCATTCGACTCCAAAGAAAACTTAGAAAAACACCTGTTCAGAATTGATGAGGCCAAAAGGCGAGATCACAAAAAACTTGGTGTCGCGCTGGAACTATATATGTTCCATGAAACAGCCCCAGGAATGGCCTACTGGTTACCTAAAGGTGTAGCGCTCTATAATCAACTAGTTGAGTTTTGGAGAACTGAGCATGAGAGTAACGGCTACAAAGAAATCTTTTCACCCTTAATCAACAAACAAGATTTGTACGAAACGTCAGGGCATTGGGAACACTACAAAGACGATATGTTTATCGCTGATATGGGAGAGAATGAGGTCTACTGCCTGAAACCTATGAATTGCCCCAACGCTATGGTCGTATTTGGAAGCAAACCACGATCGTATAGGGAACTTCCCCTTAGACTAGGGGACACCGATTGTTTACACAGATACGAGTTATCTGGAGCATTGAATGGTTTGCTACGTATCAGGGAATTTAGACAGGATGATGCACATATTTTCGTTTCAGAAGATCAGGTGCGAAGTGAGTTTAAAAACCTATTTGAAATAACTGAAAAGTTTTATTCAATTTTTGGTCTTGAGTATAGGTTTAGACTCGGTACACGACCAGAAAAGTTTCTGGGTGATGTAACCGTCTGGAACAAGGCAGAAGAAGAGTTAAAAGATATTCTTGAAGAATCCGGAAAAGAATACTTTGTGCTTGAAGGCGACGGAGCATTTTATGGACCTAAAATAGATATATTAATGAAAGACGCCTTAGGACGAGATTGGCAAATGGGCACCTTGCAACTGGATTTTCAAATTCCGCAAAGATTTAAGCTAAGGTATGCAGATAAAGATGGCACACTAAAAATGCCAATAGTAATACATAGAGTAATTTATGGTTCATTAGAGAGATTTATTGGTCTAATAGTTGAGCATTTTGCTGGAGCATTTCCTGTATGGTTGGCCCCAGTACAGGCTGTGATAATACCGATAAGTGATAAACACCTAGAGTATGCTAATCAGGTGGCTACCGTGCTCAGGAAAAATAGGATAAGAGTCGAAATCGATGACAATGATGAAAAAATGGGTGCAAAAATACGCGCAGCCCAAATGCAAAAAGTACCATATATGTTGGTAGTAGGGGACAAAGAGATGGGGGCCAACTCTGTGAGTGTCAGACTAAGAACTGAAGAAGATTTGGGAATCATGAAATTAGAAGAAGTTGTAGACAGGATAATTGAAAAGATAAGCTCTAGATCTCTTGAGCTGTAGGAACTGGCTTTTTTCTGCTCTGTGGGACGCCCTGAACAAGGGCGTCTACGGCAGGTCCTCCAAAAACTGGTGCATAATGACCACCGGGAATTGTGATACGTTTGATAGCAGGGTGCTCTTTATTAAATTTAACTGCATTCACCTGAGCGCGTATTGCAACTAGATCATCCTCTGTTAATTCTCTCAGAGAACCTTCTTCAACAGCCTTGATTAATTCATAGGCAGATATGGTTTTTAGAAGATTTACTACATCATCAGGTGTTACTAACTTATCTTCCTGGCCAGTAAACACCGCTGACCTGTTTAGGCGTTCTACCTCGTATAGTGTCCACGAAGAAAAATCCACACCACGACGAAGGTTAGTTAGAGTATAGGCTACAAGTTCATGTGTATCTAGCTCGTTACCGTGAATGTGTAACAGACTGTCAAGAATTTCAGCATCCTTTGCGGGGTCTCCAGTAATATTTTCGCCCATAGAATTAGGACCAACAAAATTAAAAAAGGCGTCTGTTGATAGTTTGGTTGTTTTAGGGAGTACCCTTTTTGTATAAGATCCTAATGTTGCTACAGCACCAATAAAGGCGTACCTCCCATCGCCTTCAGTACGATAACCAAGTTTTCTAAGTAATTTCTCCATTTGGGTGCTTTCATTAGGATCCTCCATTTTGGTCTCTATGTCGGTAAGGTTTTCTCTTGTAGGAAATAATGCTGGCGCTAATGCAACAGTATTATCATAGCCATACTGCGCTCCTAAAATCATCGAAGCTGCACCTCCCATGGAGTGGCCCATAATACTTACATCAATTTTTTTGTCGTCACCGTAACCTAAAGCCTCCGTTATGAAAAAATCGACCTGCTGTGCATATGCCTCAGGCGTGCAATAGTCTTGAAGATTTGGCAGCACATCAGGGCGAAACTTAGTACCGCCAAAGCCATTACCATCAAGAGCCACAATGACAGCATTTGGATCCTTAGCAAGAATTTCTTCTACAACCGACATACCCTCATCACCTTTTATGTCAGAGTAAATCGTATTATTTCCCGTCCAACCATGTAACAAAACATACAAGTTTTTTTCTTTGAGATTTTCACCAAGCTCTCCAGCTTCACGACTGTAAATGTTAGCGTTCATATCTTCTAATCCCAACTCAAATAACTTTGCATTAAATTCGGCGGATGCAACACTTTCAGAATTTGCTTCAAAAAATGATTTTGCCTTTAAATTGGAACTATAGTAACTAAATCCCTTCTCTCCAGATAAGGCATGCTCTTGATACAGATTAAGTTTGGCTAAGCGTGGAACATGTTCTACAACGGGGAGTTCGTCAGGAAAAGTAAAATCTGCGTATTCAGTAAGATCTGGAGCACCTTCAATGGGCATGCCATAATTCTATCAAATAAATGGATACATTGACCAAATGCCCTGTTATATGGTAATTTTTATCCGCAAGTCAATTGTTTCTTAGGAAAAAGTATTAAGTATACACAAGGAAATCAAAACAATAGAAAATACAAAACAAATCAATTCATAAGATACCCACAAGTAAGGGTTGTGAATTTAGGTGATGGAAGCGCAATACTTAACACCAGCGAAGCGCTAAAAATAGCAGAAGAGCAAGGGCTAGACTTAGTTTTAATAACTGAGAATGCACAGCCCCCTGTTGCTAAGATTCTTGAATTTAACAAGTTTCTATACGAACAGAATAAAAAAGAGTCTCAGATAAAAGCCAAATCTAAAAAGAGTAAGCTGAAAGAGTTCAGATTCGGACCAACAATTGCAGATGAAGCTATAGAACAAAGGGTCAAACGTGCGAGAGAGTTCTTAGAAGAAGGAAACAGAGTTAAATTTTCAGTGCTATTGAGGGGTAGACAAAAGGCTTATCCAGATATAGGACGTGAAAAAGTACAGAAGTGTATTGATGCTCTAAAAGATATTTCTAGGAGCGAGGACGAGATAAAGGTGCAAGGTGGTACTATTTCTGCTATACTCGTCAAGAATTAATTTCGAAAACAGACATGAAAACTAAAAAAACATTGGCAAAAAGAATAAAAATTACTAAAACTGGTAAGGTTTTGAAAAAACAAAACAACAAAGGTCATTTGAATAGGAAGTTTGATGCGAACAAGCAGCAAAGAAAAAAAGCTTTGCAAGGAATTCCTAATCATGGGTATTTGAAGAAGATTAAAGTAATGTTAGGTAAGCAAGGCAGACATATCGACATTACAAATACTTCAGAAAAGAAAAAGATTTAAAGATTATATGGCAAGAGTGAAAGGTGGCGCAAGAGCCCACCAAAGACATAAAAAAATAGTAAAGGCAGCAAAAGGTTACAGGGGAACCAGAAGTAAGCTTTTCCGAAGAGCACATGAAGCTGTCATTAGAGCAGGCGAACACGCTTTTGGTGGACGAAAAAGAAGAAAAAGAGACATGCGAACATTGTGGATTGCAAGGTTAAGTGGTGCATTATCTTCACATGATATGAACTACAGCACATTTATCTCAGGCTTAACTAAATCAGGGTTACAACTTAACAGAAAAATGTTGTCCGAACTTGCAATAAACGATCCGAAAGCTTTCGAAATGGTAGTTTCGAAGGTTAAGGAATTTACCTCTAAATAATTCCCATATTAAGCTATAATTAAATACGTACGTATGACAGACGATATTGCTGAACTAAGAAAACTTTTTAATAGTGAATTAGCACAAGCTACTGATTTGGATGAACTTTATCTGAAATACTTTTCGAAGAAGAACGGACTCATAACAAACCTAATGAAAGCCTTGCCAGAGTTGGAAGGCAAAAAAAAGCGCGAAGCAGGAAAACTGCTAAATGATATCCAAAACGAATTCAAGCAAAAAATTGATGAAAAAAGAGTAGATTCAAACTACACAAAAATTAATGATCCGCTTATCGACCTAACTATTCCAGCAAAACCACAGAACACAGGGTATTTACACCCAACAACGCAAGTTATAAGAGAAATGAATGAGTTTTTTAGATACTATGGTTTTTCCGTAGCTGAAGGTCCAGAAATTGAAACTGCTGAATATAATTTCCGTAAACTTAATCTTCCGGAGGGGCACCCAGCAACTGACTTGCAAGACACTTTGTTTGTGGAAGAACCAAATATACTCCTGAGAACACACACCTCATCGGTGGAATCCAGGGTACTTACTGATAACAAACCACCAATCAGAATTGTGGTACCTGGGAAAGTGTATAGAAATGAGACATATAGTGCTACAAATGGGGCGTTCTTTCATCAATACCAAGGTGTAGTGGTCGATAAAGGAATCACCATTCAAAATTTAATGTATATGCTGGAAAAAGTTCATAAGTTTTTGTTTGGCGAAGATACAGAGGTTAGATTTAGGTATAAGTATTACCCTGAAGTTTCTCCTGGAGTAGGTGTAGATATGAAATGTAAGTTTTGTAACGGAGTAGGATGTACTGTCTGCAAACAAAGAGGATGGATTGAAGTTTTAGGTAGTGGGATGATACATTACAACACTCTAAAGATGTGCAACATTGACCCAGAAATATACACAGGATTTGCTTTCGGCGTAGGTCTAGACCGCTTGGTTATGCAGAAATTTGGCATTAGCGATTTAAGAACCATGTATGGTGGAGGACTAATTTACGTATGAAAATACCTTTAAACTGGCTAAAAGATTATTTAAATACAAACAAAAAAACAAGTGAGCTGGCAGATAGTTTTACTGCATTAGGGTTATTACTTGATAAACCAATAGAGAATGTTGGCAATACCGAGGTCTTGGATTTGGAACACCGAATGGATAGAGCAGACTGGCTTTCTGTTTTAGGATGTGCTCGAGATCTTGCGGCAATGTTACAGATACCTTTGGAGTATCCGAAATTTGATGATAACTTATGGCCCACAATAGATGACACCGAAAAGGTAAAGGTTATGGTAGAGGGGGATGGTTTTGTTAACCGATTTTATACAAGAGTTCTTAAAAATGTTGTTGTTGGAGAATCTCCCGAATGGCTAAAAGAAAGATTAGTGGCTTACGGCTTGCCATCTATAAACAACATCGTAGATATCACTAATTTTGTAATGGTCGAGTTGGGACAGCCGATGCATGCTCATGATCTAGATAAGATGGATTCAAGAGACATAACATTTAGAAAGGCAAAGTCTGGGGAAACCATTACTACGTTACTCGGGGAAACTATCAACCTGTCCGAAGATATATGGCTAACAACAACCAATAATGATCCTACTGGAATTGGTGGGATTGTAGGCGGGCAAAAAGTTGCAATTGATAGTAATACCAAAAACATAGTTCTGGACTCGGGTAACTATGACCAAACAACAATAAGAAAATCCTCACGCAAGCTTAAAATATATAATGAAACTGTTTTGAGAGACGACAAATATCTGCATCCAGAAAACAACGAAAGAGCTATAAAACGGGCCACACAGCTAATTCTTGAAATTTGCGGACCCAATGTAGAAGTATTTGAAAACTCTGATTTTTATCCCACGAAGTGGCCTATAAAAAATATGGCTATCAGAGTGTCAAGAGTAAAACAAATAAGTGGCTTGGATTTTGATGTAAGAGACATGCAAAGCATTCTAGAATCCCTTGAATTCAAAGTATTAAGTGTAGGCGAAAAGCAACTTCAAGTAGAAGTTCCATTTTTTAGAACAGACATTGAGGTAGAGGATGATTTGGTTTCTGAAATTTTGAGGATTAAAAACTACAATCAAATACCTCTTACTCCTATTCAGAGTGCACCACCCAAAGAAATTACACCTGAAATTTACAAATTAGAAGACAGAATACGGGATATCCTGGTCAAGAATGGGTTACACGAACACATTACAGATCCTTTGGTGGAAGCTAACAATACTGAGGGGCAAGTGATTCTGCAAAACGCATTAAGCTCAGAAAAAAATGCCATGCGCAACGAAATGCGTAACTCTCTAGAACCTATATTGTCGGATTATAAAAAACATAAAATCGCAGATGTAGATATATTCGAGATAGGCCTTACTTACCACAAAACCGAGGAATATCTTGAAAAGAGAGAGCTCTGCGTACTAGCAAGAACAGATACCAAAACAAGTTACGAATTAAATAGACATGTTAAAGGCATACTTGCTACCTTATTCTATGAACTAGGTGTTAAAGACTTTGTGATCGAAAACGGGATAATTTCTAGTGGTAAAGTACTTGGAAACTTATGGGTAGATGGATTCGGGCTATACATCGAAGCTTTACATGATATAGTCGGGTACAAAACCGTATCTCGTGCCCAATCAGTTATACCAAACAATAGTACCGATAACTTTTCTCTGATAGTCAAAGTAGGAAACTCTTTTGGATCTGCGTACAATGCAATCAAAAATCACAAAGCGATCAAAGATTTAGCTGTTACAGAGGAATATATTGATGAAGCAAAGATTGGAAAAGATAACAAGGCAATTCTACTTGAAGTTACTTACAACAAAGATATAGATATAGAAAAAACCAGAAAAGAACTAATTGAAATACTTGAGAACAAATTCGGAATTACTATTAGAACGAAGTAACCTCTAACCTGATTTTGGTAGAGTCTTTGTTCCCTCTATCATTTTCAACTACAGCCTCAAACTCGTGAAAACCTCGCTGATCAGACTTAAAGTCGAAATTGTAACCAAAAGGCTCTGATTTATCCTCCGTAACCTTATTACCATCCAAATAGATATTTACATGCCTTACGTCTGTGGGAGAAGAAACTTCCACCTCAAGCCTAAAGGACAATGGAACCTTGTCACCATCGTCAAAGTTTACTATTTCGATTTTTGGATTACTCTCCTCACGAACATCGCCATCCTCATCAAATTCCAGTGCGGAGGTCATTCGAGGAGGGAAATATTCTGGCTTACCGTTGAAGTTTTCACCAATCCAAGCGTCAACATATGGTTGCCATTCAGAAACTTCGGCACGGACATCGATGTAGGCCTTTACATCAGTTTTATCGGCATCCTTACATGAATCACTTGCCAATTTACCATCTACCTCACAAACCTCATATTTCTGGTACCAGTCGCTTGGTGCTGATGGTTCTGTACCTTTAACAAAATATTCATGACGCTTTGAAAAATCTTCAAAGGGTAAGCCACCAGTCAAAGAGTCAACTAAGACTTTTTCTACATTGGACGGCTTTTGAAATTCTTCTTTTTCATGAGCATTCAAAAATGTAGTCATCGCACGATTCCAAATAGGCGATGCACCTGTAATACCAGAGGCAACATTACTCATTTCTGCATTGTTATTGTTGCCAACCCAGACTCCTATGACAACTGAAGGGGTATAGCCAACAGCATAGTTATCTCTTAAATCATCAGTAGTACCGGTTTTAACAGCAACATCATGTCCAGCAATATTTAGTAAACTTCCTGTACCAAACACCAATGATCTAGCATTGTCGTCAGACAAAATATCACTGATAATAAAAGCTGTCTCCTCGCTTGTAACCCTTTCACCAACAGGATTATGTTTATAGATTACATTACCACTAGCATTCTTTACTTCTATTATGGGAAAAGGTTTAACTAAGACTCCTTTATTAGCAAATACGCTGTAGGCACCTGCCATTTCGACCAATTTTGTTTCGCCACCGCCTAACGTCAAAGCTAAACCATATCTTTGACGATCTGTTAGAGTCGAAATACCCATACTTTCGGCCATATCCAACATACTATCAACTCCAACAATACTTAATGCCTTTACTGCGGGGATGTTCAAAGAGTTAGCAAGGGATGTTCTCAATGAAACGGGACCACGAAAGATACCGTCATAGTTTTCTGGAATATAGGGCTTATCTGGAGCAGAACCTGGGAATTTAGTTAAAACATCTAGAAAGGGAAATCCGGCAGTATACCCTTGCTCAAGCATTGACGCATAAGTAATAGGCTTTATCGAAGAACCAGGTTGTCGAAGCGAAGTGGCAACATTTACGTTAGGGTCAAAAACACACCCACCCTCCCCAGGAATTCCTGGAGTACAACCTTCGGGAGAAGACTCACCAAAGTAATCCTTAGACCCTACCATAGCCAAAATTTGCCCATTTTTAGGATCAACAGCTACTAAAGCACCATTTCCTACATTTAGATAAGCTGCTTCTTCAACTTCCTCAGTAACTATATCCTGAACCTTATTCTGAAACTCAAGATCAAGAGTCGTAGTAACCTGCAGGCCGCCTTGTTCTAGAGCCTCATCACCCAACAAGTCAGCTAAAGTTTGACGAACATAAAAGACAAAATGAGGAGCTTCAAAATGAACACTTCCCGGAACAAAACTTATTTCTTCATTTTTTGCCGTCTCATATTCTTCATCGTTCAAATAATATCTTTTACCATCAGGTCCAATCCAACCACGTTCATTCATCAAATATAAGACGTAGTTTTTTCGTTCAAGCCCTGCCTCGGGATCCGAACCAAAATAAGAGTAACGACTAGGGCTCTGCGGCAAACCTGCCATATATGCGGCCTCAGCAACAGTTAAATCCTTTGGTAGTTTATTAAAGTATGCCTTCGCTGCAGTAAGAGCACCATAGTTCTGACCACCATAAGGAGTTTCATTAAGGTACATCTGTAATATTTGTTCTTTGGTGTATTTGTTTTCTAACTGCAAAGCTAAGCTCAATTCCTTTATCTTACGTGTTATCGTACGGTCTTGGGTAAGTACGGCATTTTTCACAACTTGCTGAGTTAATGTGGAACCACCTTGCAACCCCTGACCAGTAGCTGTATTTTTAACTGCGCGCAACATACCCAACAAATAAAAACCTTGGTGATTATAAAAATTAGAATCTTCAACTGCTAAAGTTGCATGTACCAAATGTTCGGATACATCCTCATACTTTATGAGACTTCGATTTTTTTGTCCGTACACTTCAGAAAGTGGTTGGCCGTTGCGGTCATATAGCTTTGTAGATAACTCGTCTCCACGTTCTAGTAGTTGGTCAGGGCTTGGTAGCTCACGTGAAAAATACAAAAAAATAAACAAAACTGCAAAAACACCTAAAATCATGCTTAACAGGATTCCCATAGCGGCGTGTGTGGCTAGGACTAACCAACGCTCAGGTTTTTTGAAACGAGTTTTTTTCTTAACCCCACCAGAAGAACCCGACTGCGGTAGACTGCTATACTTTGGGCGAAGTTTTGTTTTCTTGGTCAGCAGCCCCTTAAGCTTTGGTATTAATATATCTTTTAACACATGGAAATTATAACAAATTGAAGCTATACTTGGATCATAAATATGCTAAAAAGCACAAGAAAAAAACTTAAAAAAACTTTCACACGTGAGCGCGTTGCCAAGATGATAGTTCTTGTTAGTGGGTTGATGCTCGTCGCAACTTCAGTGCTACCATATCTGCTATGAAAACTTTCCTTCAAAAGATGTATGTTACACCAAAGCAATTTGGGGCTATTTTTTTTTGTGGTGCATTTTTTACACTAACCTTATTTTTTGTATTCAGCAGAGCAACAGATAGCAAATACCTTGATCGAAGCGATTTTGTACAATTTTATACAGGAGCGGTTATCGCAAAAGACGATCTCTCAAAACTCTATGACCATCAAACTCAAATCAAAGTTCAGAGTACCTACTTCGAGATATTTGATAGATCGTTCAGATCGTTGCCATTTGTGGCAATGATACTAAAACCCTTAGCATTTACTAACCCAAAAACTGCTCAGGACATAATGTTAGGCGCAATGTTAGCGGCTTTCATTATTGTCATTGGGATGTATTCTAGCTCAACAAAGGACTTTATCTTCAAAGTAATAGTTACAGGAAGTTACTATCCGCTTGTATTGGCGGTGTATAACATCCAAGTTTCACTAATGGTAGCTGCCGCTGTAGGCCTGGGTATATTACTACTTAAAAAAAACTACTGTGGGATAGCGGGAATAATACTTGCAACTGTCCTACTCAAGCCACAGTTTATGCTATTACCCATACTTCTTGTCGAAACAGCAAGGGACAAAATAAAATATTTACTGGGCTTAGGTGTCAGTTGTATAGGGCTACTTTCTATTGGAAGTGATAAACTTGGAATCGCATACCCTTTAAAATATCTGACATTTTTAACAGAGACGGAAAACGGGTATTTTGGTACAAATCATTTTGAGCTAAGCTCATTACAAACTTTTTTTGCACATGTTAATTATGAACTGGCTAACAAACTAACCTTATATACAGTTCTTGTATTACTACCAATTGCAATATACCTGTATTTTAAATTTTCTAGTAGATTGAGTTTCACAGAGCAAGTTCTTGTTGCGATGTTACTCACAATTGCCCTCAGCCTGCATTCATTTATTTTTGACTCCCTTATGCTTATTTTTCCATTATTTTCACTTTATGAGGAGAAACAGTTCAGACTAAGTAAGTTTTTATATTTTTTGCCTTTCACAACACTGATCGCGATAAATTATGTGCATGCTTTGAGTTATCTTGGCATCGCGGGTTACCTGTTATTGGTAAAAGCAAGGACTCGGATATAATAACCACATGCAAAACTTGAAAGTTCCCGTCGCGGCTTTACCAAAGGTTGGACCCAAATATGCAGAGCTATTATCAAAACTCAAAATAGAAACTGTAGAAGACCTGTTATATTACTTTCCATACCGATATGAAAACTATTCAAATGTGAAAGCAATAAAGGAGCTTCAACCAGAGGAGACAGTAACAATTGAAGCAACGGTTTTACGTATTGATAACATTTTTACTCGTAATAACAAAAAAATTACCAAAGCAACGGCACAAGATGAGACTGGGCAAATTGAACTTGTATGGTTTAACCAACATTACATTAAAAACTCAATAATCAAGGGAATTCCATATTATTTTAGCGGGAAGGTAACCGCATTTAACACCAAGCTTTCGCTTGTAGCTCCTCAGTTTGAGCAAGTTCGAAAGGACAACATAAATACCGCGCGACTTGTGCCTATTTACTCAGAAACTTATGGGGTACCCTCCAAATGGTTACGGACAAGAGTCGATTTTATTCTCAAAACACTGTTGGCAGTGGATCCAATAACCGAAACCTTGCCAGAAGATATTATTCAAAAAGAGAAGCTGCTAGAACTAAACCAAGCTTTAAAAAATATTCACTTTCCGGAAAACGATGAACTGCATATTAGGGCAAATGAAAGACTCGCATTCGAAGAACTTTTCAAAGAATTAATCAAAATTGAAAAACGTAAGCATTTTTGGAGAAATGAAAACAAAGGTGCAAAAATCACTTATAAAAAATTTGAAAAAGAAGTAGAGCAATTTATAAACAACTTGCCCTTCACACTAACAAATTCACAAATACAAGTTCTACAAGATATCAAGCAAGATCTGGACAAAACCTTCCCAATGAACAGATTGGTCGAAGGAGATGTGGGGTCGGGTAAAACAATCGTGGCAGTAATTGCCGCATATCTCACACAGCTCAATGACTACAAAACTGTTTATATGGCACCTACAGAGCTTTTAGCGACACAACATTATGAAACATTCAAAAAATACCTAGATAATCTTGGCGTAAACGTGCAACTTTGCACTGGAAGTAGCAAGCCGAAAAACCTAGAAAAGTCAGACGTACTGGTTGGGACACATGCACTTTTGTACATGCAAGATAATTTACCAAATATTGGTCTAGTAGTAATAGATGAACAACATCGTTTTGGCGTAGAACAAAGAGCAACACTAACTAGGCTAGGGGATAAAAATGCAGAACCAAATGTTTTGACAATGACGGCAACACCAATTCCTAGAACGTTAGCATTAACTCTTTATGGAGATCTAGATTTATCGGTGCTAAGCGAAGTTCCAAACAAAAATAAAAATATCAAAACAAAAGTACTCGAGGATAAATACAGACAAAAAACTTATGAATGGGTGAGAGATCAAAACAAAAAGGCATTTATAGTTTGCCCACTTATAGAAGAGTCTGAGTCAGAAACTATGGAAAATGTTAAAGCTGTTCAAGTTGAATACGAAAATTTAAAAAATGGGGTTTTTAAAGACATTGAAATAGGTCTACTACACGGAAGAATGTCAGCAAAAGAAAAAAATGAAATCATGTTGCGATTTAGAAACGACGAAGTAAGAGTTTTGGTTTCTACACCAGTGATAGAGGTTGGAGTAGACATCCCTGATGCTGAGGTTATTGTTATTGAAAGCGCCGAGAGGTATGGGTTAGCGTCATTGCATCAGCTTAGGGGTAGAGTAGGGCGTGGTATTGCAGAAGCTCATTGTATACTTTTTATGTCAAATTTTTCCAAAAGAGGGTTTACTAGATTAAAAAATCTCGAAGCTTTTGATTCGGGGTTAAAACTTGCCGAGATAGATATGGAGTTTCGTGGAGAAGGGGATACATTTGGTGTAAGGCAACACGGTTTTAGACAATTTAAAATCGCAGACATCACTGATATAGAGTTTTTGAGCAGAGTTAAAAAATGTGCTGAAGAAACTTACAGAAAAATAGCGAAGTACCCTAAACTTCAAGCCGAACTAGAACAAGTTACACAACATGCTGTGAAAAACTAGCATAAGTTCTAGCTTAAATTATAGAGAGCGCCAAACTTTTGTTTGAGGTAAGACTTCAAATATTCAGGGTTAAGACTTTCACCAGAAATCATTTCACATAGCTCAGCTGGGGTATAGACACTTCCATGAGCATGAAGTTTTTCTCTAAGCCACTTAAGTAAAATGGCAGTATTACCTTGGCTAATTTCTTCTCTAAGGTTGGGGATTTGTTTTTGGATCGTTGCCCAAAACTGAGCCGCGTAAAGATTACCTAACGTGTAAGTTGGAAAATAGCCAATACCTCCTGTAGCCCAATGAATATCTTGCAAAACACCTTTTGAATCATCGGGGGGTGTAACACCTAGATATTCTTGCATTTTGACGTTCCATGCCTCAGGAAGATCTTTTACCTTTAAATCACCTTTTACTAAAGCGCATTCAAGTTCAAATCTTAAAATTATGTGTAAGTTGTAGGTAACCTCATCAGCTTCAACACGAATAAAACTTGGTGAAACCATGTTAAGTGCTTTTACAAAATTATCCTGTTCAGTTACGTTTACCACATCGCCGAAGTATTTAACAAAAGTTGGAAACCAGTGTACCCAAAATTCTGGAGTACGACCAACAAAATTTTCCCACATACGAGACTGTGATTCATGGATACCTAAAGAAACTCCTGTACCAATAATTGTTGAGTCTAATTGATGCGAAATACCTTGCTCATACAAAGCATGGCCAACCTCATGAATTGTTGCCATAACTGAAGAGTTAACTTCGTTTTCATAAAATCTGGTGGTAATACGAACATCAGTACTAGTTCCAAATTCGGTAGTAAATGGATGAGTAGATCTGTCCAAACGACCAGCCTCAAAATCATAACCAATACCAGTTGCTAGATCGTTGTTGAAAGCTAGTTGTTTATCAATAGGGTAATTGCGATGCAAAATAGTGTTGGTTATCTTTACACTTGAAGCCGAAATATCCGCCACAAACTTTTTGGTAAAATCTTTTAATGGTTCAAAAATCGACTTGACCTTCGACTCAGTCAAACCTTGTTCATACAAATCTAACAACGTATCGTAAGGCGAGTCGTCGTAACCATAATAATCAGCTTTTTGACGTGCAAGATCAAACGACTTTTGTAGATCTTTCTCGAAGATACTAAAATCTTTTTTTTCTCTTGCTTCTCGCCATGTCTCTAGAGATTGCGAAGTGTGTTCAGTAAGCTCTTTTACAAACTTAACCGGGAGTTTGGTCTCACGATCATAAGTTCTTTTGAACTCACGAACTAATGCTTTGTCTGAAGGTGTAAAAGATTCTGGAGAGCGCGAAATTTCTTTGACAAGCCTATCTACCAATTTACCGTTTTCTTTGTCTGTTAGGGCGCTATGTGAAAGTTCTGAAATTATAGACATTTGTTGAGAACGACTAAAACCAGCTTTACGAGGCATCATGACTTCTTGATCCCATTCGAGTAGCGCCAAAATACCGCGCATGTATGTGATGTGTCGAGATTTTTCGATGAGTCTTTTGATATCTGGGTTTTTTGTAAACATATCGATTTAATAGTAACATACAGCCATGCCGAGAATAACATCAGGAATAGCAAAAAATAGAAACATCGAAATACCTGAAATTGATAACATCAGAGTAGCTCAGGATGTTTACAAGATGTCCTTGTTTGCAATCATTGGAGATAGAATTACCGATGCTACGTGTTTGGATTTATTCGCGGGCAGTGGAAGTTTTGGGCTTGAAGCATTAAGTCGTGGAGCCAAAAGTTGTGATTTTGTCGACGAAAGTAGACGGGCATGCCAAACAATCCAAGAAAACCTCAAAAATATGAGCCTCGAAGGTGGGGAAGTGTTTCAGGATAGTGCAGTTAAATTTGCTGCAAATACCGCAAATACATACGATATAGTTTTTATGGACCCTTTTTACGACGACACCAAACATAAGTTTTTACTAAAAAACCTTGAAGAGATTTTAAACCCAAACGGAGTTGTTGCCTTTTCTCATGGAGAAGGAATAAAGATTACCGAGCAAATCGAAGGAACTAATTTTAAGATTGATACGGAAAGAAGATTTGGAAGAAGTTACTTAACTATGTTGGTATCAGGGTTGGTGTCGGAGCAACGCTAGCAAAAATATAAATATATCGAATTTTTCTGCGTAGCGTTACTCCTTATTTATATCCTTACGATTTACGGCAATGGCACCCCAGCGAGATCAAATGCCTCCATGAGCCACTGGATAATGTCACCGTTCTTCTGCAAAAAGGTTACACCATCAGGGAGATCTAGGTGACCCATGTCTGCCGCGGACATGAGCACAATTGGCCTAATATGGACCCGAAGAATCTTTGGAATGCAGTACTCAGCACCACTTGAGTATCCATACTCATCAACAAAATATATAGTTGTTGATTTCCTGAAGATGATATCATCGCAATCAGCCACCAACTCAGTGGTGCAACCAAGTTGTCGAAGTCCTATTTCGACCAACTCCCCCCAAGGCGCATCGTCCACAATAACTGCGCGACAACCCCCGCTAGAATTGATTTTTATCGCATGTAGCGAAAGCCATAAACTACCTAGTACTAGCAACCCAAGAAGAAGAAGATAAGCCCCTACGCGGGCTTTTCTTTCTTCATCGCCATCCCCATGACCACCGGATACTGCAATGCTTCTTGCCATCTTAGTTCTCCTTACTATGTTCCGTTGATATCATCAAGACCAACCGCTTGAAGTGACCTATAATATACTATATCTACGAAATCATTGGAAATTTAGCAAGAAGTCTTCACTCTGTTATTATTAACTACAGATGTTTTATAAGCATAAAAAAACCAAGATTATCGCAACTGTAGGACCTGCTTGTGCTAACAACGAAGCAATAAGAAACATGATTAATCACGGGGTCAATGTGTTTAGATTTAACATGAAGCACGGAACAATGGAGGGACACCATAAAAACATTGATATTGTACAAGAAGAAGCTAACAAACTACACGTCCCAATAGGCATCTTGGTAGATCTTCAAGGGCCTGAGATTAGAATCCAGACTCAAAACAAAGAGGATCTAGTCGTAACCAAAAACCAAAAAATAAAATTTGTTCAGAAGTTTGACCTTACAAGTAAAGAGCCTCAGATCAAAATAGTTCACAAATCTGTTTTTACTGCACTAGAAGAAGGGGATATGTTTTCGATAGATAACGGATATATCCAACTAGTGGTACAACAGAGCAACAATGATAATTTTATAGCTATAGTTCAAGATGACGCAGTAATAAAAAACATGAAAAGCATGAATCTGTTTGGGAAAGATTTAAAGCTACCCTCACTGATTAAAGACGATATTGAAAGATTGACTATAGCAGATTCGAGAAAGATTGATTATGTAGCTTTATCTTTTGTAAGGTCTAAACGCGATCTCGATATTTTAAGAAAACACATGAAGGAGAAGGGAATTGACGCCCAGGTTGTAGCTAAAATCGAAAGTCAAGCTGCCATTGACAACATTGACGAAATCATAAAAGAGTCTGATGTAGTGATGATTGCTCGTGGAGACCTTGGTGTAGAAACACCAATAGAAAAGCTAGCCTACTATCAAAAAATGATAATCACTAAGTGCCGTCACGCTAATACACCAGTAATTGTCGCAACTCAAATGTTGGAGTCTATGATAAACAGTCCAATTCCAACACGAGCGGAGGCAACAGATGTAGCAAATGCTGTTTTGGACGGAACAGATGCCTTGATGCTATCTGGGGAAACAGCTATTGGAAAGTACCCAGAGCGTGCTGTTATGGAAATGTCAAAGATAGCTATGTTTAACGAAGAAAAGTCTGAAGTAGTACAGTTTGATATAAAGCCTCAAAATGCTACTGAACTTATCGTTGAAGCAGCAGAAACAATTGCTCAAAATTCCAAAGATTTGAAGATAGATCACATAGTTGTTATGACCGAAACAGGATACACCGCGAAAGTTTTATCGGTGTTCAGGCCAAAGATACCGGTTATCGCTATCACGGACCTTCAAAAAACTGTCGAGATACTTACTATGTCCTATGGTGTAAGACCTGTGAAGGTTAAGCTTCCACAAGGAACAATGCTGACACCAAACTACATAATTAAACAACTGAAAGATCTTGAAGAGGTTGAAAAAGGCGAACTGGTCCTGTTGATACACGGACAACACTGGAAAAAACCAGGGCAAACTAACGCCGTAGTTCTGATAACCGTAGAATAGTAAATAACCCTCCCTCATTGACAAAAAATCAAATGGTTTGTATATTGCTAATGCTTTAATTAGTTGTTAAGCTTATTTTATGCCAGTACCAAAGAGAAGACATAGCAAAGGCCGCGTACGCCGAAAAAGAAATGAAAAGATGCAACAGTCTGTTGTAAATTCTATTAAGTGTAAAACCTGCGGCGCAGCAAAGTTACCACATCGTTTATGTGCAGCTTGTGGCAAGTAGTAGTATTGTAGTATTAAAGTAAGTTAAAGAACCTTAAATGAAATCAATAAATGACCCAAGACACAACGCTAGAAGAATAGTGTTGGGAACGTTGTTTTGTGCACTCCATACTAATGTGGATGATGAGGCATGTTTGGAATTAACCAAAGAACTTTTAACACCCGAAAACATAGATGAATCCTTGACTAAAAAAATAATAAGTGGTATTAAGAAGCACCAACGCGAAATCGACGGGATCATTGAGAAATGCGCCCCCGAATGGCCAGTTGATAAAATTGCCAAAGTCGACCTTGTGGTTTTGAGGATTGCTGTATTTGAAATTCTTTATGACAACGAGGCGCCTGACAAAGTGGTAATCGACGAGGCTGTAGAACTTGCTAAGGAGTTTGGAAACGACACTTCAGGCAAATTCGTTAATGGCGTGCTGGGAACAGTAGTAGACATAAAAGTTTCCATACAAAAGGAGCAGACAAATGGATAAACAAACAAAGGAAATAATAAATTTTATAGCAGACAGAGTCGGTGTAGAGTCTGAGGATATAACACCTGATTCTTATGTTGAAGACGATCTAAATATCGGCGAACTTGAACTTATTGAAATTTTAGAGGAACTAGAAGAGAAATACGGTGTAGAGTTAATGGACTATAAAGACGACTTTGAAACTATAAACGATATTCTTGAGCAAATAAACGAAAAGATTGACTAGTATGAGTTTTAAATCAAGCCAAGTAGAAGATGTTTTAAACATAAAGATAAAAGACATTGACTTGTTTGAAACTGCTTTTACCCATAGATCATACTTAAACGAACACCCTAACTATAAGCACCCGTCTAATGAGAGGCTAGAGTTTTTAGGGGATGCGGTTCTACAACTAATTTCTTCAGAATATTTATATCTTCACTACGACGAGCCGGAAGGCATTCTTACAAACTATAGATCAGCTATAGTTTGCACAAAATCTCTCGCACAAGAAGCTAAGAGGTTGGGATATGGTGAGTTTTTATATCTCTCCAAAGGTGAAGAGGCCTCTGGAGGACGTGATAGGGAATATATTCTTGCTAACACTTTCGAAGCAGTACTCGGAGCTTTATATCTTGCGGAGGGGTTGGAATTCTGTAAGAACTTTGTTGAAAAAGAGCTACTTTATAAGGTTGATGAGATTATCGAGACAGAATCCTATAAAGATGCTAAATCAAAATTTCAAGAGAAGGCACAAGAGTTAAGGAGTATAACACCTGAATATAAAGTTTTAGAAGCCTGGGGTCCAGATCATGAGAAAAGCTTTAAGGTTGGGGTTTTCTTAGGTAATGAGTTACTTGGAGAGGGAGAAGGCGCAAGCAAACAAAAAGCTGAGCAAAAAGCCGCTTTTGCTGCGTTAGACAAATTAAATAACCTTTGATAGAATTCAGGAGCTTATGTCAGTAACAATCAGATTAGCAAAAGTAGGAAGAAGAAATGCACCAGCATATAAAATTGTTGTTGCAAACACCCGTGATAAAAGAAACGGGAGATTTTTGGATGTCTTAGGACATTACAACCCTTCTCATAAACCTGAAACATTTGCAATCGACCAAAATAAATATCAGGAATGGCTAGCAAAAGGAGCCTTAACCTCTGCAACAGTTACAAAACTTCGAGAAGGTAAATATACCTTTAAACCATACCGACCCCACGCTTCTAAAGACACTGAAGTAGAAAATTCTTCAGAGGCCTAAGATGCGAGAATTTGTAGAATTTCTAGTTAAACAGATAGTTAATAAGCCCGAAGAATTAAAAGTTGATGAAGATCTCGATGGTACTGTTGTAACCATAAACATTTGTGCGAATAAAGAAGATATGGGGTTAATAATTGGTAAAAGTGGTAAAACTATAAAAAGCATAAGAGACTTAGCTAAAGCCAAAGCTATAAAGGACAAAGTTAAGGTATATGTTACGGTATGCTAACTTTTGATGTACTGACCCTATTTCCCGAGCTATTTCAAAATCATTTCAATGAGCTACCTTTTAAACGAGCAATAAAGAAAGAACTTATAGAGTGCAAGGTAACAAATCTAAGAGACTTTGCAGTAGATAAACATGGTACCGTAGATGATAAACCGTATGGTGGGGGAGTGGGAATGATATTAATGCTCGAACCTATCTATAAAGCGCTTCACAAGATATACGATGGTCAATACAAAGATAAAAAGATAACACCACCAAAAAAGGACAAAATCATCTTTTTAACACCAACTGGTAAAACTTACAATCAAAACAAAGCCTATGAATTAGCCGAATATAAACATTTAACATTCATTTGTGGAAGATATGAAGGGGTTGATGCGAGAATATCCGAAATTGCAGATATCGAGGAGATTTCAATAGGAGATTATGTACTTTCTGGCGGGGAATTGCCTGCATTAGTGATCATGGAAAGTATTGTGCGCCTACTTCCAGGAGTTCTTGAAGATCCAGAGGCACTGAACACTGAATCTTTCACGGAGATTTATCTAGAGCACCCGCAATATACAAGACCAGAAAACTTTCAGGGTATAAAAGTACCTGAAATACTTCTTTCAGGACACCATAAAAACATTGAACAATGGAAAAAAGATAACTCTAAAAAGCCTCAGGTGTAGGAGGAACTTCTTCTATCACTACTTCGCCTGGTACAGGCTCTACAGGTAAATCGCTACCTGGAAGATCAGTAATATCTATAAAGTTTTCAACAGTAATATCGTAGTGTCTTAGGTTTTTTAAACGCTCCATCATTTGCTGAAAATCGTCAGCAGTTATATCAAAAGTGATAGGTTCATCGGTGTTGGCTTGGGCACTTACTTCTACATATGGAGAAATTAACACCATGTTCGTATCAACTGTGCCAAGTTCCTCGTCAACAGTGAATCTTACGGTTGCGACATTTATTACACGAGAGGAATCTTCCAGATTGGTCAAAAAGGTCACTACCTGATTATAGTTGCCTGCGACACTTATATTTACTGCAACAACTTGATAATTGCCAATTTTAGGGTCAACCTCACCAGTATCGTTCAGCGCATAGCTCATGCGTGTAATTGCAAGACCTGATTCACGTGCTATCTGATCAATTTGGGTCAATAATTGAGGAACCAAAGGTTCATTAGATAATGCTTTTGAAACCAAGACATTACTATCATCAACATTCTGTTTGAAATCTAAAAGATTATTTAGTTTTTCAACTTTATTGACTAACTGTTGGGATAAGTCCGCACGATCCTTAAGTTCTGAGTTTAGAAGAGGTATATCACTTAAAGAAGGATAGATGTATAAACCTAACAAACCAAGAGAGAGCACAAGTGCAACTAAAGGAATGATAAAATTTGCTATCGTTTGTTTAAGTCTAATACCTAATAATTCTTTTACATCCATATAACTGATGACCCACTACTCAAAAAGTAGTGATGGGTCGTAATCCACAACAATAAAATAAGTAACTGAAAGATCTTGATTGTCTAAGTTTACTGAGTTAAGTGTTACATTTGTAAAAAGTTTTTCGAATCCAGGGTGCACGCCGGGAAAATTCTGATCAGACAATGTATCAATAAAACGAGCGATTGATATGTAATCAAGCCCGGTACCAGACAAACTTATAGCCGAACGGTCATCACCAACTAAAGTGAAATTATCTACCTTAACAGTGTCGGAGGGTACTCGTTTTTGTAGTTCATCTAGCAAAATAGAGTACTTATACCTAGCATCAAAAAAATTATCCAAAACTACATATTTTGCGTCTAGTTCACGAGCAACAAGTTCTATCTCTAAAAGATTAGAAATATCCGTACGACTTTTTTCTATATTGACGTTTTGTTGGGCAATTGCTTTGTTGATTTCAGATTTGCGATACCAGTAGTAGCCACTTACACATACAACGATGACTAACAGTAGTATCGAAAATACAGAACTCATTTTAACGATACGTTCTTTACGTTGTTCTTTTTTTTCCTCTTGTGGAATTAAGTTAATGCTTTGAGACATATTATATTTCTTTCAGTGCCAATCCAACCGCTGTTGAATAAATTGGTCCTGAGTCCATCAAGGCCTCTCTGCTGTGCTCAATCTTCTCATCTAATTTGATACTTCTCCAAGGATTCGCTAATTCGGCCTCTACATCAAGCTTATTTACCATGTAGGCAAGTAGTCCCGGCATCAGAGCAGTTCCGCCAGACAGTGTAACTCTATTTATGAGAACATCGGGATTATGCGTTGTGTAGTACGTCTTTGATCTGTTTAGTTCCATTAATATATTGTCAAAAACAGGTTTTATTGCTTCGTAAACCTTGCCTTCAACTTGAGTTTCGTCCAGACCATAAGCCTTTTTATATTCCTCAGCCTGCACAGCCTCTAGACCTAAACATTTTTGAACAGCGCGAGTCAGTTCATCGCCTCCAACCGACACACTACGTGTAAATTGTACGAAACCTTTGTAACTAATGATTAATTGTGTAGAAGCCGCACCAATGTGCACTATTATGCTGGCGCTTGGTCTTTCCGAGGTATCTCCCAGAATCCTTTCTATGGATAGTGTCTCGGGTTCTATACCTCTTGGAGTCAGCCCAGCACGTTTAATCAAATCGACATAGTTTGCTAAGACCTGATTCTTGGAGGCAACTAGAAGAACACCCATAGTATTAGTGTCCGCAGCAGTTTGGGCATTACCACTCTGTAAGATCTGAACATCAAAAGTTACATCTGCAATGGGTATAGGAATATACTCTTCTGCACCTAAAGCAATGAAGTCCTTTAATTCTTTATATTCCATAACAGGCGTCGTTACCACCCGCAAAAATATATCCTGTTCAGGTAAAGCTACTACAACGTGGGATGTGCTGAAATGGTGATCTTTTATAAAATTTTTAACAGCTTCTGCGTATGAATTTACTAAATCTTCATTAGTAAAGTTCAGTTCTAAAGGGGAACCATCGTATACTCCAAAGTTCTTCAAAATTTGCACTCCCTTGATCTTATCAAGCTCAACCGCGCAAAATCTTTCTCTTCCGATGTCGAGTCCTATAATGGGCATGGTTACATTCTAACAAAATTGAACGCTTAAATCATTAGTTAGCTAATGGATTTATATCTGATTTTGAATATATAACGTAGTCAAATAAATACGGGGTTTTATTAGAACCTCTTATGGCACCAATTTTTGTAGTTGTATCTAGGGAGGTTCCTGTGGATTCAATTAGGATGCCCTGGCCAGGTATAACAGCACTTGCGTGTGGGAAAACCATAACATCCACGTTTTGATACAAAGCACGCAGCCTAAGCAGTTGTGGGGAGGTTTGTGAAGAAATACCAAAGCAACTTTGATAACCATTTGCTGGTGATGCCTGAGTAAAGTTATTTGTTAACACACTGCTAGCAGAATTGTAAGCTACACTATTAGCCGAATAACTCCCAACAGTACCGTAAACTAACATACCCACTACTGACGGCAGGGGATCGAGACCCGCTTCGTTCCAACAAATAGTAAGATTAGTGTTGTTTGGATAACCTGCCAAATTTACTTCGCTTGATGAACTTTGTGACAAAGGCACCGAAAAGGGTTCAGACGAATTTCCAAGTCTAGTAAGAGTAACTGTTGCAGTTTCAACGATTCCATCGCTATTAGTAACTTGAAGCGAACATTCAGCGCCACAGCTATTGTTTGTTATGTATGCATCAAGCTCCTGTGGAGTCTTAAGAAGCATTCTTTCTAGCAAAGCATCTGCAGCTGCCGAAGATCTATAACCTGTTTGAGTCCTTGTAACCGACCTAAGGCTTTTTATAAAACGACTGGAGGTTGCAATACCTATACTTAGCGCCAGCACCATTACTAATACTATTATAACTAAAGTTTGTCCTCGTTCTTTGTTCATATGATCAATAAGTACCACGCAAAACTATAGTCTGTTCGAGTGGAACACTGCCTTGAAAACTTACACCACCAGTGGAAGCAGCCTGGAGTAAATTAAAATCAATCATAACAACATGAGGCTGGCTTTGATTCAAAACACAAATTTGACTTGAATTGTGATCAAGTTTTATACCGTTTGACTGAGTGCTATCCAAAACTGGGGAAGTAAACGAGTTAATACCATCATTTTCTGTACGACGTAAGGTACCTGCATCGGCACCACTAGTATCAATCTGATAAGTGATCGTCACCAAACTATCATCTAATACACTATTCCTTTGGAATACTAATGTCGTGGAACATGTCCCCTGTGCAGGGCTAGTTAAGGATAATGCAACACGAAGTTCTTTTTCCATTTTTGACATCGCGATTGTTCCAGATTGCTCGATTTCGTTTGTAATTCTTGTCTTATTGTACGTCCTTACTAAACTCAAAATGATGTCTGTAGTAAGACCAGCCGTTATAGCCAAAAGTGATATTGAGATTAACAGTTCAATTAAAGTAAAACCCTTTTCCGAGCGCTTCATAACCTAGTCAGTCCTCCAGTTAGAAACATCAGTGAAAATGTGAGAGGACTGTGCATCATTTCCTACCATCCACGTAACTTCTATATTTATTCTAAGTACTGGGTCGGTGGTGCTTATTATATTGGTGTTATCACCAACCTCCTGAACAGGGTCAGTTACAGAGAAAGAGTATGAAAGTTCATTAACAGTACCTACTTCCTCTGTGAAAACACCACTATTTATTACGAGATTGTAACTGTTGTCCACAGACATATAGCAATCACCACTGTTAACACAACCAAAAGCGTTTATGGCAGCTACAAACACGTCCCAGTTTCTGCTATCTCTATAAGCTCTAACCAACTCCAACTGTTCATTTGCCGATTTAGAGCCGCGTAGTAAAAGTTTGCCTCGACTGGAGGATCTAAGAGTGTATACAGATAGGGAAACTAGGGACGTTATTACAACAATCGCCAACCCTAGTGCCGCAATTATTTCGATTAGACCTATACCACTTTCTGACTTGTTAAAATAATTTAGTTTGTAGGACATCGCTCTCCCACGGGAATAGGATTATTGCCCGTATAAGTATATACTGTACCAACTCTATTTACGGCTACTTTATAGGTAGTACCACCCGAAGGATATCGCAGGTTAACTTCGCTGGAGCTTCGACATACTGCATCACCATCTTCGAAGCTGAAAAAGATACAAATATCATCATCCATGACTTGTATGTTTGCTGGTAACGCCTCTGATTGCTCGTAAGACGACATTGTACCTATTACAGTTGTACACAAGTTGCCAAGGCCAGAAGCCGCGAGATCGGTTGCAAAATAAGAGTATCTTCCTGTTTCCTTTCTAAACGCTATACCCCAATATGTCGGGGAAGTTAAATTTTGTTTTACGCCATTGAGCGCGCGTATTTGAACACCACGAATATCGCTTTTTATTTGATCCTGGGCCTGACGTAAATTTTGATTAGTGATATAGTTGTTAAAGCTTGGGATCGCCATACCTGTAATAGTTGCTATGATAGCTATTACAACCATCAACTCTAAGAGTGTAAATCCAGCTTGGGCAGACCTTAACATACTAAAATGATAACACAACAAACTTGCTAAAGTATTGTTAAATCGTCACCTAACTCATAAAGTAGGGGATTATTTCCTCCATCATTCTCGGCATACTCGGAATAATATTCTAAACGAGCATTCAACTCATATGTGTAGCCATTGTGTTGATAATAATAGTGATAACTTGCATTATTGGTAGGATCTAGAGGCAGTCTGTTTACAAAAGCAGAAAAATTAGCATCTATCCAGCCGTCAGTTACATCAAACAGCGGTCCCATGTTGCCTGATGGTAATGCAGTACTTTCCCTAAGCATATCGACAGTATCTGGATACCTATCATTATCTATCTTGAACTCATTAATAATGTTTTCAAGTGTCGACATATCGCTTAGACGCTTTTCATCGCGGGCACGCTGGCGTATTTCAGAAGGACTTATTGATAAAGCTAACCCACCAATTACAAAAAGGAAAATAGCGAATGCTACAAGAATGCTTATTAAGGAGTAACCAAGATTGTTAGGGGTTTTCGACACCATAGCAAAAGTCTGAAGTTGCCGGTGGGTTCGCCGCGCACCCATCATAGGCATCCCATGAGTTTAATGTGTGACACTCGTGCCCGTTGTTAGAGGTTGCAACCTCCATTTGGGCAGTCAACAGATAGATATCTCCCGTAGCCGTGGTCCGATAGTTGTATCGAAAGTTCGTAGGTATAGTGCAAGGGCTAGCGTTGATACCTACCGGTGTGGGTTCGATAGGTACGGCATTAATATAGCTGGGAGATAAAGCGGTTGATAACGCATCAGTTCCTGTGATTCTGAGCCAAGCATTAGGACCAGGATATCTTCTAAAGTCAGCAAAATAAAGTTCAAGAGCCGACTGTATCTTTTTTAAATCAGCAATTCTAGTATTATCTCTAGACTTTTGCCTAATACCTTGAGAATTAATAACAGTTAAAATCAAACCTGCTAAAACACCTATAATCATGATTACTATCAAAAGTTCAACTAAGGTGAAACCTTTTTGTTTTTCAGGTGGTGTATTTTGGGCAGACATGCTTCTGTAATTATACATATTTTTAACAAGGGGAACCATCTCTCGTCACACAATCCAAAATTTCGTCTACTAGGCAAGACGTCGCACATTCTTTTGCAATTGATCCAGAGCAGGCAGGATTGTTACCCGAAACAGGCTTAGATACGAATTTAAAATATTTAGATGGGTCTGTAGCCATAGGGACGGAAATACACAAAGCATCGTTTGGATAGGATTTATACTGGTACAAAGCGTCCAGAGGCCAGTTGTTAACATACGTCTCTAAACCAGTGTTGTCATTGAGTGGGTTGCCGTCATTGTTTATATCAACTGGGAATGTTCCGCGAGATGCCACAAAAGACGAAACACCGGTAACTAAATTATTTAGAGTTGCTTGACGAACACTATCTTCAGCCTTATTACGATACAATGGACCATTTAATATAGACAACACCAACCCAGCTAAAATACCAACTATTGTTATAACTACTAAAAGCTCGACTAATGTGAATCCTTGAATTTTTTTTATGGGGGAGATCATCATTTGATGGCATATGCCCTGCACTTACGCAGGGCATATGCTCTTTGGTTAATTCAACTCTACACAGCCTCCTAAAGCACCACTAATCGCCAATGTTGTAGGACAGGTATAGAAACCCTCATTTATAACACCACCTGTTTCAGCATATTCATATACGAAGGACTGAGGAGGGTTAGCAACTCCACGAACACCTATTCTGAAAGAATCAACCGTTCGGTAATACTTAAACTCACACTGTACTGCACCACCTGTTCCGGTCCAGTTTTCAGAAGCACAGTCCGCACCAAGTGAAATACCATCAACGGAAAATTCACATTGGGTAGTAGCGTTTGTTACTGTCGAAGCACAGTCTCCAACATCATTTATTGTATCCGCAGCACCTCCAACACCACTAAAGAATTCTGCAAGTGACGGAGCACGCTCCGTTGTTCTAGGGGACGACACAAAAAGTGACTTTCCTGCTAGCGCCATCTTGTTTAGAGAAGATCTAAATGTTGCATCTCTAGCTCGATTCTGTTGTTGAATAGGATTTAACACGCCGATAACTACTCCGGCTAAAATACCTATAATAACAATAACTATTAACAACTCAATAAGAGTAAAACCCCTACTATTCAATCTATGTTTGGTCATTTGGTTGCACCTCCTTTCGACAATAATTTATTTTTGCAAATATGAAGTTCAGTTTGAGTAATTCGTAAAGTTTTCATTGGGCAGATCATTCTTAAGTAAGTATGATTTCTATCAACTACTGTGTCAAGTTATCCTTTGAATAAAATGAGAAATCAAATACTGCCGGTGTGTAAGAGAAAGATTTAAACACTGTAACATCGCGGGCAATACCGTCTGTATTTACAAGTTCACCTCGCGTTGTGATTTTATAACCTTGCATAGGCAGGGCAGGGGTAGGGAACAATCGTCCATCATCTATAGCATCGCCTAAAGCTCTAATTCTTAATCCCTGCGGGTCACTGACACCATTAGCACCTGAAACAACTACGGTGTAACAATGATCGTATTCTGGGTGTCCTGCGGAACTCCCGGAGGAAGCAGTTTCGGCATTGCCATAAGTCCACTGATGGCAATTTTGTGTGGAACAACGCACTATATCGTTTACGTTGTCTCCCAAGTCATTATAGACACGGTAATATAAATCAGCATTGCCATCCCAACATACTTCTACCTCAGGCTGACCATATCCATCCAAGAATATCTCTTTAACGTCATTTGCTGGAATTGAGAACACCGAGGAATAGCCATTGTCTGGATCAGTAACGTCATACTCCTCAACCGTAACTGCGGAACGCACCTCTATAGGATCTTGCCCGGTACCACTCTGTGCGGTAAAACGTACAAAACATGTTCCGGAACTTGTAACCCATTCCCCACTTAAAATACCTGTGCATTCAGACGAACTTATACCATTAGTGGCCAGACTATCCAGATCGTTGTTACTCAGGGTCAAAGTTCTTTCTGCAGCTCCCTCAGCCGCGGCTAGAGCACGCTGTGAGGTATCCGTATCTGCGACAGTGGAAACAGAATTTATAGTTTCCAAGGACAAACCAATACCCAAAGCTAAAGCTATAGTCATGGTTATAACAACAAACAACAAGGCCTGTCCTAATTCATTTCTTTTCAAGTCAATGTTTATCAAAGGTTTCATTGTGTTTCAATGATAACTAATTATGGACTGACTTTCCATATGACATCTTGTTCCATTACTCCAGAATTTTCGGTCAACTCACGCCCATAAATTGGATTGTATTTGACAAGTGCCGCAGGATATAAGGCATTGCTTAACCCCAAATTGCGTCGAAGTTCAATGTTAACAGTAGTGACATCAGACGACCCAGCAACAAAAGGTCCCTCTAACAAAATTATTTTGTCTGGTTGCCCAGGAAAATTGGGGGAATAGCTTGAACCAAAGGTTATAGTGTGCTGTGCAATTAACCCAATTTGTAAATGAGCAGGACTAGTGGCAAGGTTACCAATTGTTGCAACTGTGGTTCCTACATCAGGAGCAATATAGACCGGGCGCTGACTTATAATTAAAATACGACGATCAGTATGTTGTGATGTAAAACTCTGAGGAAAAGTTAGTGAACCAGCACTACCAGTTACATATAGCACAGCCACACCAGCCCCACCACCAAGATTATAGTCATCATTATTTAACAGATAGCTATTTACTAGGCCAATTTCGGCGCGATATACACGACCGGTTTGCATGGTGTTCAAGCCCTGCGCATTTGTAAGGTTGGTAGCACCCGCTGGGGGCGTAAAACTAAAGGTGGAAGGCCAAAATCCTCCAGTAAAACCATCTATATACTTACCACCCTCAACCAAACGATCTGGTGACACCTGTATATCTTCACCAAAAACTGCTACTTCGCGACTTCCACCATGAAATGTCAGATAGGGCTCTACACCACTATTTGGTGCAACAACCCCAGATACATTCGCCGCGATAACTTCGCCGTATGTATCACCATCCAAACTTGCAAACCAACCGTCATCATAGGGATTCTCCAAGACATAACCAAAATTATACCCAGCTAAATTAGTGTTGAAATTGGCTACAGGTATAGAAGCAAGAGTAGGGCTATATGTCCATGTACCAGAGTTGCCAGCTTTTATACACTGGTATCTGTACTGAATTCCGACAGCAGCCAAATCGGGATCATTGGAACTCACCACAGTTCTATTCAACGATACAGCTCCTGCAGCGCCAGGTAAGTTCGTAATTGTATAGTTGGAGTTTCCTGCATTAACATTTGCGGATCTGCTATAACTATACGTGGTAACATTAAACGTGGCAGTTACTGGGTCTGCAGTAAGATTGGCCACGGAATGCAAACTTGATTGCCCAGCGACTGGGGTGCAGGTGTTCCCACTAACCGTGACATAATTCAAAGTACCACTTAAAGAATAAGGTGTACAGGTATTCACAAAAAATGCAGCACCGGGGACGTCTGCAGACAGCGCGCCATTCGCAGCTTCAGCTTGAACACTCCATCCTAGATATTGCCCGGGCACAAAAGACATAATCGCAGGCTGAATACCGATCGTTGCAGTACAGGTTGCACCATTACAGGAACCACTAGTGCTAGTATTTGCGCTTGGGGGAATATATCTCCACCAATCATTTGCACTCACCCATTCGGGATTAGTCAAATCCTCACGATTAACTCTCAAAATATATCTGACCGCACCCGGAACAGCAGTCCAATTGAATGTGCCAGTACGATAAGGTAAATTGTTTCCGGGGTTTACGCAAACATCACTGCGACTTAAAATAACAGGATTTCCAAAAACTTGATATCTGAAGTTGCAATCGGTACCACAGTCATTAGATGCATTGGCCTCTTGACTCTCATAGCTGGCTGAGTTTAGCGGGGTATGGGCACCAGAAACTACATTCCAACTTGCCGTATTGTTTGTAGTCTGAGCAGGAGGTATGTACCCTGAAGGCGCAGTTTGCGGAGTTGCCATGTTACCTGGCACTCTTACGGCATAAGTATAACCGGCCTCTACGGCATTTGTGAAAACAAAGTAACCATTACTGTCAGTGGAATCATAAATTGTTGTGTTAGTACCTGTATCATATAGAGAAACATTTACATTTTGAATCCCAACATTGGTATTAGCGTCCCGGACATAACCCGCAACAGTAATCATTATGTTGCCACCACCACAACAATAAGCACCAGGACACTCTGCATCCCAACCCGAGTTAGTGTTACATTGGTTATTATCGCAATTACAAGTACACCCATGATCTTCACAACAATCATGTCCCGTTGGAGGGCAAGTGTAACCAGCAGGACAGTCTCCACAGGTATGGTGCGCATAAACAGGTGAAGTAGCTGTAGAGGTAAAAGTAACAACTACAAAAAACCCAAACAAAACCAAAATATGTCTAGTAAAATTATTTTTCTTCATAAAATCTTAGGGCAACAATGCCTCCGAGGTTTCCAAAGCTTCTATTTCACGATCGTTTAAGATTCTGCCTCCGACTGAAACTTCTTTTGCAGAAAAACTGGCATCCTCGTTAACTTTAATGGTAACACCAAGAGTCACATCTTTAAACCTTTGCAACTTTTCGTAAACGGTAAGATCATAAAAGTCATTTGGAAAAGTATTGATATTGTTTGCTGGGGAAATCTCAAGGGACGCATCATAAGCAACTCGGATAGTTTGAAGCTTACCCGGATAAGATAATTCAAATTTATTTTCATCTACAGTAACCAACATACCAACAACTACAAGCTCACAGTAAGTATCTTGCCCAACCGTAACCAATCCTGACGAATAAACTCCAAATCCATCCTTTAGCGGATACGTAGATGCATATGTGGCACACAAAGCTGATAAATCATTGTTAGGTACAAGCATGACATTTGAATTACTTTTCACGAAATCAGGCCGATTCATCAGTACACCTGTAACAACAATTAAAACAACAATTAAGAAAAAAACGGCAATGTACACTGGTAAATAGGAGTGACTTGAGGATGGTTCGGGATGTTCAACGGCTAAAGAATCTTGGAAACTAGGATTATTCTCCATATGGATATTTTTCCACATGGACAACCCATCGTCAATGATGTATACAAAAAAAATAATATACTATCGGTCTAGGAAAAAAGTTGCTATAATTCAGAACTAGAGAGATTTGAAAATTTAATATTTTTCTGGATTTTGGAAATCTGGAAAAGGAGCATGAGATGAACACGAAACGAATGAGTTTGATGATATTGGTATTGTTTTTGTTATTGATTGTAGGTTGCGTTGCAGAAACTATACCCCCCACAAGGATTACAGTTACTCCAACGGAGGTTTGGAAACCGCTGGCACCTGTGGTTATAGAAGTCGTACAGGCAACACTAGGCCCACCGGCAACACTGACTGCAGTACCAACGATAACCCGGGACCCAACGGATACCCCTGTACCAACGGTTACAGCGACTGCTACAGCTACAGCTTGGCCAACGTGGACTAACACACCGATGCCAACGGCTACAGCGACTGCTACAGCTACAGCCTGGCCAACCAATACCGTAATGCCAACGGCAACCACGGGACCAACCAACACACCATGGCCAACGCTGGAACCAACCCCGAGTCCGACGGAAACGGCAGTTCCAACGGTAGTAGCTGCAGGTGGTAGCACAATTCCGTTCGGAACGCCACCCGAAAGCTTAGAAGCGTTGGTGGCATGCCTGGCCCCGATTTACATAACACCGTCTTACGAGATGGTGGAATGGACAGGACAGGATGGTACTGTCTGGCACATGGAAAGAGGAAACCTGGCGTCAGTGGATCCAATTGGAAGAACGGTTACATTTGTGAACGGCGTTGTTGTTCAATATGACGCACCTGCAGTCTATGTGCGTTACCAACGCCAAAGCGGTAACTGGTGGGAATCACCGGAAAACTGGCAAGTTACACCTCAGCTTTTTACTTGGGAACAAGTTTTGACGGCCATGCAGTTGGCACTTTCCCAAGGTAAGGTTGTTGGCATCCAACGCATTACAGAAAACAGTAACACGTTGGTAATTTGCCATGCACACTAGTCTTTTTAAGTAAATAAGTAGGGAGCCTAGAAGGGCAGTGATCTTTATGAAAGGAGAATCACTGCCCTAAGCTTTCTGTGGAGTAGGGGATACATTATATTTTTATAGCTAGGGAATTTTCAAGACCGATAATAATTTAATAGTCAAAGGAGGCCTGATCGTTTTTTAGGCAATTAGACCTCCCGGTAAACCTTTGGGATACTAGTCACTAGACCTAACCACAAAGGGTAATAATGTTTCAAATCCAACAGGTGGTTCGGGGGTTACAGTAGGGGTAGGTGACGGCGAGGGAGTGGGTGTGCTTGTTGGTGTAGGTGTTTCAGTGGGTACCACAGGTACTACATCAAGGAGAAACACATCCCAAGTACCGTTATTGTCACCTACAACAAGATTGGGCACTAATGACTCAAAAATCACACTATCTTGAGCAGTAAAAGCAGGGAAATGAGTTTTTTCCCCTTGACCACCACCACCAATCAAAAGAATGGTATGCCCATCCTTGTGAAGATATAGCCTACTTAGAAACCCCTGCACATTGGAGGTGAGATCAGACGCCATGGACTCGAAAACCACATGCCCTGAATCATTCACCGTGGCTCCAAAGAGTCCCGAATTGTTATCGGACTCACCACCAAAGCTATCCACAGACACCAAGGACAAGGTGTTACTGATGGTATCCAACATATACACGTCGGAAAACCCATTGGTGTCTATAGAGGACAAATTCTCCGCAAACGACTGAAAAACTACATATCTGCCGTTTGGGGAAATCATAGGAAATGAGCTTGAAGAGTCAGCAGGACCACCTTCAGTACTACGTACAACATACGACACTTCGTTGGTCGTAGAATCATAGAGGTATATGTCCTCAAATCCACTCCAAGCTCCAGTGGAAACCCAGTTACTGGCAGTGGACGAGAAAACAACACAAGACCCATCAAGATTAATTTTTGGTTCGTAGGACGCTCCGTTAGGTTCCACACCAAAACTTGGTACCAGACGCGAAAGTTCCCAAGTTACAACATTGCGCACGAAAATATCTGTGCGCAAGTTAGTATCCTCGGGAACGAGGTTTTTGGAGTCAGATGTGAAAACCACCCATTGGCCATTCCCTGATATTTGACTGCCACCAGAAAACCCGTCACCCTCTGCACCTGACCACGACGTCGAAACTCGAACAACTTCTTGAGTTAGTGCATCCCAAACAAACACGTCAGGAGTTTGATTTGTATCATTTTCCACCAGATCAAAGGCATCTGAGGTAAACGACACAAACCGACCATCTGCTGAAATTGAAGGATTCATGGAAGGGCCATTTGCCGGGCCATCACCACCTAAGCTATGGGACACTAAACAGATTTGCTGAGTTTGCATGTCTTTTAAGAAGATATCAGAGGCGTTATTTGTATCACCCACTACCAGATTATTGGCAAAAGAGTTAAATACGACGTAACGACCACTTGCAGATACAGCGGCAGATTGAGAGGCATTATTGCCAATAGTCCCCTCATTGTCAGCACTAACCAAAAAGACATCACCAAATGTTGCTTCAACGACTCCTGACGATACAAATATCATCAGAAATATAACCAACACGATAAAAACAATCCCACCCCGAAGGGTGGTTTCTCCAAACCGATTCACGGTATTCATTTTTTCGCTCCTATTGGATTTTTTGTTAAAGAGCTCGCAATAAGCAAGCCCTCCTTTTTTATAAAACGAGTAGTCTCAAACTCTAATGTACATTATAGGTCAAAAAAGTCCAAAATACCAATCAATCAACATGTCACCCCAAAAAAGCATCACAAAACTCCCAAGGAGCAGAAATGGTCCAAATGGTACTGTATCCTTAATAGTTTTTCTCTTTGTCCAAACCAAGAGAATACTAAGCAAAGCACCAAAGAGAAAACCCAAGAATATGGCAAAGACATTATGGGGAAATCCATTAACAAGACCTATCAAAAAGGCCAATTTTACATCGCCACCACCCATAGCACGACCATTCTTTATAAGTGTAAGTAACCAAAAGAAAACACCGATGCCAATTGCACTTAACAAGATGTAAAGGTGATCCTTAAGCACTGCCTGCCATTGTAAGTCCCAATATCCAGCCTTTATCAAGTATTTCCCAAAAGTATCGTTGTTTAAGCTCTGATAGGTATAGTAAAGTGAGAGCACCATACCAAGCACTAAGAAGGCAATAGTAACTAGGATTGCTGGAAATAAAACTTTATTGGGTAATAACAGATACTTTAGATCAGTTAAAAGCAATACAACATAAACACTAAGCACAACTATCAAAAAAACGAAATACAACCAAGTAAAAGCAGTTGCTGTGTCTGAAAAGATCCCTATTTTATAAGCAGCAACTGCAAAAACAAAACCCGTTAAGACCTCTGAGATGGGGTAATACCAAGAAAGCTTCTTTTTGCAGTTTTTACAGGCACCTCTTTGAAGAAGGAAAGAAAATACTGGAATAAGTTCAAGAGCAGAAAGAACTTTGCTACAAAACTCACAAACGGAGCGACCTAAAAAGAAAGAACGGTTAGAGACGATTCTATCAGAGACAACATTTAGAAAGGATCCTATGAACAATCCTGCAATAAAAATCAATACGTATAAAACCCAAACAACCATAGATCAATTATATACTGCTTATTGCGCAAAAGAAAAGACCCCATTACTGGGGTCTTTCCTAATGAACGTTAGTTTATAAGATCTAAACCAGGGTCTGTACCCATTTCGTAAACAGCAGCGTTGTCTCCGCCATCTGTCGTCATTTTATTTGCATTATCTGCGGCTTCCAGAACAGAATTGACTTCATAATTTGTGCCGTCAGATGCCCATGAGTAGGTACCTGTAGAAGGATCAGCTGGTAAAACCGAAACAAATTTACCAAGGCCGGTTAATCCTACAGGAATTGTGAATTTGACCCATCCGTTTGCGCCATCTACACCCTGTCTTGGGGTTGCTGCAGTACTGGTACATGTTGCACAAACACCACTAGTATCTGTTAAAACGATTTCACCATCAGCTAAAGCTAAGGTGACTGCCTTATTCAAGGCATCCATATCTTCTAATCTCTGTGCATCACGGCCTTCTTGCAATAATTGAGCTGGGTTCAAAACAACAAGCACAGCACCTGCTAATACACCAATAATTGCGATAACGATGATAAGTTCTACTAATGTAAAACCTTTTTGATTTTTGTTAAACATTCAATTCACCTCCCTTCAATCAGTTAAATTGCCGATGTAATCTTATAAATCGGCGTAATAATTGAAATTATCAAAAAACCAACCATACTACCTAACATGATTAATATTAGCGGTTCCAAAGCAGCAGAAAGACCTTCGACGGCATGACTTGCTTCTTTCTCAAAGAAATCTGCCAAACGATCCAAAACCTCATCTAAACGACCGGTTTCCTCTCCTGTAGACACCATATTTCCCAGAATAGGAGGAAACGCATCGTTGCTTTTGAGATAAATAGACAAGGTTCCACCCTTTTCTATACTTTTGGCTGCCTCTAAGCTACCTTTTTTAAACTCAATGCTTTGGACAACATTTGCAACAATATGTAAAGAATCAACAATAGGCACTGCCGAGGACAACAACAGACTTAGAGTTCGGGTAAACTCAGTCAGCTCACGCTTATGGTTAAGATTTCCAAAAATTGGAGTTTTAAATGCAAGCAAGGTAACCAAATTTTTACCACCATCTGTTTGAAGGAAATATCTCATACCAAAAATGAAAAAAATGCCCCCGCCAATTACCAAAAACACATTGTTAACAAAAAAGTCTGACATAGTAATCATTAACTGGGTTGTCGCAGGTAACTCCACATTTAAGCTTTCATACATATCGGCAAGTTTGGGAACAACAAACAACATAAGCATGAAAAAGACACCGATCATAGCAATAAATATAATTGTTGGATAAATCATTGCGGACTTAAACTTAGCTCGTAATTCTCGCTGAGACTCCATGGTATCCGCCAATCTGGCCAAGATCTCATCAAGCCTACCAGAGGCCTCACCCGCTGAAACCAGTGACTGATATGTGGCTGCAAATACGTCAGGATATTTTCCAAAAGCGTTAGCTAGTGAGGCACCACCCTCTACATCACGCAGTATATCAGTGAGAATTTTCTTGAATTTCAGATTTGTGGTCTGTTCGGCCAAAACACTTAGCGCTTTAGAAATAGAGAGACCGGCCGAGATCATGGTGGAAAGTTGTCTCGTAAAGGCAACAACCTCACCGAATGGAACACCTCTAAATGTCATTATACTTTCAAATACAGAGTCGTTTTTCTTGTTTAGGGTCAAAACGAAATAGCCCTGTTCTTTCAGTAAAGAGAAAGCAGCTTGTTGATTACGTGCATCAACAATACCATTCTTTCTACCACCTTTTTGGTCCATTGCGGTATAGGTAAATGCTGACATACGCTAGCCTCTCACTCCCTTTATCAATCTACGCAACATGTCTGGGCTAACTGAGAATTTCATTGCTTCTTCCTCAGTTATCTCCTCTCGATGCACCAACAAGGCAAGACTTGAGTCCAACCCGATCATCCCAATATTTGAGCTTGTACCTATAACATTATCAAGCTGGTGCGATTTACCCTCACGAATTAGGCTACGAACAGCATCACTACCTAACATTATTTCTACTGCTGGTACAACACCTGACTTTTTTGATGGAATTAATCTTTGGGACACTACAGCCTCCAAAACCTGAGATAACTGAAGCTTTATCTGCAATTGCTTAACCTCAGGAAAACTACTAATCATACGATCTATACTTTGTGAAGCCGAATTAGTATGCATTGTTGCAAAAACTAAATGACCGGTTTCAGCAATCGTTAAACAGGACTGTGTAGTCTCGATGTCTCTAAGTTCGCCTATGAAGACTACGTTAGGATCTTGACGTAAAATAGCTCTCAAAGCACCATCCCAAGAATGAGTGTCCAAATACATCTCGCGTTGTTCAACTAACGACTTTTTATTAGTAAAAATATATTCGATTGGATCTTCAATGGTAACGATGTGCTCTGAACGAGTCTCATTGATATGATCTATCAATGCTGCTATTGTAGTAGATTTGCCATGCCCAGTAGGTCCTACAACCAATACCAATCCCTGACGTATATCACATAATCTGGTGATTATTTCAGGTAAGTTGAGATCCGTTAGCTTTGGAATAACCAATGGAATAACACGTAGAGCAACAGCAGGGTAACCCTTTTGGTAGAAAGCGTTGACCCTAAAACGAGCCTTATTACTAAGTGCAACTGAAAAGTCTACCTCACGATTAACCTCCAAGATATTCTTTTGCTCTTCGGTCAGAACTTTGGACAAAAACAAGTTGATATCATCAACAGTGAGAACATCTGTGTCCTCAAGAGGGTAGAGTTCACGATCTACACGAACTACAGGAGAAATCCCAACAGTAAGGTGCAAATCAGAGGCTCCTTGTTCTATTACATTTTCTAAAATTTTTGATACGTTAAACGCCATATACTTTTGCCCTCGAAAAGCAGGTCTGTACTCAGATCGCTAATTATTTGCCACTCTCATAACCTCTTCCAAGGTAGTAGCCCCTTCCACAACTCGTAAATAACCATCCTGAACCAAAGTAAGCATTCCATCAGCTATAGCCGCCTCAGCTATCATGTTTTCTGGCTTATGCTCAAGTATCATTTTTCCAATCTCATTGGACATTTCCAAAACTTCAAAAATACCTATTCGACCTTTATACCCAGAATTTCCACATTTATCACAGCCTTTTCCTCGGGAGAGCTTTAGTTTACCCTTGCCAACTTTTGCTATAGTTTCTGCGATGATTTTGTCTTTGTGCATCAAAACTTCTGAGCTCTGAACATTTGCCAAAATTTTTCTTATATCCTTTTCAATTTCATCAGGTGCATCGTACGTCTCCTTACAATCGGCACAGATTTTTCTAACTAAGCGTTGAGCAAGTATAGCGTTCACTGTGGATGCCAAAAGAAAATTTTCTACTCCCATATCTATCAAACGGGGGAGTGCCCCAGCCGCTGAGTTTGTGTGTAAAGTTGACAAAACAAGGTGACCGGTCAAAGCAGCATGTATGGCAAGTTCTGCCGTTTCACTATCTCGAACCTCTCCTACCATTATTATATTTGGATCTTGTCTTAAAAATGCTCTTAGTCCAGAAGAGAAGGTTAGTCCAGCCTTGGGATTAACCTGAACGTGATTGACCCCAGGTACTCTAATTTCAACCGGGTCCTCAATGGTAACAACGTTAACCCTAACAGTGTTAAGTTTAGCTAAAGCGGTTGCAAGGGTAACGGTCTTACCCGAACCTGTGGGACCTGTAACAAGTACCATACCAACCGGCCTTATTATTGCTTCTTCAAAACGCTTCAAAGATAAGCCGCGCAAACCAAGATCTTTATAGGTAAAAACATTACCTTGCTCTTTCAATAATCGAATAACCACCTTTTCACCAAATACTGTGGGTAAGGTTGAAACTCTCAAATCAGTGCCTGTGTTACCCACCTGTACTTTAAAACGACCGTCTTGAGGAATACGTTTCTCGTCGATCTTCATGACCGAAAGTATCTTTATACGAGCAACAATAGATTCATGCATCTCCTTAGGGAATTTTCTTTTTTCTTGTAAAACACCATCAACACGGTAACGTAATCTAGTATCAGATTCGGTTGGTTCGATGTGTACATCAGAAGCACCAATTTTTACAGCGGTTTCTAAGATCATACCTACAATACGAGCAATAGGTGCATCTCTAATTGTTGCATCGTCGGCATTCAAATCGCCAGAATCACCTTTAAGCTGTAAAGTGGTAGCACTTATTTCTTCTAGTGCAGCACTAATTTCTTCTGAGATGGCTTTTCCTTGAACTTCACCTAATACCGCCTCTATCTCCTTAAGGGTCGAGATGTAGGGTTTTACAGTGTAGCCAGTTTTTCTTTCGATAAATTCAATGGTCTGGAGGTCTAGTGGATCAACCATAGCCACCGATAGAACGTTATCATTCATGTCTAACATAAACGGCGCTACTTGATATCTTTTCTCTACAGCAACAGGCAGTAACTCCAAAACATTTTGTTCGATTTTGACTTCTTGGGGATTAATATATTCAATGCCGTATACCTCACCAAAAGACTTCACAAAATCCTCGTTTGTGACGTAACCACGTTCTTTAATAATAGTCTCAGCACTCTTACCAGTATTTACATGTTCGAATTTAACAGCAGATAGCTGATCTGCATTTATGAGGGTTTTTTCGAAGAGAACGTCTTCTATTCCTTTATGTGCGTTTGTTGAATCCATAGGGCAGTTACACCATAATCTTACCAGTTATATTCTACTTAGTGCAATAATTCTAAAATATCTAGTATAAAATGAACATATGAATCTAGAGGGAAGCATACTAATATATGGCGGAGATAGGGCAGCAAGAAATAATAAAATTTTAGAATTACTTGGGCAAAATCAAATCTCCGTGGAAAATAACCCAGACGTCTTGAATGTAAGGTTAATAGAGGATAAGAAATCCATAGGAATAGGAACAGTCAAAGACAATATAAAAGCCTTGGGACAAAAACCCTTTTCACACAAATACAAAATACTTATTATCTGGGAAGCGGATTTGATGACTATTGAGGCACAAAACACACTTCTAAAAATCCTTGAAGAACCACCCGAGTATGCAACTATAATTTTATGTGCACCAACAAAAACCGCAGTCCTACCAACGATACTATCTAGATGCAAAAGGGTGGAGTTGAAATCCAAAGCTTATGAAGATAGCAAAGAACGCGCATTTTTTGAGCTTTTTCAAATGAGTTTAGGAGATAGAATGTCCTGGGCGGCTGAAGTCTCCAAAGAGGATAGAGAAGTAGTAATTGACATTGTAAAAGATTTGATTCTGGATTTGGAAATATCTGCAAGAACCGAGCCTACAATGAAAGCTGCCCAAGCATTGGTAAAGCTTAGTGAGGTTAGGAATGATCTTTTGAAGACCAATGTGAATTTGAAATTGGCACTTGAGTACCTGGTGTTATCTGTTTAGTTCTAGGGACTCTAGTGCACTGAGATTTCAGTAGCATTAAAGTCCCCGACAGGGCTACCTGTATGTTTGCACGTCAATTCTCCTTTGGGCCATGCCCACGTTCAGTAAGATACCTAATCTTTAACATAACCATATAACACGTGCAAGTTTAGAACGCTGTTGAAACAGAGGTGTAAATCCTTTACAATGAAACCCGCGCTAGGATATTTCTTTTTTTATGTCAAACCAAGCTTATGATGCAGATCAAATACAAGTCCTTGAGGGCCTAGACCCTGTAAGAAAACGTCCAGGTATGTATATTGGTTCTACTGGGCAAGTAGGACTTCATCACCTAGTACAAGAAATATTAAATAACTCGATGGACGAGGCTATGGCCGGGTTTGCGAATCACATACGAGTAGTTTTTTTGAAAGATGGGTCAGTCGCAGTATACGATAATGGTCGAGGAATACCTTATGGCATAAAGAAAGACCAAGGAAAATCGGCTTTAGAGCTAGTATTTACAGTTCTACACGCTGGAGGTAAATTCGGGGGTGGCGGTTACAAAGTATCAAGCGGACTACACGGTGTTGGAGCTTCTGTTGTTAATGCATTATCTCATTGGCTTAGGGTTGTTGTAATCAGGCAAAAAGAAATAGTTGTGCAAGAGTTTCAAGATGGGGGACACGTTGTTCGCGACGTTGAACCTCTAGACAGGAAAAAACCAGTAACAAAACTCAAGGGAGAAGAGTGGAACTTGGATGTTGAATCATGGAATTATGAAACCGGATCAATTGTCCAGTTCAAACCTGACGCTACAATATTTGAAACCGTAGACTTTAAATTAAAGCATTTCATGAACCTAATGAAGGAATATGCCTACCTAACTGCCGACATTAAATTCGAGGTTATTGACCACCGTACAGAGGAGCACTATTGTTTTTACTTTGAAGGTGGGATTAAAGCTTACATCAAATCCCTTAACAAAAATAAAAAACCTCTTCACGACAATATTTTTTATGTTGGCAAAGAAGAGGATAACGTATCTGTTGAATTAGCATTACAATACAACGACACCTTTACTGAAAACGTGCTAACTTTTGCAAACCACATTCGTACGGTCGAGGACGGTACCCATCTAACTGGTTTTAGAGCCGCTTTGACTAAGGTCATAAATGACTACGCAAGATCCAAAGAAATAATAAAGGAGAAAGATGCCAATCTATCGGGAGACGATTTAAAAGAGGGCTTAACGGCGGTTATCTCTGTGAAACTTGATTCAGACATTTTACAGTTCGAAGGGCAAACTAAGGCTAAACTCGGTAATTCTCATGTCAGAACAGCAGTGGAAAAAGTAACAAAAGATGCATTAGAGTTGTTTTTGGGAGAACACCCTCGCGACGCGCAAGCTATAATTGAAAAAAATGTACTAGCACTAAAAGCTCGAATAGCAGCTAAAGCCGCCAGAGATACCATTATCAGAAAAACTGTTATGGAGGGTGGGGGAGTTTTACCTGGACAATTGGCCGATTGTTCAGAACGCGATCCATCGAAAACTGAGCTTTTCATAGTAGAAGGAGATTCAGCAGGAGGTTCAGCTAAACAAGGCCGTGATAGGGATACTCAAGCAATACTACCTTTGTTTGGTAAACCGCCTAATGCAGAAAAAACCCGTCTTGATAAACTTGTTGCCAACGAACGATATAAAAGCTTGGTGTTGGCATTGGGCACAGGAATCGGGGATGTCTATAATCCAGCAAAACTTAGGTACCACAAATTAATAATCATGGCAGATGCTGATGTGGACGGTTATCATATTGGAACTCTGTACTTAACATTTTTTTATAGGTACATGAAGGAGTTGATTGAAGGGGGACATGTTTACCTTGCCTCTCCACCTCTATTTAAGGCTACTTGGGGTAAAAACAAAAAATATCTTACTGATGAAGCGGAAGCTGACCTGTTTCGCAAAACAGATGATGGACAAAAAGCTCTTATTCAAAGATTTAAAGGTTTGGGTGAAATGAACGAAGATGAACTTTGGGAAACAACAATGAATCCACAGACACGAATATTAAAACAAATAAACATTGAAGATGCCGCTCATGCAGACGATGTATTTAGCACACTTATGGGTTCCGAAGTTCCACCACGCAAAAAATTTATTATGAACCACGCCAAAGATGCAGCCGTTGACGTAACCTAAGCCATTTTTTCCAAAACTTGATAAAACAGCCCAAAAAGGCTATTATACCCTCCATACCCCCCAAAAAAGTTTCTTCCAAGTTGGATTAATCGTGGGGAGAAATGGCTATGGACAAAGAAAAAACCACAAAAAAGAGCTTTCGAGCACAAATATTGGAACTTCAAGAAATTCTGAGGATATCCGTCAGAATGTGGAACTATGGGTTCAAAAATGCAAAGTCAAACACAATCGGCTTTTTCGTCACGGTATTGCTTGTTTCTTTCATACCTTATGGACTAAACAAACTTTGGACATTATCATTGGATGCCTTAATACTTGCAGGAGACAACAAAAGCTATGTTTTAGCAATATTTATCCTCTACGTTGTAGGTATAGCTATTGAGAAGATATTGTGGGTTTTGACTGACTACTTCGAAAGATCAAACTACTACATGATTCACAGAAGCATGTCCTACGACATGTCAAAAAAACTTGCCGAACTAGACATTCAATATTATGAAAACCCAAAGTTTAACAATCTGTTACAAAAAGTTAGCGAGAGTTATGGGTGGCGAGCAAATGACTTTTTGAACAGAATTTTCTGGGTAATTAGAGATGTTGTTGGATTAATTATTGCAGTAGCTATTATGGTCAGCTTTTCGCCGCTAGCTGTTTTGATTATTGTCATAATCTCAATACCTGAGGTACTAAACAAACTAAAGTATGGACGTCAGGGCTGGGCAATATGGGATCTTGAGGGCGAATCCAGAAGAAATTACTACGATACCTTGTCCTTATTAAACAGGGAAAACTCATTATTTGAGATAAAAATTTATAACACTAAGCAATATCTCTTAAACATAATCAAAACTGTATACGACGGTTTTATTTCCAAACAAGAAAAGGCAGAGAAAAAGGGAATTATAACCTCTGGAATAATTTCTCTCATCATCCCTATAGGGTATGGGATTATCGGATACATGTTGATAAACAGTTTCATAACTGGGGGCATATCTGTTGGAAGTTTCGCATTCTATATGGCAACTGTATTGCAGTTTTCTTCATCTTTTTCTAACTTTTTGAGAAATGTTACAACTAACGTAGAGCATGGACTATACGTTATAGACATTTTTAAGGTTCTGGATCTGGAGAAATTTATTGTTAACGGTTCAAAAACATTGGAATACAAAGAAATACCCCCAAAAATAGAGTTTCAAGGGGTTTCGTTCAAATACCCAAGTTCAGACAAATATGTATTTAAAGACCTAGATTTCACTATTAATCCAGGAGAAAACATTGCGCTTGTAGGTAAAAATGGTGCTGGTAAGACCACGCTCGTTAAACTATTGTGCCGTTTCTACGATGTTACCGAGGGAAAGATATTAGTTGACGGCATAGATATAAAAGAACTAGACATAGATTCTCTATATAAAAAGATCTCTCTTCTAACCCAAGATTTTGTACGGTATCATTTTGACGCTAAGACAAACATTGGCTTGGGAGACATAGATAACATGGATGATTACCAAAGGGTAGAGGAGGCAGCCCGCAAAGGCGGGGCTCACGATTTTATATCCAATGATTTCACCAAGAAGTATGATCAGGTGTTGTCCAAACGCTACAATGAGGGAACTGAACCTTCAGTTGGACAATGGCAAAAAATAGCTTTATCAAGAGCATTCTTCAAAAATGCACCCATAATAATCCTAGACGAACCAACCAGCGCAATAGATCCAAAGGCAGAGGCACAGATATTTGATAACATTTTTAGGGGAGAAAAAACCAACCAAGATAAAACTATAATTACTGTTTCTCATAGGTTTTCAACTGTGAGAAATGCGGATAAAATTATAGTTATGGAAAACGGCAAAATTGCAGAACAAGGAACACACAAAGAACTTATGCAATTAAACGGAATATACAAAGAAGCATTCGAATTGCAAAAAAGAGGTTACGAATAGTCTCCAGATAAAACATGAACAAATATATTTATTCTGCAAAAAGGGCCTAATCGATTCGGCAGCTTATCCAAGTAGGTTTTTCTCGAATATATGGATAGACGACATCTCGCTATGGTTTACTTCTTTTTTAGGCTTGTTACTCAAATACTATTTCAAACCTGCGTGCCATTCATGCTAATAGAAGCAAAAATAATGCAGATGGCCGAATACAGATCAGATATGCTTACTATGCTAACGAGCTCCTATGGCTACAACATACTATCTTTAATATTTTTAAAAAAGCTATTTGGGTTTTACCTAAGCTCACAAACAATATTTATTGGTTTAACGTGGGTTCTATGGGCGAGGGGTTTGAAAAACTACTCTTCTGTAAGTAGCTAAAAGGTTTTATAACCAATAAGTGCACAAATACAAACAAAAGCAAATACGTATTCGTATAAAAACCATGTACAAAAGGCAGTAAAATTGCAAAAAAAAGAGCTAAAGATTCTCTGTCATATCTTATCAATAACAAAGGGAAAAACCATAGATAATACCAAGGAGTGACCCAACTGGTGGAGGATATCAAGAGGAGTATTGGTAAGATAAAAGCCTCATACTTCTTGTTTTTCTCCCATAGTATTACAGACAATAAAACTAAAACTGGAAGAACAAAGGGCGAAATACTACCGGAAATACCAATGAAGTTTTTAACTCCCACAAGCACCCCATATACAGGATAACTGTCAGCTACAGCAAAGTTTATTTGGAAGGATAAACCGTGGAACAGGCTTAAAAAATCCCAATTATTTACTAGAAACGGAAGATAGCTCAAAACTACTAGTGTAAGTGAGGCCAAACCGTATTTGGCCATCTCGAAAAAGGCGCCTCTTAGGGCGTCACGTGAACTACGAAACCAGTCCCATAAAACTAGTGGAAGCAACAATAAAGTAACGTATTTTATAAGAAAACCAAGCACCAAAGCCAACACAGCAAATCTGTGTTTTTTTTGGGTAAGAAAAAAATATGCAGCACAAATTGAAAGCATTACAAAGATATCGTTGTGCAAGTCTACCAACCCAAATACCAAAATAGGCGCTGAAAAAAGATAGGCTAAAAGCTTGTTCAATTTCATGTTTTGGCGAGGTAACCCCTCTGCATTCAAGAGTTTGTTCATAAAATGTAATGTCAAAAGTATTGGGAGCATCCAGATAATCCTCAAAATAAAAAAAGTGGCTCCAGTGGAGAGATTAAGAGTTAGTGGTAATGCATACAGTAGTACACTTAGCGGACCGTGCGTCATAGGTACGTAATGCCACGCTGCAAAAATCGAATAGGCGGAAGATGGCGTCTCAGTAAGAGGTTGCAAATATGGATTAAACCCCTGAAGAAAATTGTAGGCATTGGCAAGATTCCAATACACATCCGTAGACTGTATTGGCCCCATAAACATCACAATTATAAACAAAACAACTAACAGAGCTATCACAAAATAATCACCACTTATCGGTTCCGTAGTGGTTTTGAACGCCAGATACCCTAACAAACCAAGTGCCACCTCAATATATGCCCGGCATCAGAAGCAACACGAAATGCATTGCCTATACCAAAAAAAAGCGAAATGTTTAAGAAAAAATAACAGTAAATGCTTACATAAAGTATAAACAGAAACCTAGGCAATACTTTTTTTTTTAAAAAACAGCATGCAAATATTTTACACACTATACACTTTTTAATGCAAGGGAGCCTATAATCGCGTTTCAACATCTGGAGCATCTGATTTAGCAGGCTCGATAAAAAGCGGGTAAATTACTAAAGATTTAGTTAGGCCACTAAACTATATTAACCTTAACATCCCAAGAAATTACATCGGAGCACTATTTGGGACTATTGGTAACCTCATAGCTATTTTGCTGTTTTCCGTCTTTTTATGCAAATCACTATAACTTATAGCGTTTAAGTAGTTGTGCCGGTAGGCTAAAAAAGCTTGTAACCACAGGAACTACATCGCAAGACTTATAGTAATATCGCGGTGGATTTTGATTTACTCGAGGAGCTAACATGAATATCTGGTTCGTTAAGCCGGTGTTGGACCTGTTTTGGATATTGTTTCTTTTTCTTATTGGGCTCTGGGGATTTTTCAAAGATTCAATGTGGAAAGGCAGAGGAAAAACCTTGACATGGTTTGCAGACCTGATAGCAGTTTCAATAATGGATCTGCGGGCGCTTCTAAACAAAATATTCGGTTTACTGGCGATAGGACTCTGCACGAGTTATCTACTTGGAGTGCGAGCACTCATAACCCGGGTAGTTTTCGAGAAAAGAAATTATAAGATTTCGTTTTTCAGGAAACATGAGTAAATCCAAATCCACAAACAAAAAAAACCTGCCGAGTGTGATATATTATTCCCATGAAAACTATAATAATAGGGCATAAGTCCCCAGACCTAGACGCTATTGCATCAGCGGTGCAATATGCTGAATTTTTAGAAAAATCAGGAAAAAATAAAAATATTGAGGTTGTACCTGCTAGAGCAGGGGAGCCTAACGCCGAAACTAAATATATTTTTGAAAGATTTGGCATTACGTTACCTGAAAACCTCGATAATATCGAAGTAACAGATGAAGATAAGTTCATTCTAGTGGACCACAATGAGGAGACACAAAGACACGAGAAAGTAAACCCAAGTAAAATCACGGAACTAGTAGACCATCATAAAATAAACGTAAACTTTTCATCACCATTAAGAGTTGATGTCAGACCAGTAGGATCAACCAGTACCATAATTTATGAACTTTTTGAATCAGCAGGACTTGAAGCATCAAAAGGTATTTTAGGTTTGATGTTGTCAGGAATACTTTCCGATACTGTAGGATTGAAATCCAGTACAACTACAGGACTAGACTCGGATGTGGCACACAAAATTGCTGAAAAAATCGGCGAAGATCTAGATAAATTAACATTTGAAATTTTTAGGGCAAAATCTGATTTGACGGGTTTATCAGCTTTTGAGATTGCCACAAAGGACTTTAAGGTTTTTGACTTTGGAGGTACTCCAGTATTCATCAATCAAGTAGAAACCGTAGAACCTGAGAAAGTTTTGGAAATGAAAGATGCGTTAACTGAAGCGTTAAACGAGGCTAAATCTCGGGAGGGCGCATCACAAGGCTACTTGGTAATAACTGATATCTTAAAAATCAACTCGCAAGTTATTTATACTAACGATACCGAGAAGGAGATTGTGGAAAAGGCTTTTACAACAAAAGGCGAGGATAACGTAGCGGATATTGGGCCAAAGATGTCACGAAAAAAAGATATTGCACCGGCTATTGAAAAAATATTGGCAAAGTAGGCATTTATAGAATATTTAGAAAGAAACTACAGCAGGATTGTACAAGGGGCTGACTAAATTTTTTCCTGGACGTGTCGTTTGCTTAATCTTAAGTTTGACCTCTTCAGAAACATCATCGGGAACTTCAGGTAATTCAGCTATCATTGCAACCACGTATCTACCTAGCCGATCAAAAGCGTTACTCCATATAGCAGATTCAGAGGCATTTCTCGCAATCATTTGTAAATAGCTTTTGTCGCCTAAGGCATTTGCTTCTTGGGCAGCCAATACATCTGAAAAACGATCGCCATGCGGTTTTATCCCGTCAGGCAGACGGCTCATATATTGAGCTGCTAATAACATACCTGTCACTTTATCTACCATAGCAGGACTCAAATCTTGCTGGGTCCTCAAGGCTATGTTAAGAGCCTTGATACCATCTGCATGCGCATCCAGAGTCCCAATAGCCTCCGGATTCATATATCTTTTGACACGATCTCCTAACTCTTGTTCCGTGATATCCTCTACAGCGCGACCACGTGTTTGAGCTTCCTTTTTAATTTGATCATAAGCCAGCTCGCGAATTGATCCTTCGGCAACTGCCTGCGCATTATTTAGCATTCCTGTGAATACCTCATTTACGCCATTTCCTAAAGCATCACGAAAGGCAGTTTTAACTTCAGGGCGACTAAGCACTGAAGAAAATTTTGTTGCTAATTCATATGTTTCAACGGCTTGCTCGCGCTCAATCCTCTCTTCGGGGGTTAGAGCAACAGGTACTGATTCAGTTTCAGAATTTTCCAAACGACCACGATGCGATGAGGCAGCTTGATCAAGCACGGCATTACCCCTCACTGTTAACATACGACCTTTGGCATAAACTTTTTTCAAAACACTAAGACGAGACTTCAAACCAGAACCCGTCATAGTTTTACGAGCATGTTCGGCTGCAGTCAATGCTGCTTCTGAGACTGAATGCCCTAGCGCAGCATAGTTGTCAGCAAAGGTTACTAAATCTGTGAACTCTATAGGGCTTTCTTCCTCGGAAACTTCAGTGATGAATGATCCAAAATCGATACCATTCTGTGCGAGCTGAGAATCTAAGGCAAGCACAAAGCCCTCACGCTGTTGCATATTGTCATACCTCTTGGTGGAACCCTCTTTGTAACGACCAAATTTGGATGGATCCTCCAACAAGGTTGAAGGTTTTTCAACAGATGCAGCTTGAAGCAAAGCTGGGGAAAACATTCTAGAAAATGCTACATTAGTGCTAGTTTTGAAAGCCGGACGCTTTTCGTCAGGTAAGGCCCTCAGTAATTCGGAAGCAAGTTCACGGACGACACGAAGCTCCGTAAGCATAGTATCCAACTGGCGTCTCCTTACTACTATATCCTCAGCCTGCTGTAAAATCCTTTCATAAAAATCCTGTTCCTCACGGGTTCTGCTAGAACGAGTCGTATAATGCTCAGCATTCATAGCATCCCGTAAAACCAAGGATTCAACTGCTTCTCTATATACGAATTCCTCTGCCTGTCTATCTTCCAAAGTAGGATCTTCATACAGTGTTTGTATTTGGGATTTTTCGGTAGGGGCATTCTCAGTAACAACTTCGGGTGCAGGTACAGCATGTTGTTCTAAAAGATTTTGTGGTAATGACTTTTCATCGGGCATGACTAAATGATAATGGAAATAAATAACATTGTAAATAGTTCGTTTGCCTCTACGAGATCAATTGAATCAACAAGTGAAAACTGCTATGATATCTAGGCCATGGCAAATAACGACGCAATAACAGGAATAATTCCAGAAACTGAAGAACAAACTAACCCCAATATCCGAAAAACAGACATCACAACCGAGATGCAAAAAGCATACCTTGACTACGCAATGTCTGTTATTGTTTCAAGAGCACTTCCAGACGTTAGAGATGGGTTAAAGCCAGTACAACGAAGGATTATCTATTCCATGCAAGAAAATAATATGGCAGCTTCAGGAAAGTTTCATAAGTGCGCTACAGTTGTTGGAGGTGTAATCGGACACTATCACCCTCACGGCGATGTCTCAGTATATGACGCTTTAGTAAGAATGGGACAGGATTGGACCCTGAGGTATCCACTTATTTGGCCACAAGGAAACTTTGGAAGCATAGATAATGACCCCCCAGCAGCTATGAGGTATACCGAGTGCAAACTTGAAAAAATCTCCGAGGAACTTTTTAAAGACATCCAACACGAAACTGTGGATTTTGAACTAAACGACCTTCAAAATTATGAGCCTAAATATTTGCCATCATTGTTACCAAATCTATTGCTGATGGGGGCATCCGGTATCGCAGTTGGTATGGCCACAAACATACCACCACATAACTTAGGTGAAGTAGTAGATGGCATAAATCACATGATTGCTAATGCAGATATAATAGGCCATAAACCTGGAAAAGATGACGAAATAACTTTAGACCTAGGATTTATTCAGTACAAAGTAAAAACCGCCAAAACCGACTTTTCTTCAAAGGCTACTGTCGAAGAGTTAGTGAAATTTATTCAAGGACCAGACTTTCCAACAGGAGGAGTCATTTATGACCAAAAAGAACTTATTCAGATGTATGCAACCGGAAAGGGCAGGGTAGTAACACGCGCAAAAATGGAGACGGAAGAGACTAAATCCGGAAAGACCAAACTTATTGTTACTGAAATTCCATATCAGGTGAACAAGGCTGCATTGATTGAAAAAATAGCCGAGCTTGTAAAGGATAAGCGAATAAATGGAATTTCTGATCTAAGAGACGAATCAAGCAGTAGAGGGGGCATGCGAATTTCTATCGAACTAAGAAAAGATGCACTGGTTAAGAAAATCCAGAACCAACTTTTTAAATATAGCCCTTTGCAGAGCACTTTCAACACCAACATGGTGGCTCTTCTGAATGGGGAACCAAAACTTATGACTCTAAAGTTTATTCTTGAGGAGTTTATCAAGCACAGGCAGGAGGTTATTGTTAAGAGGTGTCTGTTTTTCCTTAAGAAGCATAAGGCGCGAGAACATATTTTACTCGGATTAAAGATAGCTTTAGATAATCTTGATGAGGTTATAAAGCTCATCAGAAGCAGTAAGGACGCGGAAACAGCTAAAAACGGTTTAATGACCAAATTCAAGCTCACTGATATACAGGCACAAGCAATACTGGATATGCAATTACGCAAGCTTGCAGCTCTGGAAAGACAAAAAATAGAGGATGAACTCAAAGAGGTTACAAGCTATATCGCAGATTTAGAAGATCTAGTAGCCTCACCAGACAGAATTTTGAAAACAGTTAAGGACGAATTGACGGAACTAAAACAAAAATATGGAGATCCAAGGAAAACCAAACTTATCAAATCCAAGCTTGGAGACATAGAAGAAACTGACCTCATACCTAATGAAAAATGCATCATTACAATCTCAAGGAGTGGGTATATAAAACGAATGAAGGAAGACACCTATAAAATACAAGGTAGGGGCGGAAAAGGCGTCAAAGGACAAGATCTAAAGGAAGAAGATGTAATAGATGCTATAAAACCCTGCCATACACATGATTGGGCGTTATTTTTCACAAATACAGGGAAGGTTTATAAACTAAGAGCATGGGAGATTCCGGAAACACAACGTCAAGCTAAAGGTACTGCACTTGTAAACTTTCTTAACATAGCAAGTGTGGAAAAAATCGAGGTTTTCTTTGTAGTTACCGACGAAATGCTATCGCATAAGGAAGCATTTATTTTATTTGGTACTAAAAAGGGAACTATCAAGAAAACCCCAGTGGTCGAGTTTGCTAACATCCGTGCGTCTGGCATCGCAGCAATAAAAGTAAACAATGGTGATAGTTTAACGTGGGCTAACTATCTTAAGGAAGAGGCAGACATAGTAATGATTACCTCACGTGGACAATCGATAAGATTTGACCAGGATGACCTTAGACCAATGGGAAGAGTAGCAGCTGGTGTCAGGGGCATAAAACTTACTAAAAGCGACGACGAGGTTATAGGTATGGACATAGTACCTAAAACGGATAAAGGTGTTAACCTAATGATAGTTTCATCCGGGGGTTACGGCAAAAGATCCCCACTAAGTGAGTACAAAACACAGAATAGGGGAGGATCTGGAATTTTGACATACAAGGTATCAGATAAAACTGGGAAGCTAGTTGCAGGTAGAGTGCTCTCAACCGATACTGAGACAGATATATTGATAGCAACAAACTCTGGTAAATTTATCAGACTTGGTACAAAAGAGGTGCCTGAGCTAGGTAGAGCTACAATGGGAGTAAGACTTATAAAACTCGATTCAGGCGACAAAGTTACATCTGTGGCAGTACTCGAAAACAATGACCAACTCGAAGACCATAAATAGAGTCCAATTCGAACTAGATTTAATAGGGAAAGGTGTAAACGTTATTGCCGGTGTTGATGAGGTGGGGAGGGGACCACTAGCCGGACCCATGGTCACCGCAGCAGTGGCATTTAATAATGAAGATTTACTAGCCATCTCACAAAGTAGGGAAGTCAATAAACTATTTGGAATGATCAAAGACTCTAAAATACTTTCGGAGAGGCATAGAAATGAGTTAGGTTGCTTTATTCGTGAAACGGCATACGCATATAACATAGAGACAATTGACCGGGAAATAATAGACCAAAAGGGAATCAGTACAGCAACCCAAATTGGTTTTTTTAATGCTGTTAAAAAAATACCAAACTACCAACACGTTTTAACAGATAACTTTAAAATAAGTCTCATTGTAGAGACGAAACAAACAAACATTGTAAAGGGCGACAATTTGAGTATTTCCATTGGGGCCGCCTCCATAATAGCAAAGGTGTTCAGAGATGAAATTATGGTTAAATATGCAGAAAAGTATCCGCAGTACGGATTTGAAAAACATAAGGGATACGGAACGAAGCAACATCTGGAAGCCATTTACAAGCATGGGGTATGCGAAATTCACAGAAAAAGCTTTGAGCCGATTAAGACGATTTTAAGCACTCGGGCCTAATTTCTGACTTGAGTACAAACTTGTCGAAATGGTCGTTTAGAAAAGAGTAGAGGGTATCAAACCTTTGATCGAGCATTTCTTGCATCTCTGCCTTTAAGCTTATTCTCATACCTTTAAGCATATATTCCGTTTTTAGTTCCAAACGTTGCTCAAGCGCAGCGAGCTTTGCATCAAACCTACTTTCCAATGCAGTAAGCTTTGCATCAAACTTAGCATCTAAACGTGCTTCTAAAGCAGCATTGTTTACCTCAAACATGTTTTGGAGGATTTTGATGTCATTTCGTGTGAGTGCCATAATCGAATTATACATAGGGAACCAGATGTAACAAGAGTGAAAATTCTCTTTAGAATAGGAATAAAATCAGTACAAATGGAAACTAAAAATGTGCCAAAAGGCAAAAGTCTTCCTACAGAAAAGATTGTAGGACCACCTGAAGTAAGACGAGAATCATTATGTGCTTTGCTTTTCTCTCTACGACTCATCACGAACTCTCCTTGGCCTAAGGCCCTATATTGGGTTATAAGCATTACAGGTATACCACTCATGTTTGGATTTTTCAAGTTTTGACAAGATATACCTGTTCGACTAACATGTAGAAGTCACATGCCAAGATCTTTCATGGATACAGAGATCAAATATGTTAACCATGTAATAGGGGATAAATCCCAAAACTCAAGTGCAAAAATAATAGAGATTTCAACAACTAATGCGGACAAATTGCGGGAATTTCAGAGATTACTACCTAACTATCAGATAAAGGGTGTAAATCTAGACATAGATGAGATTCAATCATTGGATCCATATAAAGTGGTCGTTCAAAAAGCTAAGGATGCTTTTGAAAAAAACAACAATAATCCCATTTTAGTGGAAGACACCTCATTGGATATTCTTGGGTTAGGGGGGCGCCCGAGCACATTTGTGACGTTTTTTGTTTCAGATGTGGAAATTCGCAGACTTATAGCTGAAAATTGGCTAAAGAACAAAGATCGAAGAGCAGTCGCAAGAGTTATTTTAGCAATTTTTGATGGGAAAGAGGTCTTTACATTTGAGGGAAATACCTCAGGTACAATTGCAGAAACACTGAGAGGTGGTAATGGTTTTGGCTTCGATGACATATTTGTGCCCGAAAAATCTGATAAAACGTTCGCTGAAATGTCAGATAAAGAAAAAGACATGCATTCGATGAGAAGAAAGGCAGCTGAAAAACTTATTGCTCAGAAACTAAAGCTAGGTGATTTAGTAGAGGAAATACCGGAGCCGTTTGAAAATGAGCTAAAACGAGTACGCAAGGAAAAGATAAATACTGACCCTAAAGCACTAAAATTCGCATACAATCTTGAAGCTATTCAAGGTAGCACCGTAAACGAAGCGTTCAGTGCAGATGTATACAAGCCAATTATCAAATCGAAAAACAAATACTACGATCGTTATACTTTGGACAAAGAGTCAGCAAGTATAGGGCTTATAATAACTGATATTGATAAGGCAGGAATAAGACTGCACAGTAATGGAGAACCACGCCTTTGGCAAATGGGTCCCGAACGTAGAATGCTAGCGCTGGCTCAAAGAGCAGAATATTTTATGTGCAATGCCAGCCCAAACTTCCTCCAATATGTTAGGGGACTTGAAAAGAACAACTTCCACAAAAGAGTTAACAAGAGGAGCCCTTCTCTGGAAACAATACTAAAATATGATTTTACAGGCATTCCATTTAACACAAAGGCAATAAAGGAACTTGGGTATAAAAAACAAATTTCAGAAAAAAATTTGAGCAGACGCGCTATAGCCTCCAAAGGGCTGTTTAACAAGATTGGAAAATATCCAAGACTTATGTACGGTATTGGCTCAATGCCTGCAGTTTCTGGATGGAGAGACGTTATTGTTACAGCAGCAATAGGGCATATGCCTGTGTTTGTTACTCGAAATAATGTTTTTGCTGGTGATACTAACTTACGGATAAATCTCATAAAACAATCTAAAGAATGTATAAGTGAACTAGGCATTAGAAAAAATTATCTTGATATAGTTGAAAGGAACATAGGTGTAGCAATCGGAACGGCTAACCCCAGGGAACAAGTAAATGAAGCGAAACGGTTTTTTAAGGAAGCAGGTGTAAGATTGTTTCGTATTTATACCATAAACAGCGACCCTCGGTTCGTTGAAACAGCTGAACTATTGCGAAGTGAACTTGGCAACGAGATCGAAATTTTTGCCGGACAGGTAGTAAGTAAATCACAGGTTTACAAACTAAAAGATAAAGCCAATATAGACGGTGTAATGATCGGGCATGGTGGTGGGAGACAGTGTACTTCGGCAACAAATGGAATGGCGCTAACAACGGTTGAAGAAGTATATAGCTTGGTAACAGACCATAACTTCAACGACATAACTATTATGGTTGAGGGAGGGGTTGGCAGATCAGTCGGGGCGTTAGCCATACTTGGGGTAGACGGTATCCTCTACAACCAGCAGTTTACCCGAGGTACTATTGAGACCGGAGGAATCTTTGTAAGGAACGATAACGACCAACTGGGACAACCCTATCATGGCAGTGCTAGTGCCACCACAATGATTATAGAATCAGCAAAAGATAGTCTAACGGACACAATGTTGAACTATTCAGGGAGAACTAAAGTCCCTGAGGGCAAAAAAGGTTTTACACTATACTCTGAAAAGGCAAACTCTATGGCGTTTTGGGTAGAGGAGTTTAAACATCAGTTAGCTAGAACGTATGCTGACCTAGGAGTGGAAAATGTTAGTGAGTTGAGAAAGTTTATTGCTTCTTACGACAAGGAATTACTGAGGATTGTATCCCCAGAAGCTGCAGAAACAGCTAAAGCTTACAAGAATAGGGAATAACTGTTGGTGGCGAACAATACAGAGATTTATGTATCATTCAACACCAGATAAACGCTAATAACCAATAAAACCGATGTGGCTTTTTACAACATCCACAACCATGGCTACATAGCGCCGCAAAATGAACTGCCCAGAGGGAGATGCATTAGGCCCACCAATAACCTCAAAAATGGCGTCAGCCAATCGTTGTAAAGCGGATTCAGTACAGCTACAGAATTTTCCATAAGTTCCTGTTGTAAGTGGGTAAACACCAGGCCACCTTTGAAAAACAAGCCCACAATGATAACTACACAAAACACCAAAAACTTCACTACTGGATGGACTCCACTACGCACACTGCCTATCACGTTTCCACCATATATCGTTGTACTCATTGAATTTTCTCCTTGCTCTTACGAGCCTAGTTTAAGATAAGCACATTATAAATATCTGAACACAAAATTCAACTAGGTGGGGTAGGGGAGTAGAGCTTAGAGTAAACCGGTAATGGGCGCAGTATTATCGGAATTAGTCACGTCTTTGGCTTCTGTTTCAATATCTTTATGAAATTTGGAGTGGACCTCCCGCAAACGCTCATTGGTAACATGCGTATAAATTTGCGTAGTCGAGACACTTGAGTGCCCCAGTAATTCCTGGACACTGCGAATATCCGCACCGTTAAGCAACAAATCAGTAGCAAATGAATGCCTAAGCGTATGTGGAGTAGCATCTACGCTAATACCAGCACGTTGAGTATATTTTTTTACCATTCTTTGAACACTCCTTACGCTTAGGCGCAAAGATTCTCCTTCTTTGTCATTATTTTCCATGAGTTTGCCAGAGTAACGTAAAAAAAGGGGGTTAAAGGGGTCTCGCCTAGTATTTAAATAGCTTTTCAGCCAGTGTATAGCTGATTTACTAAGATAAACTGTGCGTGGTTTACGACCTTTACCAATTACCGTAAATTCCCCGGATTCAAGATTAACATCATCAATATCTAAAGCAACAAGCTCACTTACACGCAAACCAGTGCTAAATAAAGTTTCAAGTATTGCTCTATCACGTATTCCAGAGCGTTTGTTAAGGTTTTGCACCTCGAATAGATTCTTTAGTTGAGCGTCATCCAAAAACTTAGGAACACTTGCCTCCTGCTTACCTAGTAATATTTGGTCTGGCGACGGTACATTTAAATTACGCTCTACAACAAGGTACTTAAGAAAAGCCCTCACAGCAACTAAAAATATCTTTTGAGTGTTTTTTTTGTATTCTTCGTGACTCTTGGACGAAATTCGTCGGTTCAGGTAAACACGATACTTACGAATTAAGTCATGAGACAAATCATCTATTTCAATGGTTTCTTTTTTTAGATGCTCCTTGGACCACTCAAAAAAATCTTTTAAATAAAAATCGTAATACTTGAGGGAGCTCTGCGCGAGATTCTTTTCAATTTCACAGTACTCTAAGTAGTCAGTGATGAGCTTATCTAAGTGAGCAGGCATGGGTTCATGATAGCACATCATGAGTATGGAGTTATCTTTTTGATAAAAATCGATTGTAGGGCATTATAGAACGCGATGAGTACTTTATGTTGTCATAACAAGTTTTTGTGTGTATGTGCTAGTCATTTTAAGCTAGAGTAAGTAACATAGTGAGGTGGTAAGACGTAGAGTTGGGAATTTTACGGGAATTATAAAAGTCGGAGAAGATAAATTATTTAGGGGCATCCTGATATAAATAGAGTAGAAAAGAGCTACTAGAGTATTAAGCACACAATAGATCAACAATAAACAAAAAATTTAAATTGTTAATTAGAATTAAATATATTAAAGAAGGGAAGTTATCATTTGGATCAATTCCGCGCGTCGTTAAATGTATGTTTAACGGCATCTAGGCTGAGCAGCCTATTGGAAGAGGGCATATGGAGGGAATAGAGTACCTAAATAAACCCTTCCGAAACAAAGCACTATAAAGCCTTAATTTCAAGTATATTTATTTGTTATTTCTGCCTATTTTCGTGATATTTTTCAGTTACATTAAATCCTATAGAAATCGAATCCGTCAAATATAGATATCCACATCAAAATAACTAGTATGACAAACCTACTATGACAATCGTAATTATGACAAACGTACTATAGGTTATCATACTGCCCTATAGGTTGCTAACCTCCCCTGCTCCATTAATGTTAGGTAAGCATTTGAACACTCTTGTTACCTGTTATTGCAGCAAATAATTATAGAAAAACTTTCTAGGGCCTGAACAAAATTAATAAAAATAGAAATATTAAACTTATAATTCCATACTCTAACAATAGCCTCAAATTGATGCGGTTTTTATAATGCCCTTGTACATACCCCAACCCAAACATTATTACTGTTGATACAAATAAGGCACGCAAAAATGATTCGGTAGGTATAAAAGATACACCTAGACCAAATATAAAAACTATGAATGCCAAAGCTATTGCTAAATATCCCCTTTCAACTGAAGAAGTTCTTTTTATATCAGGATCCAAGTAGGTCACCCAAATCATATAAAAGTTAAACATGATTGCTGAAATAAATACCACACCATTCTGAACTAGGAAGTTTATTGGTATTTTGTAAACTCCAGAGATATATGGGATAGATATTATAATTATTAAGATTTGCACCCAAGCAACTGCTGCCGTATATAAAGGTATAAGACTTCCCTTTTCAATTATCACAACGAAGATGTTATTTACTAGCAGCAGAACGTAAGACATCAAGCAAAACGATAAATAAGCTAAAACCTTAACTAACGGACCTAGATTTGGGAAGTAATAAAATGTTAGATAATACCCCACTGCCAAATGAACGGGTAGCAGCCAAGAAAAAACCAAACCTCTCCTGGCGCGATCAATATACTGGGCATACATTAAACCCGAAAACATCATAACCGTAAAGATGGCAACAATGGTATATAGCGCAAATTCACTGTTTATCAGTATATTGGAAGACATCAGCATGCCGGTCAACCCAACTGAAATTAAAAGATATTTAGACTTTTTATCCAAAATTAGATCTCTGATCTTTTTTAAGCTTACGGTTTTCATCAGTAGTCCTTATTTAAATAACATAACACTAAGGCAAGTGCATCATTTGCATCATCTGGCTTTATAATCTCGGCCAGTTTCATGTAATCCTTCACAGCCGATTGCATCTCTTTCTTTGATGACCTACCATATCCAGACACTACACTCTTAGCTTCGAGGGCAGTGTACTCTACCACACGAAGTTTATTTTTAGCAGCTAAAAGCAATGACACTCCCCTAGCCTGCCCGACCGACATTGCGGTACGAACATTGGTATTAAAAAAAATTCTTTCTATAATCATGATTTCTGGGGTGTGCTTAGTGATAAGTGATTCGAGGGCATCATGCATTTGATGAAGCCTATCATGCATTTCGGCAGCGGGTAGTGTCTTTATACAAGTTACCTCCAGAATTTCCGGAATTTCGTGTTTATCACCTAGTCTTAGAACAGCAACTCCTGTAAGGGCTGTACCAGGATCGATACCTATTGCAATCATAGTTCCATATTAGAGTAAATTTCCTGTACATCATCATGATCCTCTAATAAATCACTAATTTTCTCATTTTGTTCATAAATACTGTCGGACTCAGTGACCTTAACTGTGAACATAGGGTCTTTGGTTACGTGATCGAAAATATAGGAGGTACAACCAGGCGTACCCAAGGAGCCCAAATGTTTACCGAATATGGTTTTGATTTCAGCCACAGTTCTATTGTTGTTATCGGTCAATGCCTCAATCATGTAAGCAACCCCACCAGGTCCAAAGCCCTCATATATTACCTCCTCAAAAGTGGTACCAGATCCTCCACCAGTGCCCTTGGCAATAGCCCTATCAATATTTTCCTTGGGCATGCGTGCTTCTTTGGCTTTTTCTACTGCTAGTCTAAGGGTTGCATTAGCATCCACATCTCCCCCACCCTGTTTTGCGGCCACAGTAATAAGACGACTCATCTTAGAGAAAATTTTACCGCGCTTCACATCGTTGATCTCTTTTTTTCTCTTAATGTTTGACCATTTAGAATGCCCTGACATACCCCATTATAATAACACATAGCCCTAAACTATATTGACAAAAACTCAGATTTTGATAATGTCATTATCATGCAAACAAACGCAGCTGCACTAGAGAAGAAAGCAATAAAGCTGGCACTACAAGAAAATTGGCACGAAGCAATACAAACTAACCTTGAATTACTCGAACTAGACTCTAATAACTTAAATGCAAAAATGAGATTAGGAAAGGCCTATCTCCAACTTAAGGAGTTTGGTAAGGCCGAAAAAATTTTTAAAGAGGTTTTACAAAAAGACACAATCAATCAAATAGCACGAAAGAACTACGAATTAGCGAAAAGTAAAAAAATTAATCAACATGCTGGTATTACCAACAATAAATCGATGCTTAAGGAACCAGGTATAACAGAAGAGACTACCGTGCTTTTAACAGCACCTAGAGTTACAGCAAACTCATTCTCTTACGGCACTGAGTTTAAGTTAAAGATACTTAAGACAAAGGTCGCCGTTTTAAATGGGGATACAGTAGTTGGAAACTTGGAAGATGATAAAATCGTACGCAAACTCAATCTAGCACTGAGATTAAACGCCCGTATAAAGACCTATTTTATAAGGGGTCAGGATAAATCAATCAATATACTTATAAGGTCGTCAGAGCCTGTTTTTAAGGGCGACAAGCAAGATGTCAAACCATATCTAAAGAAGGGTTCGCTGGACGAACCTGAGCTCGAAGTTGAGTCTTTTGACGACGAGTAGAATAGCTACCTTAAATCTTCATCAAAAATTTGTCTTGGATTGAAATCACTGGGTAGCGCAGGTTTCGGTTTTTCAGCTACCGCTGTGGTTTCCACCGGGACAGGTTTTGGCTTTGCGACTTTATCTAACGTGGCAAAAGTAACATTAGTTAAATTTTCAGGCATTAGGGCAACAGCCTCATCACCTTCTGCTGCACGCTGAAAATCAGCCGCTACAGTGGATACCTCATATGAACCAGAGTCTGATACAAAATACCATTTGTTATTCTTTTTGCTTAACATACCCTCGACCTTCTGTCTCGGAACCTTTGTTATGTGTTTAAAGATATTCTTTCCATCCTCACTTATCATCTTTAGCTTATCCCCAAACACTAGCTTAGATTTTGCTGCATAGTTTGCAGGAACCTCATGTTTAGTACCATCTGCCGAAATCATTTGCACACCATCAAATATACCAATTACACCATCAAGCTCACGGTAGCTGGGATTAGGAACAACAGCGGGAGCAGACGTGGTTGCTGTAGGTGAAGGAGGCTTTGATTGCACCGACGATCCCCCTTCCACGATTTTATTAAGTTCATTTAAACTCTGCTGAATTATACTTAATTGCTTCTTTACGTCAGCTAGGTTCATGATTTATTCCTCCTTCTTGGAACGTTGTTCTTGAGCAATGGCCATACCCTTGTCAAATGGCCTATTCACCCATCTTTTTATAACTTCTTCTACATAGGTACGGTCCGTGCCATATTTTTCGCGGCTGCGGACCAATATTTTTTCTTTATTGTGCGTATCTGGCATCATTTCTTTCTCTATCCAAGGTAGTAAGATCTTTGCGGAGAAAGGCAATGTGGTCATACCATCCACCATCATCTTGATATAGATATGAAATCTATCCAATGAGATTATATCCTCAGCATCAAAGTATGGGGCAAACTCACTCTCCAAAACGCGCGCATCAGGGGCACCCAACGAGAAACTAGCAATTGTACCAACATTTCCAAAGACCGCCTTTAGTAACGGTTCTGGTAACTGAGCAGTATATTGGTGAGTCATATACAATCCAAGTTTATACTTTCTAGATTCCGACAATATCTCCTCAAAACTACCGGTTGCAAAATTTTGGAACTCATCAACATACAAGTAAAACGGACGACGCGCATCAGGAGGTATTTTTGCTCTTTGAAGAGCCATGAATTGAATACGAGATACAAGTAATGCACCAAGCAAGTTGGCGTTGTCGGTACCTATTTTACCCTTAGATAAATTAATCAAAAGAATCTTACCTGATTGCATAATGTCCCAAATATCAATAGTGGATTTTCGTTGAATTAAAATGTTTCTTATTGTAGATGAAGACAAAAACCTATTAACTTTGTTCTGAATAGGAGCAATTGCTTCAGTAACCAACTTTTGGTTACCTTTCATCTCTTTGAATTCACGTTCCCAAAACCTAGTTACAACCGGATCATCTACCTGATGCAAAATATAGTTCTGATAGTTTTGGTCTTCAAGTAATCTTGTAATTCCAAGCATTGTGGAACCTGGCACTTCAATCATAGTTAATAAGGCATAATTTAGTAAATACTCCAATCTAGGACCCCACGAAAAGTCAAAATGGTGTTTTATCGCTGCCAAAAGTGCAGAAGCCATTAAGTTCTTTTGGGATGGGTCGTCGATTTCTAGTAGATTCAATCCAACAGGACGATCTGCATCTGAGGGGTCAAAGACAACAACATCCTCTATTCTGTTATCTGGTATTTTGTCTAGAATAACATCGATTGTTTCTCCATGAGGATCTAACACACCAACTCCATGACCATTTAGAATATCTTGGATTATCATCGTGTTTAGTAATGTTGACTTACCAGACCCAGTTTTACCTATTAAATACATGTGACGTAAACGATCATCCCCATTGCTAATACCAAATCTCAGGTTTTTACCTCTAAACAATGTATCACCTATATAAGTACAATCGGTGGTAGGTAAATGAGCTGGAGGCTCTCCTGACTTGGAATATACCCAAGAAACGCTAGGTGCCTCTTCCCTAGAAGACGGTAGGTGAAAGATTGTTGCTAGTTCCTCGTTATTAACTGTTAACGCTTTTGTGGAGTCAAAATGCCTTGATGAGTAAGCCTCAAAACCAGCGACTTTATCCTGCAAAAGGTTTATCTCCAGTTCATTTGTACCCACAGAGGTGTACTGTTTGAAAGATGCACCGATCGACCTGATAATCGTATCTGCTCTTTCTTCAGAGTCAGTTATTGGAACTATACGAACAATAACATCGAAACCCATTTTGGTTAATTTGTTTTGGATCATGCTCACCTCAAGTTCCTGAAACTGATCAAGCTTAGGTGGCTTTTCAACTGCAGCAGGTGCTGCCCGACCACTAGACTCGTATGACGTGGGACCACGTAATAGTGCAATGGGTATTTCACCCAAAAATTTAAATATTTCGCCTATAAAAACATTTATGAGATTTGAGAGTTCGCCACTCCCCTTCTTCTGCAAAGTACCATCCAGCATGCCCTTTATGTATTCACGACCATCTTCTTGCCAGCCATCTGGGATTGGTTTGACCAAAAATTGAACCCAAACGTTTTCACCGTGCTTTATTTCAGATAATGTAGACATAACATTAGCTAATGGATCAACTTCAAAGTCTCTAAATACTTTTATAGGAAAAAAGTCCTCCTTGGTAAAGGTAAACTCCCCTACTCTATAGCATTTATCGTCTAAAAGCTCTTTGTCTACATAATCCGCAGTAAGTTGCAATTTTGCATTAGGATACTGCGCATAAACCTGACTTTCAACGAATTTCAAAACACTTCTTGGGGCTATGACATAAAACTTTGTACCCTTATCTGAGGAACGAATTTCGAAGGAAAAATGTTCCTGTAGTGACTGATCTTCTTTTAGCAAACCATGCAGGGAGGAAAAAAGGTGTTCAGCAGCAAAGGATGAGGAATTTGTGGCGGTTGTTGTGTTAGAGGACTCGCGCGGGACCAAGATTTCGAGTACTTCAAAATCAGATAACACAGCGTTAAAGTCTTTTACAGCGTGTTTTCTAAATATTTTTATTACGTAGGCAATTATTAGTACAATCGCGACTACAGGCAAGACTACATACCAAACGGTCATAAAATCACAAACCCCCCGCCCAATATTTGGAGCGGGGGGAGAAAGGAGAGAGACTACGCTACATTGAAATATCTCATAAACGTTCCGCGATGTCAAGACCAATTATTAAGACAATATCAGCCCGAATGAACTCACTGTCGTATACCTGCTCAACTGAATTCTTCTCTACTACCTCTACATCACCAAAGAAATTTTTAATTACGTTAGCTGTGTGAGATGATTTATCGTCGACAATCAGTACACTACGCTCATAAGATTTTGAGGCGTTATCAATACCTACAATGCGACCTCCATAATTCTCTACTACCCGTGCCCCAAAGTTAGCAACGCCTGGCAGCGCAGTGCCATTCAAAATAGCAACACTTTTCTTCTCGTAAGCCACTTGGGAATCAAATGTCAGCCCGCGTATGTAAGCATCAGTATTGTCACTATTAGAGTTTGTATCAATAATTTTCGTTTCTATCTGATCTTTAGATAAAGTGCTGATAAATTTATAAGAATAGTAAAACTCATGAAAATTCATGTTAGTTTTCAAGAAAGTGTCTAGATTCTTCATTGAAGCTAAATCGACAAGTGCACTCGGGTTCATATCAAAAAACACATCGGTGTAGTAATGAGATAGTTTCTTGTCGACAAGTACATACTTATCTATGTCATAACCTAGATATGAGCTCACAGTGTCATTAAGCATTGAAATGCCTTCATCAAGATCGTTGTTTTTTACTGACATACTTAAACCTAGGATCTTTGAAAAGGACTCTTTAACATACCTACCTGCTACATCAATCTCATACTCACTGGAGATATCAAGATGTAGTACTTTGCTACCTGTTGTATCAAACACCGAGATCACCGACCTAGTAATAATTGGGGTGGAACTTGTTAGATCATCTATTTCATAGAAACCGATAACAAATATATCCTGACTACGTATATCATAGGAGCTAGTAGAGTAAGCTGACACAAAAGGACTAGTGAGTTTTTTAAATGACAAATAACCAAAAAGTGAAATAAAGGATACGGAAAAAAGTAAAAATACAGCGAGATACTTCTGAACAACTACCCTAACCTGCTTACTAGAACGCTTAGAGGCGGAGTTTATACGCCAGCTATAAGTTTTCTTTCTTGATTTGGCAAGATTTTTAGATTTCGGGGCAGGTTTTCTAGCCATTTCGTATATTCTGCAACAAAGTCAGTATAAAAAGCAAGGTCAATTAGCGCTGATTGTCATAGAAATCTGGAAAACTCAACAGTAGGTTCAGATTCAAACCATGTCATATCAGTATCATCCGCATTCAGATATACCCCCAAACGAGTTGCATGTAACATCATACGAGTGATACCAACTTCATTAAATGCCCACTTTAATTGGCGCTTACCACCATAAACTACATCACCAAGAATTGAAGCCCCCATTGCGCAAAGGTGAATTCTTAACTGATGGGTTCTTCCAGTGTAAGGGAAGCATTTCAGGACAGTCACCGACTGACCTAACAATTGCAGTCTTTTATGTACAACAAACCTTGTTGTTGCATCTTTGCCGTCTTTCGATATTGCATATTTCATTCGATGCTTCCTATTGCGCGCGATAGGTGCATCGACTTCGAACTCGTCTTCGACAAGATTACCATACACCACAGCTAGGTACTCTTTACTTACACGACGCTCCTTGAATTGATGTTGGAAATAGTCAAAACTTTCCTTGTTTTTCGCAACTAGGAGTAACCCTGACGTATCTTTGTCTAGCCTATGTATCAAGCCAGTACGCGAGATGAACGCGTCCTCACTTTTTGGATCATACTCAAAGGCAAGGTTGGAAATTAGATAATCCTGTAGAGTACCTTCGGGAGAGGTGTTGGATTTGTTTACAACTAAACCTGATGGTTTGAAAAAAACGTATAGGTTTTCATTTTCAAATATTATTTTCACTTTGGGTTTGGGAGACAGGTGAAATTATGTTAAGTATGTGCTCTGGTGATGTTTCAGCTTTACTCAAGTGTGCTGTAGCACCATTTTTTAAACACTCAGAAATTAGATCTGACCCACTAAGGTTAGAAAAGACATACACACGTCTGTCAATCAACTTATTTTCAGCTTTGAGAGTTTTGAGAAGGCTGACACCATCCATGTTTGGCAACATTATATCTAGAAGCATTACATCCCAATCTTCTGTTCGAGCAAGATTTAACCCAACGTCACCGTCAGCTGCCTTATAAACTGTGTGACCCTCAGATTCTAAGAGATCTGAGTACAACGCCAACAGACTTCCTTCATCTTCAATAATTAGTACTTTTGCCATAGTTATTTTATGAAACTTCTTATTTCATCAAGTATTTTCTCAGGTGTGATTTCTGCTTTTATTAAATAACCTTCTGCACCATAGGAGAATGCTTCCGAAATAAGATTCTCATTACCTATATTAGTTAACATAATTACAGGTTTATCTTTAAGTCCGGGTTCATTTTTGATCAGTTTGAGCAATGAAACACCGTCAAGCTCTGGAATCATAATATCTAGTAGAAGCAAATCCCACGAACTACCGCGGGCCATAGCTAACCCATCTTTTCCGGTAGCTGCCTCAATAACTTTGTAATTCTCTTGCTTTAAAACTGTCGAGTATACCTCACGTATATCTGGATCATCTTCAACTAACAATATTGTATGTTCCATAGTGAAAATATTATAACAGAGTAAATCCCACTAGTCTAAGGTTCCGGGAAAATAAATGAAAAAATTATTAAAAGTGCGATAGCTGTAACTATGAATACATCTGAAATGTTAAAATGTAGTGCGGACAATCTAAAATAATCCAAAATACAGCCATCGGACAATCTAGTATATGTGTGGTATAGACCACCTCCAAGTAACAACCCACAAGCAACACCATAATACCAGTGGCGGTGCACCTCCTTTACAAAACTTAGAATGCAAACTAACAACAAAATGAAAGCAATGCCGGCATACAAGGACATGGACAGGCTAAACAACGTAGAACAGTTGTACTTGTATTGTGAGTAAGACAAACTGCCTAAATATAGAGAACTTAAAAGGGACAACGAGGTTGCAATCAAAAAGATTATCATTGAGCTGAAACACCTAGATCAGCACATTTTGAGCAAAGAGAGGTATCTGGAATAGCTTCCAAACGATCCTGTTCTATCTGCTTACCACACTTTTCACAAATACCATACTCCCCTGTTTCAATCCTAGCTAAAGCCTTTTTTACGTTTGTCTGCATATTGTTTATATTAGTAAGACGCATATCATTGGTTTCTTTCTGAACATCTTCTGTAACATCATCCAGATATTCGTTATCAGAGTCACGCCCATCAGACAAATAAGGATCTTCATCTAGTAGGAGCTTTTGCTCTACACGTAGTTCCTTTTCTTTCGAAGCTAATAAAGTTTTAATCTTATTAATAAATGAAACGGACAAATTAGTTTTCATAGGATCCTTTCTCTCACGCGACAGCAAATTTACTAAACTAATTGTAATTAAGAGCGCATAAAATATCAAATGCATAGTATCGCGCCATAAAGTTACTCCAAACACCACATTTGCCCCCAGGAAAAAGGAAAATACCATACCGGACTTTAGTTTATATCTTAAATAATATAGAAGGATAAAAATCAATAAATACAAAACACCAAAAATGAGGTATGAGTAATCATTCAAAAATAAAAATGAACCTGTTAGGAGAACTGATGCGCCAAGGGAAAGCGACAAAACGAATATATCTGTTATTCTATATAACGACCACTTCCAAGACTTAGTGAAAAGTATTATTGGGAATATTAGACCCAATACCAGTCCAATAACGTTGAAACCACTTTGCCAAAACCTAAGGATATGGAAAATTAAATCTTTTGGAGGCAGTGTAATAATAACACCATAAGTGAATCTACTAAGCACTACACCTGAAAACAGGCAAATTAAAAATAGATCAAGAGCACTTTCCTCATCAAAACCATCCCGCTGAGCTTCATACCAGTAAACAAACATTGAAATTAAGGCGGATAGAAAAAGAATGATAAAAATTGTAGAGACGTTGTAACCTGAGATATTGATGGTTCCTGACATAGTCATCGACTAAAATATTAGGCTTTTGACACATAGTCGCCACTGCGAGTATCAATTCTAACTTTTTCTCCAATCTTAATAAATGAGGGGACTTTTACAACGGCACCATTATCTAATGTTGCGTCCTTATAAACATTGGAGACAGTATTTCCTCTATACCCGGGCTCGGTATACGTGACCTCGAAATCCATAGTAATAGGTAAATCTACGGAAATGGGATTTTGCTCAAATGACATTATTTGAACTATTTCACCCTCACGCAAAAATTTAACACTATCCCCTACCCCATCCTCAGTAATCGTGAACTGCTCATATGTCGTTGGATCCATAAACACATAGCCATTAGCCTCCTGATAAAGGTAAGTTGCATTTTTTCTAGTAACATCGGCATCCTCAATGCGTTCAGTGGAATTATAGCTTTTTTCAAAAACGTTACCTGAAATGAGATCCTTCGCCTTGACCTTAACTGTAGCACCACTGCGTGCGGTTTTTGTATGAGTATACTTCACAACCAAAAACGGTGTGTTGTTTTCTTTAAATATTGTACCTGTCTTTAAATCTGAGGCTAACATAGGGTCATTATAGCAAATTTACTAAGTCATCTGGTGCCGTGGGAGGGACTCGAACCCTCACGGGCATATTGCCCATTGGTTTTTGAGACCAACGCGTATACCATTCCGCCACCACGGCAAATAAACAAATTAAGTACGAGCAATTATATCACCTACGGTGATTAACTCTGTTATATCACTCATCGTGAGATTGGGATCTGGCACGTTCAAAGAACCTAGTACGTTCACCTTTAAAATAGAGGTCCATCTCCCCGGTAGCGCCATTTCTATGTTTTGCCACCAACAAGTTCAAATTTTCGCGATCCTCCTCATCAGGACGATACAAAAACATAACAACGTCCGCATCTTGCTCAATAGAACCCGAATCCCTTAAATCTGATAATTGCGGTCTTTTATCTCCCCCACGTTGTTCAACGGCTCTAGATAGCTGTGAAAGTGCTAAAACTGGAACATTGAGCTCACGGGCCAAGTTTTTTAGTGCTTGAGATATTTTTGAGACTTCCTGCACACGACTCTCAGCTTGTGGTGCTCTGATCAGTTGCATGTAGTCTACGATAATTAGATCTATTTGATGTTCTAGCACAAGACGTCTTGCTTTGGTTCTCATTTCAAGAACACTTATACCTGGGGTATCATCAATAAAAATAGGTGCTTCGGCAAGTTCACCTGAAGCTATAGAATACTTTTCGAAATCTTCCTCCTCAAGGTTACCAGTAGAAATCCTCCAGTTATCAATATCTCCTTGAGCAGAGATCAATCTATCTACAATAGATTCCTCACCCATTTCTAAAGAAAACAACAAAATTCCTTTTCCATGTTTGATTGAAGCATGCTGCAGGATATTATGCGCCAAGGATGATTTACCAACCGAAGGCCGTGCGGCGAGAATTATTAACTCACCCTTTTTCAATCCAAATAACATTTTATCTAAAGTTGGGAGTCCCGTAGGAACGCCACGTAAAGAACCTTTCGTTTTACTTAGCTCATCTAATCTCTCAAAGGTCACTTCGAGTATATCCTTAACCTGTCTAACCTCTTGATGTGTCTTATCCTGTGAAACTGAAAAAAGCATTTGCTCCGAAGTATCCAGTAAATTTTCGACATTAGGCTCTTTGAATACTAACGTGCCTATTTCACCAGCTACCGTAAGCAAGTTTCTTTTTATCGAATCGTCGCGAATTAACATTGCATAGTGCTCAATATTTGCAGCTGTAGGCACAGCATTGACCAACTCTGTGAGGTAAGAAACTCCGCCAACGTCTTCTAAGGATTTTAATTTTTTGAGTTCACTCGGTACAGTAACTAAATCGGCAGGCTTACGGTTTTCATATAGATTCATGATCGCGGTGTATATTTGCTGATGACGATAGTCGTAAAAATGATCTGATCTTAAAAATTCAACAACCTTTACTATGGCATCCCGATCAATCAGTAAGGCGCCAAGTACAGATTTTTCCGCCTCAACATCGTGAGGAGGTACACCTACACTATTAGAATTTTGATTAGTTGGGGTTCCCCTTTTTCCGGCCATATAGATAACTTATACCTCTGGGCAGACTAGGCAGTAGGATTCAATACTAAAACTTCGGTTTCCTCTGGAATATCTGCTCTTTTTGACAACTTTAGCTTATTGGAACTCTTTGGAGTCTCGACACCCATTTCCTCCAAAAACTTATCAACGCCTGCTAAATTCTCATCAACCTTTAGTTTTGGGGTTTGATAGTGCATAGGAATTACAATACCGGGCTCTAAAGAAGATATAACTTTTGCAGCAACCTCGGCATCAATAGTATAAACACCACCAACTGGAATCATCAAAACATCAATTTCTGGAAGCTTTTCTAAAGTATCTTTACTTAGTTCGTGGCCTAAATCACCGAGATGCATAATACTGATGCCGTCAATTTCAATAACATAGATATTATTTTTTCCTCTTTCAGACCCCTCAGAATTATCGTGAAAGGTGGGCAAACCCATAATCGAAGCACCCGCAACCTCATACTCACCGGGAGTATCAATTAGCAGTCTATATCCAGTTACGGCAGACTTGTTAGCATGATCATAGTGGTCATGAGACAACAACAAAACATCACACTGTTGTTTAGGCATTTTATATCCAATTTTATCGTCAAAGGGATCTATCAATAAAGTCACATTATCATTTTTAATTTCGAAGCAAGAGTGTGCGAGATAAGTAATTTCCATGACTAATATCTTAACATAGTTGAGTTGAATGGAAAGACTTGTGGTCGAGAGTGACTTTGCGATACAGATTTGTTTTATAAATTTTGCAAAGTCACTCTCGACACACAGATTGTTACCGGGGCACTGCCGCAACGACAGTCAGCATGGACAGAACAGTAAGCGTCATTGACGCAGCGACTGCCAAGAAGGCCAGGACCATCACACCATTATTCAAAACAACAAGGCGTTTTTACTGACACCACACGGCACGGACCCGACCAATCTTGGTTTGATTCTCCGGCGTGTTTGGTATGATAGCAAGAAAAAAATCCCCAAGGGCGAGCTTGGTAAAATTTGGATTTGGCAAATTTAGCCAAACCAAAAACAAAATATGTGCCGCCACCATTGCCATTAGCGAAGGCCATGAGACTGCGCACATGACAACCCAAAAGTACCAAAAGTACCAAAACAACAACACTAGCTTCTTTTGCATCAAAATCCTCTCTTTTTGGAATTCGCCTTACGGCGTACAGTAAATGGCGAGACCGTTTCATTTCTGGCGCTTTTTTCAGAATATTTTTGGTATTTTTAATCC
>CAZXUJ010000003.1:0-151597 GCA_964643995.1 uncultured Candidatus Saccharibacteria bacterium
CCTTTAACAGCAAACAAAACATCTTGAAAAAAGCGCCAATTTTGAAACGGTCTCTCGAGAGGTTGTACAGTGGTTTGGTCCCGGTGGGGTCATGACAGTAAACGGATTGACACCTGCCACAGTCACTAAGCCAGATTTTTTCCGTTTGTTTGGGGATGTCGATGACATCGACATCATGAACAAACAAAAGTTTGATTTGGTAAAGCAGTTTCGAACAGAACTTGACCGTGGCCAATGTTATGATTGGGGAAAAGGCAACGAGGATATTCCATCCTTGATTAATAACCTGTTCCCCTAATTGATTTTGATTATCGTTCAACGGTTCGGGTCTTGCGACTTTATAAATTTGACTAATTGATCAAATTTACTCGCAAAAACCCGGACCGTTTTTTTTTGCCTTTTTAACCCCTTTTTGCTAGTATGTAGCCCTATCTTAAATCGTAGAAGGAGAGATCTATGAGTACTGCAGTTTTGGAACGACGTGACGCCCGTAGTGGCGGTTTGAACCTTCGTTGGTACTGGTTACTACTGATTGTTTTAATGTTTATGGCAATCGCTGATCTAGCGGTGGGTGGCCCACGAAAGACAATCACAGTAGTGGACGACGACCCCGATTTATTATCTGGGGTTGTGGATATCTTGTCAGAGGTGTTTATTCCAGGGGTGGACTTTGATGTGTTTCCCTCCTGTGAAGCTCTTCAGGCGGTTATGTCGGTTGGTATGAGGTATCGGACATATGTAACCGATACCGATCTCGGTCGTGATAGGATGGATGGGTTTGCGTGCGTAAGCATGATCAAGAGCCTTGATCCATTAGCCGTGGTGGTCGCCGCATCAGCGCGCATGGATGCCGACCGCATAACACGGTATCGAGCCTTAGGCGTTGATGAAATAATCGAAAAACCCGCAAGTTATATTCGTTGGTTTTTCAACTTCATTGCCCAGTAGGTTTTGTCCCAAAAAAAGCCCTTCGTGGATTACAGACTTATCATCTATACCACCTAGGGCTTTTTTATTCGCATGAAAACCCCCATAATAACGACAATGGTAGATTTAGTTAAAGATTTCCGACAATCAGATAAGTGGTCGTCTTACCTTGCAACCTTAGGTTGGAACACTCTGACAACCAAAAATGATGTCTTGTTCTATTACAAGAGCGCTGGTTTGTTAAAGGTTGGTAAGGTTCAGCGACCGTTTTCTCTTACAGCAGATGATCTAGCCGAAATAGAGGCTTTTTGCACTGAAAAGAAGATTCAGGTTTTAAAAATTGAGCCTAGTGATGAGCTTCAAGCCGATCTTTTAACTACATCCGGTTATATCCAAAGTACTTTTAATTTGGCACCCCCCGCTACTTCTCAAATAGATTTAGTATTGGATGAAGGTGTTTTATGGGAAAATCTCTCCAAAAGTGCTAAATATTCGGTGAATCGTGCACGACGTGAGCAGGCGCGTGTTGAAATATTTCAGTGCCCCGGTGAAGACGTCTTGAAAGATTTTTATGTACTTGCACAAGAGACTTCAAGGGCTAAGAACTTTCATATTCAAAGCTTTCATGACTTACTTAATAAGGTGGCGATATTCCAAGATCACTCATTTCTTACCCTTGTTTACGATAAAGATAATAATTTATGCGGTGGTAAATTCTATTTAGGTTATGGAAACAGGGTTTGGTATTTACATGGAGGTACTAGTCACATTGGTCGTAAGAATAAAACCGGTTACGAGCTTGTGTGGGAATCTTTCTTATATTTTAAGCGACTTGGTTATCATATTCTAGACTTTGAGGGAATTATGGACTCAAGATTTAAGTCTACGCAACATTGGGGAGGATTAACTGATTTTAAGGAGAAGTTTGGTGGCCGTGATATCCGCTATCCATACCCACAGATGAAAGTATTTAATAAATTGCTTGGTTTTATCTCAAAGGTATTTGGGGTTTCATTATAGTTATGTTTGATTTTTTTAAGCCTAAAGTTCTATTTGATGCTCAATCTCCATATAATGGCCATGTGATGGTAGTAAAGGCTTTTGGTGTCACCAAACTTCTTTCTGATGGTGTTACCCAGTCCGCCGATTATTCATCATCGTATGCTCGCTCGGGTTATTGGCATAAAGCTGCCGAAATTATTATCAAACTTAAACCCACAGCGGAGAACGTATTATTTCTTGGTATGGGCAGTGGGACAGCAATACGCTATATTTCTGAATCTTTACCCCGAGCACATCTAGTGGCGGTGGAGATTGATCCAATAATGATCGACGTTGCCAAAAGGTTTTTTAGCTTTTCCGAGATTCCAAATCTAAAGTTGATTACGGCGGATGCTTTTGAATATATTAAAACTTCACCACGTTTCGATGTTCTTTTTGTTGATTTGTTTAGAGGGGGTTTTTTTGTCCCCGTTGCTGATTTCGCGACTTTTTTCAAGCAGCTGCATGCCATAACTAAGCCGAAAGGTTTAGTAGTCTTTAACTATACTTTCAAAAAAGTTGAAGCAGGGGTTAAAATAGCAGAGTTTACTTCGCGCATGTCGGATTTTTTTAACAGCGTAGCTTATGAGGTTGTACCCGGTTCAGCGGAAACTTCTAACTATTTGATTTATGGTTGTAATTGAGCCTTTTGTTCGATATAATGCCTTCGCCCTAATAATTGAGTCGAAATGTTCAAAGCTTTGTTTTTCGACACAATAGTAAATATTTAAGCAAAGCACAATTTAATTTTTATATGTCAAAAGCTCGTAGAATCCACAAAGAAGATTCAAAAATGGCTAAACTGTTAGCCGATCATAAAGTAGATATTAGACAGTTTGAGTTTGGTGAATTAATCGAAGGTACAGTTATTGCTGTTACTTCAGGTGAAATCTTGTTAGACGTTGGTGCTAAATCTGAGGGAATAATTTCAGGTGAGGAGCTAGTAGACTCAGACAAATCTCATAAGAACCTCAAACCAGGCGATAAAGTTATGGCAATGGTTGTTCAGCCCGAAAACCATCAAGGCTATATAGTTTTATCACTCAAACGCGCGGAAAAAGATAAAAAATGGCAAACAATTGAAGATGCATTTGAATTTGGTACAACTCTAGAGGTTGAAGTATTGGAATACACCAAAGGTGGTCTGTTGGTCGATTGTATGGGATTAAGAGGTTTCGTACCCCTGTCTCATTTGGATCGTGTGCATTTTACTGATGATTTAGCGAAAACTGCAGCAGGTAATGAGACTGAGCTTAAAGAAACCTTGAAAGTACTTGCTGGCAAAAATCTAAAGGTAAAAGTAATTGAGTTTGATCGTGAGAAAAACCGATTAGTTCTATCTGAAAAAGACGCTAACGTTGCCTATAGTGATGAAGTACGTCAGGAAAGACTCGGTAACATCACCTCAGGTGATGTGCTAACTGGTGTTGTAACCGGAACTATGCCTTTTGGATTGTTTGTAGATCTTGATGGTATCGAGGGCTTGGTACATATTAGCGAAATAGCATGGGAAAAAGTAAGCAATCCAGGCGATTATTACAGTGTTGGGTCTCCAATAACTGTAAAAGTCCTAGGGATTGATGAGGGTTCTCAAAAACTAGCTCTTAGTGTGAAGCAACTTATTCAGAATCCTTGGGATGGTGTTGAATCACGATATCCTGAAGGAGCTGTTGTTAAGGGTGTAGTCAGCAAAATTGTGCCTTTTGGTGCATTTGTGAACCTAGAAAAAGGTCTTGATGGCTTAATTCACGTTTCCGAAGCTGAGGGTCCTTTAAAGGTTGGCGATGAGGTTACAGCTGTAGTTACTAATGTTGATGGTTCTAAGCAAAAATTGGCATTAAGTACTAAAAGACTCGCCGAGTAACTAAAGCAAATATGTCTCTTAATAAGCTTACACAACGTGCTCGCGCCGTTCTTCAAGAATTGGCCGCACTCAATCAAGGTACCAACTCGCTTCCTGTTAAGTGTAGTGATATTGTTGCCTATATAACTGATGCATCAGGTTTAGGTGCGGTTTTAATTCAGAATTTTCCACGACTTAAAATTAATCGTAAAGCCGAGCTTGATTTAAACCAGTTGGTAACCGAGGCATACCACCAAGCTTCAAAAATGGATCATTCGTACGTTGGTACTGAACACTTCTTTCTTGCATTACTTAAGCTAACCAGCTCTCCAGACTTTGAAAAAGTAAAAAAACACCTTTTGGGGTTAAATATTTTTCCTCGTGCCCTTAGCTTCATAAATGAGCGTAAAGATAACGTAATCCTTAGCACCTACAGCCAAAACCTAAACAAACAAATGTTACGTAGCGCAAGTGATCCTTTAGTGATGCGCACAGAACTCGATAAATTAACCTCAATACTATTAAAGAAGGATAATGCTAACGTTTTGTTAGTAGGTGAACCGGGTGTTGGTAAAACCTCATTAATTAATTTGTTAGTTAGTAGTATAAACAACCTTGATATACCGGCCCTGCTAGCAGGTTATTCAGTAGTTGAGTTTGATTTAATGAGCTATTTAACTGGAATAGCTAACAAAGGCAGCATTGATCAAAGCCTTTTATTCCTGCAAGAGGAGCTAAAAGGATTAAAAAGAACTATCCTGGTACTCAAGAATTTCCAGAACTTATTTATCTCTACAAACTCAGGTGTTGGGGTTCCGATACTTCTGCCAATCTTCAAGGATATACTTGAAACAACGGACATAAACTTCATTGCATCTGTTAACACGGCTGTATATGAAAAAATAATGATGGATAATTCTCACATGCTTGATACTTTTACAGTTTTGGAAATCCCGGAACCCCCAGAAAAAGAAGTTAAAGACATGCTGCGTATCAAAGCCAAATCATTAGGGGAGTTCCACAACATAAACGTTTCAGATAACGTGATTGACCATATTTATAAAACAGCAAAAAGTAATGAAATGAATACCCATTTTCCTCGCAAAGCAATTGAACTGCTGGATTTAGCATGCGCGCACTTATTAGTTAAAAAAAACCGCGTACCTAAAGATTACAAAAGCATGGTAGATAAAACAGTAGTAATAATGGACAAAATAGACAAAAACATAGACAAGGGAGCATATGAAAGTGCCATTAGGTTGCAAACTAAACTTAACGATTTGGAGACAACTCTCACTGCATTTGAAGACAACATGGTTTATGCCGAGCCCATCAAACTAAGCAAAAAAGATGTAAACACAGCTCTAGAAAGCATGAACTTTACTTTGGTAGATGAACCTATTGATAGCAAATATCTCAGCAACCTTGCTACCAAAATGAAAGAAAAGATTATTGGCCAGAACTTTGCAGTGGATAGTGTTGTTAAGGCGCTAATTCGGTCAAGACTTGGCTTACGTGCCAAAAATCGACCAATTGGTAGTTTTTTGTTTTTGGGCCCAACCGGAGTAGGTAAGACCGAATTAGCTAAAGTCTTAGCCTCCTTAGCCTTTGGTCAAGTAAAAGACAATCATCTTATACGTCTTGATATGAGCGATTTCAGCGAAAAACACACTGTAGCCAGACTAATTGGCTCGCCACCAGGATATGTTGGTTATAACGAAGGAGGCGAGCTCACCTCCAAAATAGCACTTCAACCAGAAAGTGTGGTTTTATTCGATGAAATTGAAAAAGCCCACCCTGACGTTTTAAATATACTTTTGCAAATAACCGAAGAGGGAGAACTTGCCGATGCAAAAGGCAATACTTTCGACTTTTCAAAAGCAATTATTGTACTAACCAGCAACTTGGGTACCGAAATACTTCACAACAAAGAAATAGGCTTTAAAGAAAATATTAAAATTGCCGATGATGCTGTGGTAGAAAAGCACCTAAAGGAAAATTTGAAGAAAATCTTGAGACCGGAGTTGTTGAATCGCTTTGACGAAGTAGTAGTCTTTAGAAGACTAACCAAAGACGACCAAATGGAGGTACTCGAACTCTTCATTAGTGAGGTAGATAAAAGGCTTAAAGAGCAAGACGTATACCTAAAAGTTAACTTAAAAACCAAAGAATATCTACTTAAAGTGGGATATTCTCAGGAATATGGCGCTAGATCATTGCGTCGAACCGTAGAAAAGGAGTTGCTGGATAAAATAGCCGAAATACTACTAAAACATAAATCTCGACCTTTATTACTAAAAGCTTCTACAGTAGGGAATAAGCTAACTGTTAGTACCAAAAAATAGGTAATCCCCAACTTGACTAATACCCTATAGTGTAGTATACTCACTGTCAGCTTATAAACCATGCCCAAAGGGGCAAAAAAACAATAGACAAGGAGATTTTTGACATGGCATCCACGAAAGTTTTAGTGCAGACTACTGCTAAATCGACGGTAACTGTAACGGTGACTGTACCGGACAAGGTCAATGTAACGGTAACTGTAACGGTGACTGTACCGGACAAGGTCAATGTGAAGATGAAGCTGGACGATAGTTGGCTGGATACGCTGTGAAACTTCCTTCGATCTGTGATGTGACGAACGTATCTTAAAATTAGTTTCTTTAGCCTAACAAGCTTGCTGAAACCAAATAACTAAGAGCGTTCGTCACATCCAAACCAAAACTTTTAAATTCCTCTTTTCCCTAGAAAATTCATACAAAACACTCACCTAGAAGTTGCCTGTTTAATGCTAGAATGGGGTAATGGCAAAAAGTCGTTCGCTATATATTTGTCAAAGTTGCGCTGCTGAAAGCCCTAGATGGTCTGGTCAGTGTGCCAGTTGTGGTGCATGGAACACTCTTGTAGAAACTGTGGTACAAAGTAGTTCGAAGTCGGGTAAAACAGCCTCTTCACAAGCTTCATCGAAAGCGATATATCTATCTGAAGTTACTTCAAAGCAAACTCAACGAGTTTCATCAGGCATTGGCGAATTCGATAGAGTGTTAGGCGGCGGTTTTGTACCCGGTCAGGTTTGTCTTTTGGCAGGCGAGCCAGGTATTGGTAAGAGTACTTTATTAACTCAACTAGCTAAAAGTTTCAAAAATTTAGAAAAAGTTGTTGCTTACGTTGGCGGAGAAGAGAGTCCTCAGCAAATAAAGTTACGAGCCGAAAGAATGGGATATCACCCTGACAATTTACTAGTTATACCTGAGATCAATTTGGAGGTTATACTAGCGACACTAGAAAGCTCCGCACAAAGTGAAAATATAAGTTTAATCATTGTTGATTCAGTGCAAACCCTGAATAGTGATTCATTAACAGGTGTAGCAGGTTCTGTTGGGCAGGTTCGGCAATGTGCTCAAGAGCTTACAACCTTAGCTAAGCGTCTTCATATTCCTGTTATTTTGGTAGGCCACGTTACTAAAGAGGGTACAGTTGCTGGTCCTAAAGTGTTGGAGCACATAGTAGATACTGTTTTGTATCTAGAAGGCGACACTCAACACTTATATAGACTATTAAAAACAGCAAAAAACCGTTTTGGGGCCGTATCGGAAGTAGGTATGTTTGAAATGCAGGGGAATGGTCTTGTAGAGGTCACTAATCCCTCAGACATATTTTTAAGTGGCAAGGATCATGATGTGCCTGGTACTTGTGTGACGGTTGTTATGGAAGGCTACAGACCCATTTTGTTTGAGGTTCAAGCCCTAACCGTAAAAACCGCATTCGGATACCCGAGACGTACTACAAGTGGTATAAATGCTAACAGGTTACAGGTTTTGATAGCCACCTTAGAAAAACGAGCTAATTTGAACCTTTCAAATCATGATGTTTATGTTAATGTAGTTGGTGGATTCAAAGTAAGCGACTACGCAATCGACCTTGCTGTTTGTTTGGCTATTGCATCATCTCTTCGCGATAAACCTATAAAGCCTGGGGTTGCTGCAATAGGAGAATGTGGCTTATTAGGCGAAATCAGACAAGTATCTAACCTAGACTCAAGAATAAAAGAAGCTAAAAAACTTGGTTTTTCCAACGTTTTAAGCCCAAAAAATGCCCGTTACTTAAGTGAGGCTATCCAAAAAGCCCTCTAATTTGCAATGCAGTTTAGACGTGAAGAAGTTAATTTAATAGTCAAAATCGTACTTGGTGCGCTTTTTTTTATACTTGGCTTTACTTATTCCAACACTTCTTATTTTCAAGAATTTCCTCTTTTTGGAGTACCTTTTTTGGCAGAGTTTTTATTAGCTACAATGACAGGTTTGTTTGGTTTTTATCTTTTACCTCAGTACTTTTTGAAAATAAAATACTGGGTTGAAGAGCTTATTGTTAACACCACATACAATATGGCCAGTGATTTTTGGAATCAGTACACGTCGCGTATGGAGGCTTCCCGAAAGCTTCGCGAAAAAGAGCGTAAAAAGCGAGACAAAAAGGACATAAAGGATCGAGTTAAGGACGGTATTCTGCTAGATACCTCCATGTTGATTGACGGTAGGGTATTGGAAATCGCCAAAACAGGGTTTTTAATCAATAACCTAATAATACCTAAATTTGTTGTTAACGAACTTCATTTGCTTGCGGATAACAAAGATGACATAAAGCGCAAAAAAGGTCGCCGTGGCTTGGACATGATAAATGAACTTAAAAAACATGCTAAGGTCATTATAGTGGGGGAAAGCACTCACTCCGAGGTTGACAAAGCCTTGGTAGCTATAGCAAAAGAAAATAAATTACGACTCATGACACTTGATTTTAACCTAAATAAAGTCGCAAAGGTTTCAGGTGTTGACGTATTAAACATTAATGACCTTGGAGAAGCCCTCAAACCAGCCTATGTGCCGGGGGATACCCTCAACATTAAAATCGTACAAAAAGGTAAAGAAAAAGGACAAGGGTTAGGTTACCTACCAGATGGAACAATGATAGTAGTATCTGAAGGAGAAAACCTAGTAGAAGAAAACGTTGACGTTGTAGTGGCTAAGCTTATTCAGACTACAGCCGGAAAAATGGTTTTCACTGAACTTTTGAAATAACCTCGTATAGTAGTTTTACAAAAATAACGAAAAAAAACACTCCATAAGGAGCGACTAAAGAAGCGACAACCACAGAGTGTTTTTTTTACGAACATTAGCTAAAAGACAAAGCTTTCAGCGAATAATGCCATGCTTCAGGACAGGTGAAGCAGGAATTAAATACATAGTATCGAGGCAATCATTACATAACAAGCGATGAGGATTAGAATGGGAGTAGTTACAAGTTGTTTTCATGGTAAAAAAAACATTTGAAACTAATCTAGATTTTAGTGATTATAGGTTATATATATTTGAAAAAGTGTGTTTTGTCCTATGGTGACAGCAAAAGGTGACAAGACCATGAAATATCTAATGGAGGTTAGAGCGTTGCTTATTACATTGAAATTGTGGCAAGGCCTGGTTTCTGAGCAACTAGACCCTACGTAAAAAGTCAGGTCCAATACGTGCGGAGATTATTAGATTTAGTATATACAACGACGTCGTTAAACATTTCATAATTATTTAATCTTTTGAGAAATTTAAAAGAAGTAAACGAGGGGAAAATCAGCTAAAGTATTCAATGTATTTATATCTTGCGGCGCCAAGGCGGTGTCTTTGGATCACTCTTGTATTGGTCTGCTCTATCTAGAGCGTCTTGCACTCTGTCAGTGTTGTCCATATTAAGCTCGCTACGAAGGACAAATTGACTGAGTTCCATGCCCAGATAGTCATATAGCTTGTCGAACTTCTTGTTGAGAGTATTGTTTATCTCAATGCGAAATTCGTGCAACATACCTTCCATAAAGCCCTTCAAATGCTCAGTGTTTTCCTTAATTCGTACTACAATTTTTTCATCATTTATTCTTTCAGACGCAGTTATTCGCTCATCCATTTCAGCTCTAAAAGCCTGAAACTCTTCCTTTAACAAAGCTTTTAAATTCTCTAAAGTTACCTCGGAATTTTTCATAGTTAAAGGGATTGTAATATAAAAATATTCTTAAGCAATCGGTTCTTTTAGCTGTAGGTAGAGTCAAAGTGTTTGATATGTTATCAAGTGCTTATCTCATCACTTTGAATAATAAATGATATCTCATAGTCTAGACTGTTTTCTATTCTTTAATTTGTAGTCCTTCCACATTCCTGCTGTTTCTAGTATGACCTTTTCTCTATGCCGCATCGTAAAAGAATTCTTAGTATGTTTGATTGAAATTGTTTTTATAGGTTTGACTCTAATATCAAATGTATCTAGTGTCGAGATGTATAAAATGTATATGTTATGTTGTTACAGATTGACAAGAAAATCAAGGTATGTAAATATGCATGTATGCATATACGTACAACCCTACTTCTTAATGAAAATATCAAAAAGTCCGCACAGATCAAGGCTTTAGAGAAAAACAAATCTCTGAGCGAAGTAGTTAATAGACTATTAGAAGACTATACAAGTGGTAGATATGAAGTGACTGATATTCCCGTTCCTAACCAGCATCATCTAGATGAAATAAAAACCACTAACCTTGGTTTAAAAAGAAAAAAAGTTGATAGGGAAATGATATATGACCTCAACTAAAAACAACATTTTAGTGGATACAAATATATTAGTTTATTCAACAGACAGCAGTTCTGCACATCATGCGGAATCTGTGGCTTATATGAAGAGTAATTACACGGGGCTTGTTTTATGTAATCAAAACGTGAACGAGTATATACGTGTAGTTACGCATGCTAAGTTTATACAGCCACTAAAAACTGAGGAAGCACTAAAAAATATTGAGGCTATTAAAAAGAGTTTCTACAGTTTTGTGTTGCCCACTGATCGTACGCATAAAGTTTTTGTAGAGTTGCTAAAAAAGTATAAAGTGGTAGCAAATCAAGTTTTTGATACTTATCTTGTCGCAATTGCCCTTAGTAACAGCATCAATTCCATAGTAACGTTCAACGGTAACGATTTTGATAAATTCAAAGAGATCAATATTATTACTCCCTAGAATTAGGGCTAAGCCTCCAGAATTACTTTACCTCTATTGTATTGTCTGATAAACATATTTAGAGCAGTTTGATATGGTATGCCTTTTTCTTTTGTTTTTGCTCTGAAAGTCGCCAAGTCCGCGACACCAACTCTTAATGTTATGTTTTTGGATTTTTGTTCTAGGAGATAGTTAATTGCCGCTTCCGACACCTCATCTCGTATCTTGACGATATCTTCAGCAGATACATATTCGTTATTTCCTATGGCGCTTTCCAGCTCTTGTTCCTCAGTAGTAAGTATTGGATTGTATTTAATAGCTTTTTTCATAGACTAACTTTACTTAATTTTATACCCTTTTATATTAGCATTGTTCACTTTATGTTTAGCAGAGTTCTTAATGTGTGCTATTCCCTAAAGTTTGCATAGTCAGTCATAAAATAAATCCCTTAGCACTACCCCCTTTTGATTGACAAAAACCACATCTAATAGTATTATTACGTTCGTTTGAGAGACGCGCGACGCAAAGAAAATTTCCACAAAAACCAAACCAACAAAGTGACCTATAGTTTGACAATTTTTGTGTTTCATTGTAGAATGAGCACATAAATTTTCGCCTTGATCTTTACCTACCTGTCCAATGAATCGACTTCTGAATCTTAGCCTCTTTAATATGTTTTAAGGAGTCTCTATTCAGCAGTTGCAATTTTTTAGCGATTAGCTGAGAACTTTGAAAATTCCACATGTTTAATGATGTTAAACAAACCTTCTATAGGAGACTATAGTGGATATTGTTGTTTCAGGTGTGTGCCATAACATATAAAGAGTATCAGAGATACTTTTGGTACCTTTTATTTGTTATGGTCACGCGCGTGAACATAAATTTATCCACATTTTTTTTAGTCTATCTGATGGAGGATATTGACATGACGATCGTAATTCAACAGCAACAACAGCAAAATGCTTAGCCCGCTCCGGCGTCCCGTCCCGTGGTCCGTAAACTGACCTGGCGCGATTGGCGTCCGTGGTAAGGTAGTTTGGTTTTAACCCGATATATCGTTTTTTTACCGTTTATCATGGTTGAAGCATAGGCTTCGACCATCAACCAACTCTTTAAGGAGAGAAAAATGTCTCAAGAAAACGTACAGATTAATGAAGGTGGTACTGAAACCACGACTGGTTACAAGGCCATGCCGTGGATTGTTGGTATCGCAGTGGTTATGTTACTGTGTGGGGTCTTGTCTTTGGCCGGGTATCTGCTTTTAGGTGGCGTTGCCTCCAATGACTCGAATGCCACAATCGCCGAAGAAACCCCTGGCGCCGAAACCGTGGTTGTTACCCGCGTGGTAACCGACAATGCCGCTGAAGCCGAATTGGCCGCCGAACTGGCCGCCGCCGAAGCCGAACTGGCCGCCGCCGAAGCACGTATCCCGGTTGGCCCTGGAGTCAACTACTCTGATGACGAAAAGCTGGCTTTTACGGCCGACCTCACTGGCTACAATGGCTGGAATGTCGTCGGTGATGAACCATGGGCTTACAACTTTAATGCCAAAGGTGTTTTAGATGCCCAAGGCAACCAGGTTGTCATCACTTTCCAACTGCCTGCTGAAGAACGTGACAATGAAGGAAACGTGATTGCCCGCTGGCAAGTTACATCGAATAGCCCGGCCACCGGTGTGATGTTTTGGGTTTCAGGCGGAAGCGCGGTAACAATTCAGGCCTCTGACGCCACTATCCGCTATCTGCCGCTGTACGGCAACATGTTCGATACGGATTGGGAAAAAGATGGTGATACATTGTTCGTTGGTGAAGGCATTACCGCTGAGGAATATGGGTACACCCTGACCGATATGCGCGCCGAATCCAACCGTGTCACCCCCATGCCCACCGCCGAACAAATCGCTGAATACCGCATCCGCATCGGCCGTTAACGTCAACCCCTAACATCATCAAATAGCATGTGGATCAGGTAGCATAGCGCTAGCACGAGGAGGAAGAGAATGTGTCGAAAGACTTAAAAGGACGGCCCAAAGCCTACCCGACTCTCCCCTCAAATTGCAAGCACTATGCTACCTTTCCGCTATTAGTTCACAAGTACTACTTATGGGTTAATAGTGGAATACTAACAATTTAATATTGAACCTAATTCACAAGACCTTCCAAGGGTCTTTTTTTATATCTAGACAGCAATATTAATTAAGTCCGGATACAAAAGTGCCTATATTATTCCAAAAATTACCTATTGACACTATGGGCCGCAACGTGTAAATATTATCCCATAGCGAATTATTAGGAGACTTCAACCGCTGCCCGTAACTATTTAAGAAGTCAGAAAGCTATAATGAAAACTCTATCATTTGTTATACCAGTGTATAACGAGGAAAAAAGAATAAGTAAGACAATTGAAGCTTTAACACAAGGCTTTAATTACGACGGTGTTAAGCTTGAGAAAGTAATTTTTGTTGATGACGGTAGCAAGGATGCTACGGTTAAGCTTCTTATGGAGGCTAAGGAATCTATCGAAAAAGTGTTACATGCTACTGAGGTAGTGATATCTTATAGCCCTAATGAAGGCAAAGGTAATGCTATTAAAGTAGGTATGGCTGAGTCTACGTCAGATTACACACTTTTCTTTGATGCTGATATGTCTACCCCATTGTCAGAGTTTGGTAAATTCATACCTTTTATGCAAGAAGGGGCTGATGTTATCGTTGGTACCAGAAAGAACGGAGAATCAACCGTAAAAGTTCATCAACCATTTGTAAGAGAATATTTAGGTAAAGGATTTACTCTCTGTTCAAAGTTGATACTCAATACATGGGTTACAGACTTTACATGTGGGTTTAAAGCTTTTTCAAAAGAAGCTAAGGACGCTATATTTCCTAGAAGTTTAATAAAGCGTTGGGGATATGATGCTGAGCTTTTGTTTCTAGCTAGAAAGCTGGGTTATAAAATCAGTGAAAGAGCTGTGTACTGGTATGATGACAAAGATACGAAGGTAAGCTTAAGAAAGGCTGTTTTAACATCTTTTGTCGAGCTTTTGAAAATTCGTTATTACGAAGTTACAGGTAAGTATCATTTCAACAAAGCTATAAAGTTCGTTACAAACAGGAAATTGCTTAGATTATCCTAAAACTGCTACTATAGTATGCAGTATGTTAGAACTTTTAGTTATAACCAGTTTCCCTGAAAATGGACTTCTTCATGGTAGCAAAACGGTTGGTGTCGCTAGTTACGCCAAGAATACACTCTTAGCTATTCTTAAAAAAGATCCCGATATTAAAATTGATATATTTGCGGAAATCCTGGATAAAGCTGAGTCTTATGTTGACTCTAATATGCATGTTACACGTAATTGGAAACGTAAAAATCTGCTAAGCATTTTCAAAATGTTCGTGTCTGTTTTACGCCACCCCTCCAAGAATGTCTTGCTTCAATTTGAAATGTTTATGTTTGGTGGATTTCCTCATGCGCTACTGGGAGTACTAATGACTGTATTTGCACGATGTTCAGGTAAAGATATTACTCTAGTTTTACATCAAGTGGTTTCAGAGGTTGAAGTTTTTGAGAAAAATAAGTTGAAGGGGTTATTTTTCAAACTTTCCCGCAAGATTTTCTACAATTTAGTATTGTTAAGTGCTTCACGTATAGTAGTTTTTGAGCAGGAACTAAAAGATAGGTTAGGTCGGGGAGACAAAATATTGGTGATACCTCATGCCGTTGAGCAAAAAGCTCCACTTAATAAGCAAGATGCCAAAAAAGCCCTCAAGCTGTCCCCTGAAAAAAGTTACATCCTCTACTTTGGCTTCCTCTCTCCATACAAAGGTGTTGATGTGTTGTTGGAAAATTGGGAGAACAAAAATGGTTACCAGCTTATATTAGCAGGTGGTCCCAACCCCAATCATGAGAATGACCCTGAGTATCAAGCTTTCATAAACAAAACTTTCGAACTTGCTCGTCAAAAAGATGTAATCGCCCCAGGGTTTGTAAAACAAGAAGAGATTGAACTGTACTTCTCCGCTGCCGATTTGGTTGTATTGCCCTATTTATTGTTTATGTCTTCTTCTGGACCTATGGCGTTAGCATTTACCTATGAGGTCGGTGTAATGCTGTCTCAACCCTTAGGAGTCTACTTTAATACCCAAGACATGCGCGACAGTCTTAAAGAGGTCGGACTTACTGTAGAAGATGTCACTTTCCCATTGAATTCTGATTTATCGTCGAGGATTTATAGTGCTTTAGAAAATCCTGCAGCCCTTAAAAGTTTTTCCCAAAAGGTAAAAGCTTACCGTTCCTGGGATTATATAGGTGGGCTGTATTATTCGAGCATTTTCAATCTGACTGAATAGACTTACTTTTGCAGTGGAGATACACGAATGCTTCGCTTGTACATTCGTACTCTGGGAATACTACTGCTCCGGAAGTTTCATCTTTGCTAAAGAATGTATCACGCAATATGAACTCTTTTATATTGTCTTTTTTGAGATCTTTTTTTATTTCATCGTAATCTTTCATCAAAACCAGGTATTTCTCTATACATTTTGGTCCTGCATTGTTAAAACTCTTTGCTCCACAGTACTCAAATGTAAAAAGGCTGTCTTCTAAATTTGCATATTGCTTTAATGTTGGATACTTTTGAAAGTGCTCGCAGCTTGTGCAGTATATATAAGCTTGATCTTTGATAATGTGATTATTCCAGATGTACAACGTATAGGCAGCTAAGATGCTTATCAGTGCAAGTACTCCGATAAACCTAATTCTTATTGTTAGGGTTTCAATAATATTCGAAACTAGCATTAATGACAGGATATCGACTGGGAACAACTGTCTTATATGAAAAAGGTTTATGTCTGCCAGCAGAAACATACCTGTCAGTGCCAACAAAAAAGCCGGAATGAATAGTGCTATCAGAGCAAAGAGATATTCAGGTTCACGCTCGCTAGCATTTTTCGCTGCTATACCAATGATCTCCTTAAGCCCAAAAACCAAAAAAGTGGTTGCCACAGCTACGCCTAAGTACCCGCTAAGCGTTGTGTATTGATTGGTGCTTGCAAGTCCTTCCATTAGCTTGAAATTGTTCCAACCCAATAGTGTCGACAATGTTGTAAAAGGTAACAGGATGTTTTGTTCAGGTAACCATGCGATCCTGTTCGAAACAATTTCGTTTTTGTTTGCAAATGTGATTAGGGCTATACACAGTACTGCTAGCACAAGTATAGTTGTGTTATTTATCGTATCCCAGACCTTATGTTTGCGTTTATTTATTTTTGCAATAATGATATCTGTTATCGTGTAAGTTGCTTTGAATGCAAGCCAATAAACGTACCCATATACGGATAAGATACCTAGGATGTCAATAGCAATTTGTAGCACCTTATTATACTTGGCGGTCGTTGTTTGTCTCTTGATGAATACGTACATCGATAAACTCATAAACAGCATTGCCAATGCATACATTCTTATGGAATATGAGAATCTTAGAATATAAGGGGAAAATGACCATATGAGTAGAAAGATTCCTATATACCTGTCTGACATTTTCAGCTCTTTGAGAGTTTTGTAAAAAAACAAAGTTGTAAAAGTGAAAAGTATGAAGTTCAGAACTCTCAATACGAGATAAGAAGAATACTTAGCATAAAGCAGTTTTGTTATCACATAGTACAATGGCGGATGTATGACCTCTGCTTTTAGTAGGAGTAATTCTTTATAGTTATATCCATTAGCCAAAAAAATACTCAGTACCTCATCTCCCCAGATTTTCGAATTCACGCCAACATACAAGTGACTAAGAGTACCTAACAATATCAATATTCCCGCTACTAGAAACACTTTCCTATTCATCTAGTTATCATTATATGTATATATCCGGTGTATGTTAATACCTCAAGCTTTTTTTTACTTAGACATATCCTATATGGCATAATGTTTGTATGAAATTGTTTAATTCTTCAAGTATTGATTCCACAGTCAGTAGATTAAAATCAAATTCGAAGGCACTGTTTATCAGCTTGTTTTTCAGTTTATTGTTAAGTGGACTTTTCACATTTAATCCAACCTCAAGACTTATGGGTGATGGTGGTGATAATTATGAGTTCTTTGGTTTCATGTACTTGACTAAGCAAAACCTCTTAAATTTTAATCACCCGTTTGCAAAAACAGATATATTGAGATATCCATTTGGTTTTGAATATAGCTATGGTTTTGATGGTGCCTTCTCAATATTGACTGGAGCTTTGTTGAGTATGTTGGTAAACGCTGTACTTGCATATAACCTAACTGTTGTATTGGTACTTTTTCTGAACATGTACGTGTCTTTTGTCTGTTTTAAGAAAATAGCAACTATGTATGAGGTTGATGAAAACAAGGAGATAAAGGCCTACATTGCAGCAATAATATTTGGTCTATCACCTTATGTGTTTGCAAGAATAAATGCACACTTGAATTTGGCATTCGTAGCTGGGGTTCCCGTTTTGTTTTACTCATTAAATAGGTTTTATTTAAGCTTAAGAGGGCGAGTTTCTAATGACGGTTTGGTATCCTACTCTGCGCCATCTGCTAAAGATTTCGTTTTGTTTTATGTTGGGTTGTTGTTGCTAGCCTTAGGGTCATTGCAGTATTTGATATTGTCTGCCTACATCCTAATATTTTTGTTTACTTTAGGTTTGGTACGTTGTTACAAAATCAAACATCTCTTAAATAAATCAAGTATTCCGGCATTTCTGAAATCTACAGTTTGCTTTTTGTTTTTGTTTTCAAGTATTTTTGGCGGATATATCTGGGCGATGCTCAGTGGTAGTCTGACCTTAGAGGATAAACCAGTTTACACAGGTCTTTTGAACCTGTTTGTGCCTAATGGTTATCTAGGTGCGCTTTACCAGCAAATAAATTTCTCCAAAATATCTATAGAAAATGTAGCGTCTCTAAGCATAGTCGAAAATGTAGCATTAGTTTTAGCTCTCTTTTATTCAAAATCTAGGAAGTTAAGTCTTCTTGCAATCGCTTTATATTTTGTTCATTTAGTTCTGTCTCTAAACTTGATAAGACTACCTTTTTATTCGGAGGGAACACGATTTATTGTAGTACTCTCATTGTTTACCGCTTTAGTTTTTGTGTACTCAAAAACAAAAATCAAAAAATTTACCTTGTTTGTTTTGCTGATTTTATTGCTTCTAGAGAGATTGACATTTAATGTGAAAACAGCCCCCTTTGCTGTTTTTGATCCCTTAAAACTGGTAAGAAACTATGCAGGTGAGGCAGTGATAAACGTTCCAATGTCGAAGTTTTCAGCCTTTCGGTCTGTTCTTCCTTATTTTTATAACAAAAAGATATTAGATGGGTATTTTCATTACACAGCAAATAACCAACAGACTGAATCCTTTTTTGCGCATCAATATTATTCTCGATTTACATGTCAAAAGGAAAGTACAGGTTTAATAGACATGTCTTACGAAAATGAAGATAGGATTGGTTTGATTCATAGCCTACGTGCTGACGGTATAAGGACAATAGTGGTCCTAAAAGACTCTTCAATTAGCTGGTATTACTTTGAAGAGTGTGACAATGTCAGGGATTGGTGGCAATGGTTGGCGTTGCCTAGTGTTCACACTCTTGAACCTACAAGTAGTATCGAAAAGCTCGATTTTGAATTATTAACTGATAAACACGACAATAGGGTTGAGCTCTACAGCGATGTAAAAGGTAAACTCACACTAACCGGGTTGTTTGTAACCAATAGCCTTCTGCGTGATGTCATAGTTCATTATGGAGACACCACTTTACAGAAATTCACTTGGAATGAAACTCCAGGCGGTTATGGGTTTACTTTTGACCCTCCTTTAGAGGTTAATTTAGATGCTGGTGATACTGTAGTTTTTTCTCTTGTTACTGAGGCAGTAAGTCCTGGCTATATTGTTCTGTACCACAGATATGAAGTAGCAGAAGGTACTGCTGAATCAATTCAGCCCTTTGTCCAAAATGTTTATAAAGATGCTTTGATGGAGATCTATCAGTTAAACTATAATTAACTGACGTGTTAAATCAAAGTTATGCCTAGCTCTAAAAAAAAGATATTTAAAGATAGACTTTTGGCCCTCTCACCTTACATTGGACTCTATTTTTTGGTGTTTGCAATATTTGCTTCTAATTATAAGTCTGACACCTTTCTCATAGGCTGGGATAGTCTGCAGAATGAGTTAAATGCCTGGGTTAATGTTAAACGCGCGGTTTTTTCAGTTTGGCAGGAGTACCAGAGTTTTGGTCTGGTAAGCGGTATGGCCCATGCTACGGACTTTCTACGAGCAATGTTCATTTGGATCTTAAGTTTCTTTCTAGACGCAGAGCTTATACGCTATTTTTACCACCATTTGATGTTGTTAGTTGGGGGTATTGGAATGTTTACGTTTTTAAAAAAGGCATTTAGTGTATCAGGCCCCAAACTTTTTATGCCTTTTGTTGGAGCCTGTTTTTACATTGTGAATTTAGGTACTGTGCAGATCTTTGCACTCCCTTTTGAGCCTTTTTCAACTTTCTTTGCTTTCTTACCTTGGGAGATATATGTGTTATTTACTTTTGTTACAAGTGAAAATTCTATACTTAGCAAACATTTGTTTTGGTTGATACTGATCAATATGCTCGCAACTCCTCAGGCATATCTTCAAACACTCTTTGTAGTCTATTTTGTATTCGTTATGTTCTTTTCTTTGGGATTATTGTTATCAAGCCCTGATAAACGTAAAGTTTTTAAGCGCTTGATTATCTCTGCAGTAGCAATTGGAGTTGTAAATTTGTTTTGGATTTTACCTCAAGTCTACTTTATCAAAACCAACCTATCCGTTGTTAAGGAATCGAAGATTAATCAACTAGCGACTGAAATAGTTTTTAATCAAAATCTAGAAAAAGGTAACGTAGTTGACTTCATCAGGTTAGAAGGCTTTTATTACGATTTATTTGATGTTTATCGCCAGCAGATATTTTCTCAGTGGCACATACATTTTGATAATCCGGTGTTTAATGTCCTACCCTACATGGTTTTTGCGACTGCACTTCTAGGTCTTTTTCGTCGTAGCAAACTCCACATATCTTTTTTCATGTGTTTATTTGTAGTCGCAGCTGTTCTATTACCCGATACATTTGGATTTTCCTTCCTAAACAAGATTCTTCGAGAAAACTCATTCCTCGGACAAATATTTCGTTCCTCCTTTACAAAATTTATCGTTCCATACGTTTTTATTTACGCTTACTTCTTTGCTGCTGGTTTCGATAAATTACATAACCTTCTTCTGAAGGTTAATGTTCTGGCAATTAAGGACCTTATGAGATTGGTTACAAACTACTACCTCTTGGGTTTGGCCTATCTTCTTTTGCTTGTATTGTACAGTTTCCCATCTTTTAACGGTGCTTATTTTGCATCTCAAATGCGTGTAAAGCTTCCTGCTGAATATGGTGAAATTATGACTTACTTTAATTCTACTGATCCAAACAAACGTGTTGCCTTGTTGCCGGAATACACTTTTTGGGGTTGGTTCAAATATTTTTGGGGGTATGAAGGCTCCGGCTTTTTATGGTACGGCATCGAACAGCCCATTGTTTCTCGTACCTTTGATGTATGGAGCTTTAACAGTGAAAGCTATTTTTGGGAGATGAAAGATGCCATAGAACGAATAGATGTGTTGGCTTTCGAAAATACCCTTGAAAAGTACAATATAGACTACTTGTTACTTGATGACACTGCTTTCGCAGTATCTTCAACACAAGAAAGCCTACAAAGGGATCAATTGGAAGAGATACAACAGACTTCAAACAAACTCGGTGTCATAAGTCAATCTAGAACAATAGGCCTTTACTCCGTAGATCACACCGATCAGTCTCGCAATTTTAGTACTTTATCTAGGAATCTCCCAAACATTGGTCCGGACGTTACTGTTACAAATAGAGATAATGTTTATCGAGATATAGGGGTCTACAAAACATACAAAAAACTTGCCCCTGACTACTACTACCCTTTTCTAGACTTAATGACACAGACAAGGCTTAATAGCAAGAAGTGGGAAATAATTGAAGAGCCTGATGTCTTTGTGTTTAAAGCAGATCTATCTGACCTAGATTTGTCGGAATATGAGTTTCCTCAAAGTGACATGTCTTTGGATGCAACCGTATTTATTGATGAGGAGTTTGTCCAACTAACTCAAGATGTTGATATAAAGCTATTAGGTAAATCTATTGTTGTTCGTGTAAAGAAGGTACTAGTTACAGACTTTGATCTCTCGATAGCTAAACTGGTTCAGTGTTCCAAATTTGGGGGAGATCTGTTTGCCGATTTCAATGAAACTGGTGCCTTGGCGGTTACAACGACAGCGCGTGGTGTCGGTTGTTTTGGGTATGAGGACCAATTGCTTGCTCATTGGAACGGTTACTTGATAAATGTTGAACCTTACAACGAATACGGCAGAGAGCTGTTCTTTTATGTAGTTGGAAATAAAAATCGTAAACAGTCGAAGGTTGAAGAATATTTGCACGATGGTGACAACTATTTTGTGTTGCCCACAGGTAATTACTATGACGATGGTTATGCTTTTTCCTTTCAGAACCAGTCTTACACCTATACCGACAGTAAAAACGTCTTGCGCGATTTGCAGGTGTATTTGATGCCCTACGAATACATAAAGGACATTAAACTAGTACGAAAGGGTCTATCTGGACCTTCTGCAATGGCTCAGAATGACTTTTTCCAGTCTGCAAAGGTGAATAAGCTCAACTACTATACCTATGCAGTTGAGGGTATTACTGCCCCACACAACAATTTCTTGTTATATCAGTCCTTTGATGAGGGTTGGCGAGGTTATATTCATAAAAACCCGAGCAGCTGGCAGTACATATTCCCGTTTCTAGGTGAAAACGTAACAGACCATTTTATTGTTAATAACTGGGCAAATGGCTGGGAAGTGCGAGATTTAGCAGACGGCGAAGTTTTGATAATTACCTTTTGGCCACAATGGTTGCAGTACATCGGATTTGGTGTCTTCTGGGTATCTGCTGTTGTAGCAACCTTGTTTGGCATACTTTTAAACCTTAAGCACCGCACAATCATTAACCCATAGCCTTGCCTAATATGGCATTTGGGCTTATAATTAAGGCCATAAGTGCTATAGGCGCTTTTTTTACAATCCCTGTTTGTTTGCAAGATTTCATGCGGCTTGCCGTAAATCAAAGGAATCTTGCAAAGGAGAGAGAACATTGAAAACTAAACTGTTTGCTTTGCTCCTGACCGCCATTTTGGCGGTCTCTGTACTCGGGCTGGTTGGGACCTCACAAGGTACCGCCCATGCCCAAACAGCTGGCAACGGCTGCGTTGAATTTCCGTTGTCACAGCAAGAGGCTGCCGATTCATTTGGTGGCGAGGCCTCTCGTTGGACCAAGCTTGCCAATTCTCCGTCCACCGGGTACGCCTGGCGGCAAGAGAACCTGGCTGAGCCGATCACCGTAACAGTTCCTGGACCAGGTCTGAATGGCAACAACTGGCGTTATGATAGCGACCAGGGGACGTTCTACGGCCCTGCAATGGTTACCAATACGGTAGTTGGCACCTTATGGCAAGACGGGTTCCCCGTAATTTGCCGTGAGGTAGCTGTTGAAGGCCCCGCGGAGCTGGACCCCGAAGAAGTTGGTTTTTACACAGCAGTTTTTTCCCCGACCGCCCCAACCGCTTCCGTTACCTACACCTGGTCTACTGTTGGTGGGACTTCAACCATCACCCCTACTGGCGCAAATGCCGAGATCTCGTGGGTTACCCCGGGATCATATCAAGTGGATGTGGAAGTTCATTACAACAACATCACACTCATTGATTCGCAGGCGGTTACCGTCACAGGTATTCCGCCTATGACCCATGTGCTGTATCTGCCGGTGTTGGTGAAGTCTTTGCCCCCTGCCCCGCCTTACGTTCCTGCGTTGTCCCAAGCCTTGTGCAACACCTACGACCCTGTTGTTTTGTTTGGTGTCGCCCAGTGGGAACGCATTGACGTTCCAACAAATCCCAACGATGGTTGTGGCTGGCGCCTCGCTGATTTTGAACAGGCTCATAACCTGACCATCCAACCCGGCTCCCGAGCCGATCATTCAGGAGGCCCCACAAATGGCCCCAACCAGCTTCTGAATTGGTCCGGCGCTCTGTCAATATGGGTTACAAACCCCTAACCTCACGAATTCTGTGACGTTCAGGAAGTAACCCCTTATCGCGTCCCTGGATTAGAAAACAAACTTTAGCGATGAATCTTTCGCAATCGTCTGTTTCTCTACTCCGGGGTGTTTTTTTGCCCATTTTTCAAAACCCTGTATTTACCCATTCTATTAACCAATTACAAACCCCCCTCTGTTTTATAGGCCAAAAGACCTCAAGCCCTATAGTGTTGACAAAAGCGATACTATAAGGTAAAATTAAACTTATGAAAAGCGCTACATGTGCTTTTCTTGTTGTTACTAGGCTTGCAAAAGCCTTTAGCGACCGTTTTTATTTCTGCCTATATTTACAGTAAGTTAGAGAGAGTACACGCAACCCAGCAATGGGTACTTCTTAACTTACCCTGCCAAAGGTATATATGAATATGTTAAAAATAACTCTAAAAGGTTTAGTTGTTTCTGTATCTGTGTTCGCTGTAGCTATGATGGTAAACACTAACCAAGCTTATGCTGGTTGTGAGCCTAACTACGGTGGCGGAGATACTTGTATCTATAACAAGTCCTTTGAGATTAAGAAACAAGTAAGAATCGAAGGTGAAAACAAATGGAAAGATAAGGTAACTGACGTTGAAGAAGATGAAACCGTAGAGTTTTTAATCGAAGTTAAAAACGTTGGTGAAGTTGGAGTAGACAACATGAACTACAAAGACTTTTTACCTGATGAAATGGAAAGAACCGGAGGAGAAGGTCTTACAGAAGACTGGGACGGTTTTGATCCTGGTGAAACTGTAAAGTTCATTATTGAAGCTAAGGTAAAATCTGGCGAATATGATGATGAAGACTTTGAGAAATGTGTCGTTAATAAGGTAGAACTTTATTACGGCGACAAGTTCGAAGGTGCTGACACCGCTACCGTTTGTTACGGTAACGAAGAAATCACTGAATTGCCTGAAACCGGTCCTGCATCTAATGTTGGACTAGCTCTATCAGGATTAGGCTTAATCGCCTTAGGAACATTAGTTAAAAGGAAAGCTTTAGCTTAATCGCTAAGTGATCCGCACTAAGCTTAGGCTTAGTGTAGAATAGTTGGGTTCGGGCAGACCTTACGCGACTATTCTACACTAAGCCTCATCTTTTTTAGGTTACTACTATGCAAGAAGTGTTATCCCAAACAAAAAACATATACATTTTATTTTCATTGCTGACTTTGGCGGTGTCTTTTGCATCTGGATATGCAGTTTTCAGTTTGTTTGGAACTTCCTTTAGTCCTAATAGACATGGTGAGACGCTGGCAGCTGAAAGTGTAATTGTTGAGCGTCCATCTGTTTTTGAAATGGATATAAAGCCTATATATGAGGACCCGGTAAAGCTAAAAATAGATTCTGCGAAGATAAATCTAGAGATTATAAGAGTTGGCGTGGAAGAGTCTGGTCAGCTGGAAAACCCAAAGGATTGGAATGTTGGTGGTTGGTTTTCAAAAAGTGCAAAGGCAGGGGAACCTGGAAACCTAATTATAAATGCACACTATGATAATAATTATGGTCAGCCTGCGGCTTTTTGGCAGTTGAAAAGTGTTAACGTAAATGATAAAGTTCTTCTAGTTGACTCCTTAGGTAGAACATATACCTATGTTGTTACCGAATCTTTCTATATAGAAATCGATGATCCCGACCGTTTACGTATTTTTGATAGTTCAAAAGATGTTGCGGAGGTAACATTGATTACTTGTGGGGGAGTTTGGGACTACGGTGCTGGTACTTACAACAAGCGTTTGGTAGTCAAAGGACGTCTGGAGGAACAAAAACTTTAGATCAACTTTTGCAAGTTATCTGGCGTTAGTTGTTTGGGTAGGGGAGGTGATTCGGGGCAGTGGTCATCTCTCCTATCCAGCCAATTGACGTTAGACTAGCGTGCTTAATCAGCAAATTGTATAAATTTTTAAATAGAAAAAATGCCAAGAATAACAAAAGACGAAAATAATGATATGAGTTTAAATAATTCGAATGGTGCCGCTAATAGCGCTGCCAATGGCAAGTACTATACTGGTCAAACAATAGCTGTCTCCGGAACACTCGAAGTGTTTCCAGACTATGGTGTTATTCGACAGGAAGAGGCACCTAATGATGATTTACCAAAAGATGTTTACATTAGCCAATCCCAGATCAAACGTTTTTCGTTAAGAATGGGCGACGTTATCAAGGGCTATGCACGCGCTCCTAAAGAAGGCGAACGTTATCTTTCTTTGTTACAAGTTGAGATTGTAGATGGTATGGAACCTGATGTTGCAAGAAAAAGACCTTTTTTCAATAAGTTAACTCCAATATTCCCTAATGAATGGATGAAGCTTGAAACTACTCCTGACGTTTTATCGACTAGATTAATAGATTTGATAGCTCCAATAGGCCGTGGGCAACGTGCTATGTTGGTAGCTCCTCCAAAATCAGGTAAAACTTGGTTAATGAAGGATATAGCCCATGGTATAGCCACAAACCACCCTGACGTAAAAATTTTTGTTGCTCTTATCGGCGAACGTCCCGAAGAGGTCACCGATATGCAGAGAAGCGTCCAAGGTGAGGTTTATGCAAGTAACTTTGATGAACATCCAGAGCAACAGACCAGAATAGCTGAAATTTGTTTAGAAAAAGCTAAAAGAATGGCTGAAAAAGGCGCTGACGTTGTAATACTAATGGACTCGTTAACACGTTTAGGTAGAGCTTACAACATGGTAGTCCCACCTTCCGGAAGAACTTTAACCGGTGGTTTTGACCCTTCAGCTTTATATCCGGCAAAGAGTTTCTTTGGTGCAGCAAGAAATTTTGAAGAAGATGGAAGCTTGACCATGATCGCAACAGCTTTGATTGATACCGGATCTAGAATGGACGACGTAATCTTTGAAGAATTCAAAGGTACAGGTAACATGGAGCTTAGACTCGACAGATCGTTATACGAACGCAGAATTTTCCCTACTATAGATATCAAGGGCAGTGGTACCAGAAATGAAGATAAATTATATGACCCTAAAACCCTCGAAGCAGTACACAAGTTACGAAGAATGATAGATTTGCTAAACGACAATGAAACTACAGAGCTCGTTATCCAACAGCTTAAGAAGACTTCATCTAATGAGGAGTTTCTAAAAACACTGCATAAAGGCTAAAATTAGCTTAATTTGATATCATTATTCCAATGATGAAAAACGCTGACAGAAAGGGTGTTCATAGGTTTGCCCATAAACTTAAACAAGGGTTTATAAAGTCGTTTAGAAAGCTACCTGTTGCCGAGATCGGTCATCGTGTTTCGACTATTTCCCTCATCAGTCCTAAGTCCCAGCGTTTCTCACAACTAAGTTTTAGTGGTTTTCGTCCGCAGGGAAAAACACCATTTGAAAAAATTGCTAACATTCTGAGGGACTTTGGGGTTTTTCTTTGGAAGTATGTCTATAGAAAGGTTCTTCGCTTAATAAAATCTCTAAAGAGTATTTTTTTGTTATCCGTGGCAAAAACCCAAGATCTGAAGGCATGGATGGTCAAAAAGCTTATTTGGTCGCGTGGTAAGCTAGGGCGTCCTATTGCAACTGCAGTGGTCATGGGGGCTGCTTTTATAGTTTTTATGTTTGGCGAGGTGTTTAATAGTTCTAAGTATGTAAATACCCAGGAGATCAGTCCAGATTACCTTTCTACTGTCTCAGATATAATTCCACGTAAAAGTATAGCGTTAACCACTATTCCTGATAGTAGAAAGCAGAGTGAGCCATTTAATTATACCGTTGAGTCTGGTGATTCATTATCATCGGTGGGTAATAAATTTAAAATCTCTCTAGATGCTTTGAAATACGTAAATAACCTGAATGATGGTTCTGTACTGCGGGTAGGTCAGGTGTTAGTTATACCTCCTATCTCGGGTTTAATACATAAAGTAGAGAGTGGTGATAGCTTGGCAGCAATATCTAACAAGTATGAGGTCCCTGCTCAAGCGATTGCTGACTTTAACTATATCTTAGATACCTCCAGTTTGGCTGTAGGCACAGAATTAGTTATACCTGGTGCAAAAGTGCCTCAGCAAGTTGTAGTCGTTTCTACACCTACTATAACCTCTCCTGTTGCCAACGTAGATCCTAATGCAGGTGGTGGGTGGTGCATATGGCCGACTCCAGCCCAAATCATTACCCAATACTTTAGTTGGTATCATAATGGGCTAGATATAGCGGCGGCTGGTTGGCTGCCTCCAATTTATGCTTGTGGCAATGGTACTGTTATCAGATCTGGTTGGGACCCTTTTGGCTTGGGATTACATGTACGAATTGATCATGGGAATGGTTATGAGACTGTCTATGGACATATGAGCAGTTTAGAGGTAAGTTATGGCCAGTCAGTATCTCAGGGTGATGTAATAGGTATAATGGGTAGTACAGGAAGATCTACTGGACCACACGTGCACTTTATAATCAAGTATAACGGTGTTCCACAAAATCCGATGAGCTACATTCAGTGATGAATGGGGCAGTGTACTCACTGCAAACATTCAGTGACGTGATGAGTACATCACTACCTTTGGAGTACCAAATAATGAAATTTTTAGTAGATAAAGCACAGATACATATAAAAGCTGGTAACGGTGGACCTGGATCAGGTTCGTTCAGGCGTGAAAAATATATACCTAAAGGTGGTCCTGATGGTGGTGACGGTGGTAACGGTGGCAGTGTATACCTAGTAGGTGATCACAATATGGCTACCTTAATGGACTTTAGGGGCAACCAGAACTATACGGCGGAACATGGCAAACCCGGTACGAAAAAGAAATGCTTTGGTAAATATGGTGAAGACCTAACAATAAAAGTTCCAATAGGTACGCTAGTATTTGAACTCGTTGATGGCAAGGAAAAATTAATGGGAGATATTGTTGAGGACAACAAGCCCTTTTTAGTTGCGCGTGGTGGCCGTGGAGGTTTGGGCAATGTGCATTTCAAAAGTTCTGTAAATCAAGCCCCTACAAAATTTACCAAAGGTACTCGAGGTGAAGAAAAAGACATACTATTGGAGGTAAAGCTTGTAGCAGATGTAGGTTTAATAGGAATGCCAAATGCTGGTAAGAGTACCTTAATTAACCAGTTAACTGGTGCAAAAGTCAAAATTGAAAACTACCCTTTTACAACTTTAGTTCCAAATTTGGCCCGATATAGGCTTAAATCCGGACAAGAGATCATCATTGCTGACATACCTGGTCTAATTGAGGGTGCCTCTAAAGGTAAAGGCATTGGTGATGATTTTTTACGTCATATAGAGCGTACACGTGTGTTAGTACACTTAGTTGACCCGTTGTCCTTTGGTGCAGAGACAATTGAGGACTATGAGGACCCAAATACACTTATTCAGAATGCTTTGAGAAATTATGAAGTGATTAGAAAAGAGCTAGATGCATATGGTGCTGAACTGGCAAAAAAGCCTGAGATAGTAGTTCTAAACAAAACTGATGTTACCGAGATTGCCAATGCGCTGTATGCCATCAAGCTTGCATTTAAAAAAATCAACGTAACTGTAACCGGAATATCTGCATTTAGCGGGGCAGGCATTGAGTCGCTAGACGAACTATTGATAAAAGTTCTGTCCACTGCTCCAGAAAAACTGGTTTTTAGACCTACCGAAAAAGTTATAAAAAGATATTCTTTGAACAATTTACCTAATAGACGTGTTGTGCAATAATGCTAGTTACTGTATGGGCCGTTAGCGCAGTTGGTAGCGCGCTTCCATGGCATGGAAGAGGTCAGCGGTTCGATCCCGCTACGGTCCACCAGATAAAAAAGTTACATTAATGTAACTTTTCGATCTGTAACTCGTGAGGTCTCCGCATACCTCCAAAGGAGGGTAGCGCCACAAAGTGGCGCGTCACGGTCCACCAGACGAAAAAAGTTGTTTAAGGTAGCGCTTAGTTACTTACCCACCAATCAAATTCCACATTTTTCAGTAGCGGTGCATCTAATTCAACCAAGAACCCTTCTTGCGGTGTTTGACTTGCTACCCAATATTTTGTAGCTGGCGCAAAGTTATCTTTGAACGTTAGGTATATTCTTGAATTTGGGTACAATTGAGCGCTTTTCACAAAAACCTTACTCTGCTGTTCAGGTACAAACGCTGTGCCTGAATCAAGAATTTGTACAGGGCCTTGAGGATTACCAGTTTGTGCTAGCAGTATATCCTTTGGTTTGCCAACATGTATGAAATCTATCTCAACCAAAAGGATAAATCCCAACATGATGAAAGACATATATGTAACTAGTTTGGATCTAACATTTTCCGACCTTACTATGTTGTAAAAATTTTGAGCTTTGTCCTTCATATTAAGCTTTTGGGCTATATCATCATTTTCCATCCCTTTATTTTTTAACTCTTGTATCAGCAATAATCTATCAATAGTAGATATTGGATAATGCCCTTTCGTTGAGCCTTTTTGCCCTTTTTTTCTAATCATGTGGGGAATCCATCCAATTTTTGTATAGTAGCGTAGGCGGTTATACGGATCTCCTTTTCCGAAGTCCACTCCCTTTTCTTGTGCTTCTTTCAGTAGGACATCGACGGAGATGTAATCTTTCATAAATTTATTTTAACACATGTCGTCAATAGTTTTAGTTGTTGTTATAGCAATAAATGTCATTTCTATTTTCACTAGATACGGCGTACTTGTTACATGTTATATATTTGATATTTTGGTAGTATGTTCCAAACAATATCCTCTGAGAACATTTACTACCCTAGTTTATTGCGTAATATTAGTGATTTTCCCAAAGCGCTTTATATCAAAGGTGATTTACATGCCGAGTCCTTTGAGTTGTGTTTAGGTGTTGTGGGCAGTAGACGTATGACTTCGTATGGAGACTCGGTAGTAGAAGAGTTAGTTTCCGGATTAGTTACATATGGAGTTACCGTTGTCTCAGGTTTTATGTATGGTGTTGATATAACTGCTCATCTTTGCGCTTTAAAGCATGGTGGTAAAACTATCGCAGTCATGCCCTGTGGTATCAATCTTATTTACCCTTCAAAGCATTGGCACTATTATGAAAGATTAATTTCATCTGGTGGTTTAGTAGTTTCTGAGTACCTAGAGGATGTTAGTCCTAGAAAGTGGATGTTTCTGGAACGTAACAGAATAGTCGCAGGTGTTAGTTTAGGTGTTTTAGTTATAGAGGCCGCCGAGAATAGCGGCTCTGTTGTTACGGCAAACTTTTCCAGAGCCTTTGGGCGTAAAGTTTTTGCTGTGCCGGGAAGCATTTTCTCCTCAATGTCACGTGGGACAAACGTCTTGCTAAAAAAAGGTGGAATATTAGTAAACACTGTGGAAGATGTAATTGTTGAGTTGGGCTTGCTAGTGAAGGAGGAGTCAAAAGTGGGACCTAAAGTAGGTAGAGACTCATCTGAAGAAAAGATACTTTCAAGTTTGAAGTCTTTGCCAAAGAATTACGAACAATTGGTACAGGAGGTTTCATCTGACGTAGAGCTCAAAAATTGTCTGATGAAGCTAGAGTTAGCAGATTTAATCGTTTATCGTGGGGGCTATTACCATGCTAACTAGAGTTTCTTCAGTAGCTCCTTACGGAATGGAAATTATCTGTGTGAATATTGAGACATATGTCGCTGAAAGGGGTTTTCCGAGTTTTGATATTGTGGGGTTACCAAGCAAAGAGGTTACTGAAAGTAAGTATCGTGTGCTTACTGCTTTGAAAAGTTCTGGTATAGAGATCCCGCCTAAAAAAATAGTTATAAACTTGGCGCCTGCGGATGTTCCAAAAATTGGATCGTTTTTAGATTTACCAATTGCTGTTTCTTTGATGGCTACTTTGATGAAATTGTCACTTGATGAAACAGCTCTGTATTTTGGAGAAGTCTCTATGGATGGAACATTACGTTATACCTATGGTGCATTTTTGTTGGCGTTGTTTGCGAAGGAATCAGGTAGAGATAAAATCTATCTTCCACAGGAGTGTGCTTCAGAAGTAAGTTGTTTTGATGGTCTTAGCATTTTTTCCATTACTTCCCTCAAACAATTATGGGACCATATATCCGGTGTCAGGCCTATTTCGTCTCTAGACCCTAGTCTAATAGTCCGAAGTGAAAGCAATCTTGATAATATCAACCTGAGTTCAGTGATAGGGCAAGATACTGCTAAGCGAGCAACTGTCATATCTGTTGCAGGGGGACATAATATGTTACTCTCTGGACCTCCTGGGGTTGGAAAAACTATGTTAGCTCGCTCATATAGAAGTCTTTTGCCCGATCTAGCACCACACTCGGCAATAGAAGTTACAAAAATTCATTCTTTGGGAAGGCGTATTTCCCAAGGGCAAGGGTTGATTGTTAAACCTCCATACAGGGCTCCTCATCATACTATCTCATATACTGGCATGGTGGGTGGAGGTAGCATACCTATTCCCGGCGAAATCAGTTTAGCCCATCGAGGTGTTTTATTTATGGATGAGTTTACTGAATTTCCGCGCAAGGTTTTGGAAGCCTTAAGGCAGCCTCTGGAAACTGGAACAATCACAATAAACAGGAGCAAAGGGGCATTTGTGTATCCTTGTGAGTTTATTTTGATTGGTGCTTGTAACCCTTGCCCCTGTGGTTATTACAACCATCCACATAAAGAGTGCGTGTGTTCCCCAGGACAACTCCAGCTCTATCAACGTAAACTGTCTGGTCCTATTTTAGATAGAATTGATCTTTTCGTTTCATTAGCTCCCTTTGGTCAAGAAGATTTGCAAAATATGTTGTCTACAAAGGTACACTCTGTAACTGACGTCTCGGCTCTAACAGCGCAAATTTCTACGGCTAGGCTAGCTCAGTACGCAAGGTTCGGCGATTTTTGTAAGTTAAACTCACGTATGAGTAATAGGGAATTGGCAGAGTATTGTGTCTTGAGTGATTCCGCTAAAAATCTCTTAGCCTCTGCTTGCAAAAAACTTGAGTTGTCAGCTCGAGCATATACGAAGATACTAAAGGTGTCTCGCACGATTGCTGACTTAGTTAATCGTAAGGATATTATAGATTCAGATATTGCAGAGGCATTACTTTTCAGAAAATAAAAAAGCCTAATGTGTGTTGCATTGACATTTGGATTATTGTATATTGGTCGCATGGCAAACATGTTGAAACTTTCTAAAGCCTTCTCAGATAAAAACAGAGTAAAAATTTTAAAGATGCTCACCGATGGAGCTCAAAACGTATCGACAGTAGCAGATAAGCTTAACGTCGAAGAAAATCTAGCCTCCCATCACTTGAGAGTTTTGTTTTCTCTAGGTTTACTCAAGAGTCAAAAAAAAGGACGCCAAGTTTACTATGATTTGAATCGTGTAAAAATAGTGAGCTTTATAAAAGATCTCAAGCAAGACGCTTTCTTCAAGGAAGTATTGACCGAAGCAATGGAAGAATAGCTTTTTATTCCTGTTCCCACAACATATACGTCTAATATGCGGTATTTAAATACCGTAAATTTCATCCACAATACTGTGAATAACACAGGAATACTATTGCGGTAATATTGCGGGTATTCTATTTTGAATAGAGTGTGAGGTCTGTTAATTGCACCAAGTCTATGTTTATCTTGTTAAATGTATCCCGATGAAATTTCTCCTGAAGGTGAATTTGATTCCTATATTAGTCTTTTCAAAGTGCTTATCTTTATAAGGAAGCATCTGAAGCTAATAGCTATAGTCATGGCTTGTATTTTACTTGCTGTGTTCTACGCTTATAAGTTTATTCAGAGAGCTTTGGTGGTGCCATTAACTACAAGTGATTCATTTGAGATGTCACCACCTGCGAATGCCCCCACAATAACAGTTGACGTTTCAGGTGCAGTGTCTAATCCCGGTGTATTTGAACTGCCTGAAGATTCACGTATTGCCGATGCTATGAGGGTTGCAGGGCCTATTACCAACGATGTTTCTATGGTTTGGGTAAGCCAGATAATAAACTTTGCTCAGCCATTGCAGGATGGTCAAAAGATATATATACCGTTTGAACATGATCTAGCCAATGAAAGTCTTCACGAGGTTTTAATTTTATTGAAGGAAACATATCAGTCTTCAGGTTCCGCAAAGATACCTGCAAAAAATTTGGTAGATTCTGCCGGTGCAATAGCCTCTGGTTTGATAAATGTTAATAATGCTTCTTCTTCAGAGCTTACCGAATTACCTGGGGTAGGGGATGCTTATGCAGACAAAATAATAGTGAATAGACCTTACAAGAATATTGAAGAGTTAATCGCTAAAACCAAGATGTCTGCAAAAACAGTCGATAAATTTAGGGATTTAATAATTTTTTAATGCGCAAAATACTCGTAGCTAACAGATTCTTAATATTCCTGGTATTCCTATACATTGTGCGTTTAGCCTTGTTTTGCAGTATATCCGACCATTGGAGCCTAGATGAAATTTTTACTTGTGTTGCAGTTGCTCAAGATACCTTTGTTCTATCCGAAATGTCCAACAGCAATAATTTTCAAAGTTTACGTCGCGATATGTCTTTTAAAGTACGGGACTACTTACCCCCAGAGAACAGTGCTCTGGTACTTGGTTTGGTTCTGGGAATCAATGAATTATATTATCTATCTGATTTTCGAGAATTACTTATCAGTACAGGAACCATCCACGTAGTGGTCGCTTCGGGATTTAATATCAGCTTAGTAGCTACTTTACTTTCTAGCACAGTAGGTACTAAGTATGGTGTTCGTGCGTATACAGTAGTTGTTCTAGGCACTTTTGTATATGCAGTCGTTACTGGCTTCGATCCTCCAATTTTTAGAGCATGGCTAATGGCTGTGGTTACTTTTGCCATCACAAACTACGGGCGCACAGTTGATAGCATTAAGGTCTTACTGTTTACTGCTTTGGTGATGCTCTTACTGGACCCCCTTTATTTGTTTGATCTTAGTTTCCAACTCAGTTTTCTTGCCACCTTTGGGATTTTGTATTATTCAGCCCTTTTTGAATATCTTTTCAAGCGTACTAGGGGTAGTTTTTTACGCCAAGATTTCATAACAACGGTCTCAGCACAGGTTTTTGTTTTACCTTTACTGCTTAAAACCTTGGGAAGTGTTAGTTTGCTTGGTTTTGTAGTTAATCCCTTAACTCTATGGATCATCCCTATATGTACAATACTGGGTTTTGTTTTTGTTTTCGTACTTGTGTTCTCTAGTATCCTAGGTTCGGTATTGGCCATACCTCTATATTTCTTGACCCAAGTCTTCATTGTTCTACTAAAGTTTTTTGACTCGTTTGGAAGCTATGCTATTGTAGCCCCAAAAAACAATCTGTATTTGATGATCTTCTATCTTATAGCACTAGTACTACCCAATTTGATTATGGGGCATTCTAGAAGGTCTCTAAAATGATATAATCTTTTCGGAGTGCAGGTATGTTTATTTCTAATATTATCAAGGAAAAAATAAGGGATGCTGTAAAAAAAGTCTATTCTATTGAGTTGGAAGATTTTACGGTTGAACATCCTAACATAGAGTCTTGGGGAGACTATGCAACAAACGTTGCCTTAATTCTGGCAAAAATTGTTAAGCAGAGTCCTATGGAGATCGCCAAAAATCTGAGCTATGAGTTAGATAGTATTGAGTTAAAATTATCTGTAGACAATGGTCAACCACCTACCATTAAACTTATCGAAAAGACAGAATATGTTGCTCCGGGGTTTATAAACTTTATTTTGTCTGAAGATTGGCTCTATTATGTACTCAGCCAAATCTCGGTACAGGAGGCAAACTACGGGTCATGTGATATTGGAGGTAAAAAAACTGTTTTGGTGGAGTTTTCACAACCAAACTCTAACAAGCCTCAGCACATTGGTCATGCCAGAAATAATTTTTTGGGGTCCTCACTTGCTAATATTTTAGAGTTTACTGGTCACAAAGTTATTAGATCTAACTATGTCGGTGATATAGGTGTTCACATTTGCAAAAGCATGCTTATGTATATGAAACATGGCCATGGGACATCACCAGATAAAAAGTCAGACCATTTTGTAGGTGATTACTACATAATGTTTGAGCGAGAGGTTCAGTCTAATCCCGAGCTTGAAAAAGAAGCCCAGGCTCTTTTGATTAAACTCGAAAATAGCGACCCAGAGGTTACTGCTTTATGGAACAAGATGAACAATTGGGTGTATGAAGGTTGGGCACAAACTTATGCTGACCAGAAAATTACATTTGATATTTGGGAGTATGAAAGTGAGAGTATGCATATTGGCAAAGAAATTGCTGAGGAGGCAGTTTCTAAAGGCTTAGCAGAGCGCCAAGCTGACGGGTCCATTATTGCTCGTCTCGCACAGTACGGTCTTCCTGATAAGATACTTTTACGTGCAGATGGTACGACGGTTTATTCAACCAAAGATTTACAGCTAGCAAAAAACGGTTACGAAAAATATTTATTTTATAAACGGCTTTATGTGGTTGATGAACGTCAGGGTGACTACTTCAAACAGATATTTAAAATTCTGGAACTTATGGGTTTTTCATGGGCAAAGGATTTACACCATGTCTCATATGGTTATGTAAAACTGCCTGAAGGTAATATGTCTTCAAGAAAGGGTTTGGTTGTTAATGCCGATGATGTTTTTGCAGAATTGATTTCTTTAGAGGATCAGGTAGTTAGTTCTTCTATTGCCAATAGAGATTTAGTTTTACGAGAGGTAGCCTTGAGTGCCTTTAAATATACTTTGTTGAAATATGACGTACAAAGTACAGTAGTGTTTGATTCTAAGGATGTAACAAGATTTGTTGGTAATACCGGACCTTATTTGTTATATACCCAAGCTCGCGCGAACTCTATTTTGGAGAAAAGTGGTCAGGTATTTGGGGATATTCCTAAAAATTACTCGGAAACTTTGGATCCAAAAGAACTGGCTTTGCTTCGTATGCTTTATAGATTCCCTGAAGTGGTTTTACGCACCTCGGAGGAATATGCTCCAAATCTCTTATGTAATTATCTCTTCGATCTTTCCCAGAGATTTAACACTTTCTATAACGATGTGCCTATTCTTAGTGCAAAAAGTGAAAATGAAAAGACTTTTCGTTTGTTGTTGACCAGGAGTGTTAAGACTGTACTAAACAATGGCTTGCGCTTGTTAGGTATCCCCGCGCCTGCAAAGATGTAACATAAGAGTATGTTTTTTAAGAAAAGAAATTCAAGACAACCAGGTATCCTCAAAAGATTTGTTCGATCAATATTTTCGGTTGTGATTCTAACAGCTTTTGTTGTTGGTATAGCTTTTGGAGTTCAGCAGATGGCTAGGCTAGACAGTGATAAGCTCAATGCATTGGCTGGGCCAGCCTTGGTTAAACTCGGTCTGGATGAGGATGCTGTAGGCGAGGTAGCGGGAGAATTCGCTGAAAGAGTTTCACAAACTGGAATTAACAAAACTATCCAAGTAGATGCTTCAGAAGAAAAATCAGTTTCTGTGGAGCCAGAAATACTTTCGGATTCTAAAAAAGCTCCTAGGGCACGTATCGCTTTGATGTCAGATGCTCATGAGGATTGGGATAACTTTAATAAAGCACTGAACGAGGCAAAAAGGCTTGATGTAGATTATATTTTATATCTCGGTGATTTTACAGATTGGGGAGATGTTCCTACCCTTGAAAAAGGTCGTGAATTATTGGAGGCCAGTGGAATTAAATGGGAAGCTATTCCGGGGGATCACGATCTGGCACAGTCTGCTGCGGAAGAAGGCGGTGATGGTTTAACAAACTTCCTTTTCGTATTCGAGGACAATTATAAGATGCTTGAGATTGCGGACTCTAATTTTTTGCTTTTTGATAATAGTGCTAATTTTACACCTCTCGATGAGGCAAGGTTTACTTGGTTTCTGAATAATGTAGCCAACGCTGACTATGTAGTAATGAGTCAGCCAATTTATCATACTGCCGGAAATTTAATGATGGGTATTTCAGGCGGCGAGGAGATGGTGGATCTTAACAACCAACGCAAAATACTTCTTGGTGCTGTTCAGGGGTCAGATGTTCAAGTGGTATTTGGCGGTGACCATCACCAATCAAGTGTTAGCCTTGATCCTGAGAACGACGCCCTGAAACATGTTGTTGTTGGGGCCATAACCAAACGCCGCAATATTCAGACACCAAGATTTATGATTTTAAACCTATACGAAGGTAGGGAATATGATATTGAAGAAATACTTCTTTAGGGTAGAATAAGTCAATTATTTTTAGGAGGAACTATGATAGAAAGATCACTAGTACTTATGAAACCGGATGCAGTTCAGAGAGGCATCGTAGGAGAAATTTTGCATAGATTTGAAAGAATGGGGTTGAAGATCATCGGAGCTAAATTGCTTCTAGTAGACGAGGCTCACGGCCTAAAACACTATAACCATCCGGCAGAATGGTATGTGAAGGTTGGTAATCGAAACCTGGAGGACTGTAAAAACTTTGAACTAGATCCAATGGAGGTCTTTGGTACAACAGATGCTAGAGAAATCGGTTTACTAACCGACAAGAGAAACGCCGAATTTTTAGCCAGTGGTCCTATATTTGCGATGGTTTTAGAAGGTCCTCAAGCGGTACAAAGAATTAGAGATCATGTTGGTAACACTTTTTCTTCGATCTCCCCTGCAGGTACTATACGTGGCGACTACGGATTGGACTCAGCCTACTCTGGTATGAAACGAGGTAGAACTTCTTATAACATGATTCATGCTTCTGGTAATGTTTCCGAAGCCGAAGTTGAAATAAAACTTTGGTTCAAAGATGATGAATTATTGAGTTATAAGAGGGTTCACGAAGATTTATACAAGTATTAATATGGCGGAGGGGGAGGGATTCGAACCCTCGTGTGCTTGCGCACGCACGGTTTTCAAGACCGGCTAGTTTGACCGCTCCTACACCCCTCCAATACGTAGGATAAAGTATACCATTAAATTTACGGGCCTCTGTAGTTCAATGGATAGAACATACCCCTCCTAAGGGTAAAATGCAGGTTCGATTCCCGCCTGGGGCACCAGATGATTTAACTTAATGCTATAATTTGGAGAATTAAATCCCAACCACAGTACCAAGCTCCCTATTGAGCTCTCGTGGTTGGGTAGCCATCGAAAGATGGCGGATTTACCGAAAGGTAAGTCGCTCGTAGGGAGCTTAGTGTTCCTATTATATCCTCTTAACGTGTTAGAATTTTCATATGCCTGCTAAAGTTTATAAGTACAAACCCAGACCTACTAGAGCTCAATATATCTTGTTCAAAACCATTTCCAACATACTTGTTTTGGGTGGTATATTGTTTCTTCTATTAGCATTTGGACCTGTCATAAAAGATGAGGCAAGCTATTTTTACATGAAGTTAAAATCGCAGAAATTTGTCTTAGTTAACCGCACTGTCGGGGAAAACCTCCCAGCCGATGTGTCTGAAAGGGGAAGTCTATTTGCAAGGTTATTGTCGACTAGTCCCATTGAGCTTACTCCCGTAAACAAAGATTTTGCACTAGTGATAGAAAAGATTGGTTTAAATGCTCCCGTAGTTGCGGACGTTTCTGTAACTAACCCTGACGCATATAATTTGGCATTGAAGGAGGGTATCGCGCATGCCTCGATATCCAATTATCCTTCTGGTGAAGCGGGCAATACCTATTTGTTCGCCCATGCTTCAACTAATTTTTGGGAGTTGGGGCAGTACGCAACTGTTTTCAATCTCTTAAGGAAGCTTGAGGTAGGGGATAGAGCCCATATTTTCTTCGATAGTAAAGAGTTTGTATATGAGGTGGTTAACGTTGAAGTGTTGGACGGATGGAATACCTATCCAATCACGCGACCAGTAATAGAACCTACATTAACTTTGCAGACTTGCGACCCACCTGGAACTACACTCAACAGGCTCGTGGTAACTTCAAAGTTGCTTGAGATAAAAGAGTGACTTATCTAATACCTATGGTATACAAATCAGTTTGCTCGTTTGATCTAAAGGATGTAAGGAAGATCAACTTATCTCCTCCTGGTGTGCTGTAAACGTTTCTTGAGTTCATAGTATTGTTGTACACTTCTGTTTTATTTGTGCCATCAATTCTTATTATGCTTATTGTGCCTCTATTATCTTTTTCAATATCGCCTTCAACTAGTAGTAAATGAAAGCTATCTGCGTACCACGAAATAGCTGGTTGAGGATCTGTTTTATTTGTTGTAAAAACAATGTTCTCAACTTTTTCGCCTACTGGTAGAGGTTTTTCTAGGTTGTATACTCTATATTCCAGATTTTCACCATTTTCTACAACATATAGAAACTTCTGTTCATCTGGTGACCAAACAGTTCCTGACGCTACTGCAATTGCAGCTATGTCGTCTGGTATAAAAAGTTTGGCAATGAAGTCCTGTCTTTTCTTTATCAACTCTGTTTCCCAGGTGTTTCTCAATAGCTCGGGGGAGGCAGTAGACTGTGTAGTTTTATTTTTAATATCTATAACGTAGTACAAGTCGTTGTCTGTCTGTAGTAGTAGTTCATCTTCATCTGGTGACCACTCGATTGATTTACTGTTTGAATATATTATCGCTTGGGTGTCTTCGATAGCGACATAAGGCTCTGCCCTGAACAAGCTGATGCCCAAGTCGTTTAAAGGTATTATCCATACTCCAGATTCTTGCCCGTCTTTAGAAAGATATGCCAACTTGCTTAAACTGTGTGACACAACTGGCATTCGTGCGCCGGTGTTTGTCAAAGGTTCCAGTCTTGGGGTTTGTGAGATTAGTACAGCAGTAACATCCGTAACCAATTCCGCGAACACTTCAACTTTTTTGCCCCATGGTACATAACCGTTTCTTATTATTCTAAGATCGTATTCTCCTGGGTCCAGCGCGGATATGGTGTCGTTTGTAGCTGTAAATAAAACACCGTTAATATATACATTCGCGCCCTCTGGGGTAGACTTAGCGCTTATCAACCCCGTTCTCTTTAAATCCACATTCACATTGTTCTGGTTTTTGCTCAGTCGGTACCCGGATGTATATAGGTATATTAGTGTGGTTGCACCAAGTAGTAGTAAGACAGTAACAAGTGTATGCATAAAGTGTTTTCTTATTGGATTGTTGTCTTGAAGTTTTTCTTGCGTGTTTTCCATGCGGAGTTATTCTAACTCTTATGTGCCAGCGCTTCAACTGATTGTTGTGTATAATGTGCTCATGATTATTGGCATAGATGCCTCCCATCTCAACCCTTTAAATATGTCTGGTACCCAAACCTATTTATACAGTCTTTTACGTAATATTGCTCTTATTGACGACACTAATACATACTATGTCTATACACGGTATCCGGTGACAACTGCTTTCTTTTCTGAAATGACTTGTGGAAAACCGAATTTTACCTGTATTGCTTTGCAAAGCAAGCTGTCTTGGACACAACATGCTTTGGCATTCCGCACATTCAAAGACAAACCTAATGTGCTATTTTGTCCTTGGCAAACTATGCCAGTAATACACTATTATGCCACAAGAATAGTTGGTGTTATACATGGTCTCGAGTATAGTTTTTTACGTTTTTGTCCTACTTTTTACACCGCTTTGTTTTCTGATAAGCTCATAGGTGTCTCAAATTTCACCAAAGCTTCTCTTTTGACTAAAATTCCATTTTTGAACCCAAAATTAAGTGTAATATATGAGGGTGTTGATGCCAAACATTTTCATAAACTGGCGAAAAATAATATTACCCCTGTCTTGGCAAAATACAATATTAATTCCTCATATATTTTTTTCGTTGGTTATATGGTTGCACGTAAGAATATCGAGCGCTTGCTTGTGGCATATGCTAAGTATCATAAAAGAGTTTCCAATCCAACAAATTTAGTTTTAGGTGGTAAAGTGCCTCCTGAAAGTCAGTATCTTCTTCAACTTCCGGAGAAGTTAGGTATTGCTGAAAATGTGCAATTTTTAGGTTATGTGCCTGAAGATGATCTCCCAGCTTTGCTATCAGGAGCTCAAGCATTGTCATATGTTTCTTTAAGTGAGGGCTTTGGGTTACCTCCCCTTGAGGCTATGGCTTGTCAAACACCCGTGTTAAGCTCGTTAGCAGGTGCTTTGCCTGAGGTTTGTTCTGATGCAGCGTTACTTGTTGATCCTCTAAATATTGATGCAATAAGCAACGGTATAGAAGAAATCTTATCAGATGCTGCTTTACGTAAAAAATTAGTTTTGCGGGGACTTATGAATATTCAAAAATTCGATTGGAGTATAACTGCTAGGCAAGTATTGGATATACTAATTGCTCAGGAGGCATAAATTATGCAGGTTGCTGAAAAGTACATACTGGGTACTAAAATAAATCATAATCTTTCATACTCGTCTGTTTGCTCTGAGATAGACAACTATATAGCAGCAGATACTCGGGGGCTGATTTGTACTACAAATCCAGAGTTTGTGATGAAGGCCCAGCAAGACAAAGAATTCCAGAATTTGATAAACGTATCTTTGCTTTCATTACCTGATGGTTTTGGAGTTCTCATCGCTCTTGAGTTCTCCGAATACGTCATTCGGCATAACGTAACCTCCCCTATTATAAGGATGTTTCTATGGTGTTACTTTTGTGTTAAGTGTTTTCTCTTTAAAAGTAACTTTGGAAATACTGTGACAGGTGTTGATTTAATCACACATTTATGTCGATTAGCTTCTGAAAAAGGTTATTCAGTATTCTTTTTAGGCGGTAGACCACGTGATGTCTTCGGCCATGCCTTAGATCATGTCTCCATTGATCTAGCTACTGAAACAGCTTCTATTATGAAAAAGTGTTTTCCAAACCTTAAGGTTATAGGTGCTACTTCGAAGTTTAATTCGGACATTTCTGATGACGCCAAATCCTCTGCATATATCTCGAAATGTATGTCTAATAATAATGTAACATCTGTTGACATTATATTAGTCGCATATAATTTTGTTGCTCAGGAGAAGTGGTTATCTAGAAACATGTCTAAAATTAATGCCAGTATAGGTATAGGTGTGGGCGGCTCTTTTGATTATATATCTGGTTATGTCTCACGTCCTCCTATAATAGTACGACGTTTACATCTAGAATGGCTGTATAGATTATTGATGCACCCTTTCAGAGCTAAAAGAGTGTTTGACGCACTTTTTAGATTCAGTAAATCTATGATTTTTGCTCAAAATGATTGACAACTAACTTTGGGTATGCCAACATTATTTCATGCAATTAGAGGACAGGTTTTTTACATCAACTGAAGTAGCAGAAATATTAGGCGTAAGCTTGAGATCTGTATACCGATACTTAGAAGAAGGTAAGATAGATGCTGAAATTAAAACTGCCACCGGACGTCATAGATTTACTAGACAAAACATCTTAAACTTTTTATATCCAGATGGTCAGCAAATTGAAGAGGAGCCAAGTCGCCGTAGTGCTACTAGTCCCGCAACAGTAATGCAGAATAGTATGCCCGTTAGTGCGCGTGTCATACAACCTCATGCACCATCAGTAGCTCAGGCTACATCATCTCAGCATGTCGTTGCAGAGTCAGCACCTACTGAACCAGTTAATAATCCGATACAAAACACTGTACAAGCAGCTGTCGCTGTTGAGGAGGAGGAAGTAGATTGGTTATCGAAATTTAGAGCTGCTGCTCAAAAACATCGTGAGCAGATGCAAGCAGAAGTTGCAAAAGCCCCAGTTGTTGAACCAACATCAACTCCAATTCCTACGCCCGCAGCACAGGTTGTAACTCCGATGGAGCCCCAGTCTGAAAAAATTCACATTGATTCTTTAAGCTCTTTAACCGAGGAAAAGTCTTATTCTAGTGAGTTTGTCTTTTACTATACAAGTGGTGTTGGTGGCTTAAAGGAGCTTGCACAGTACATAAATAAAGCAGCTAAGAAAGCCGGAGTTCCATATGCATTTACTATGAATGCGGGCTTATCTTTACATAAGCTTATTAGACCCTTCTCTGTATTACACATATATGTAAAAAGTGAAGATAGGTCATTTTTTGAGAGAACGCTTGAGCTTTCCCCTGTAGATAAGTCTTCTGCGCAACTAGCAATATTTATAGATCGCTCCTCAGTTCTTAAATCTGTAAATGAAGTGCACGGTCTGAGTGTTGTATCAAATGAACAACTTAAAAAAGATCTTCTTAATTCTGGAGAAGATGACTTAGCCAGAGAATTGAACGATTTATCATGAACTATAAACTAATACTGTGCTAGAATAACCACAGTATGTCCCCAAACAAAAAAGGAATAATTCAAGCTTTAGAAGATTTGATAATTGATAAGGATGCTATCAATCAAAACAAAAAGATTTTGATGGTTGGCGCAGAGGTTGCTCCATATGCTTATGTAGGTGGCGTTGCAATGGTTTTGGGATACTTATCAAAGGCTTTAAGTGATCTCGGTTGTGATGTAAGACTTTTTATGCCAAAGTTTTACAGTATAGATGAGGATAAGTATAAGCTGACTACTATACATGAGGGTTTACAGGTACCTACAGATGATGAAGATACACCTTATTTAATTTGTAACGTTAAGGAGGCGACTGCGCCTCATGGGGTTAAGATATATTTTTTGGAGAACCAGGAATATTACGAAAAACGCGCTAACATATATGGCTATAGTGATGATCCCACAAGATGGGCACTTCTCTCTAGAGGTGTTCTAGAATTTATAAAAACAAAAATTTTTATCCCTGATGTTATACATAGCAATGATTGGCATACTGGTCTGATTTCGAACTACATGACTACATCTTACAGAAAAGACCCTGTAATAGAGAATATAACTAGTGTATTTACAATTCACAGCCTTAAATATCAGGGAAACTTTGATCACCATAACGTTCCTGAACTAGATATCGATGATGGTCGCTCTGCTGTAGCGCCACTTTTCTCAGATCGTCTAAACAAACAGAATTTCATGCGTAGGGGAATTTTACACAGTGCTGTGGTGAACACTGTTTCTAAAAAGTATGCCAAAGAGGTTTTAACCCCTGAATTTGGGGAGGGTTTAGATAGGCTTTTATTGGAATTACAGGGTAAGTTCTTTGGGATAATGAATGGGCTTGATTACACTGTTATGGATTCTCGCACGGATAAGCTGATCCCACATAACTATGGTATTGGAACATTGGGCAAGCGTTCTGAGAATAAGAGAGCTCTACAAAAAGAATTCGAGTTAAAGGTGGATGATAAGATTCCTCTATTTGCCATTGTAGGTCGTTTAGATTATCAGAAGGGAATTGATCTTGTTGTTAAAACTATGCATCATGCTATGAAAGATTACGATATTCAGTTTGTTCAAGTAGGGGGGGGCGATTCATCCCTTGTACAAATGCTTCAACAATTAAAGGAGTCTTTCCCGGATAGGGTGGGGATTCACACTTATCCTAATTTCAGCCTACCGCGTTTAGTTTTTGCTGGTAGCGATGTAATTTTATACCCATCTCGCTTTGAGCCTTGCGGGGTAGTTCAACTTGAGGCTATGCGCTATGGTGCTATACCACTTGTACGTTGGGTAGGTGGCCTTGCGGATAGCGTAGAAAACTTTGACTCAATTACGATGACTGGCACTGGTTTTGTCTTTAAAGAATTTAATGAGTTTGCATTATTTGGACAAATTGTCCGTGCAATAGAGCTTTATAACCACAAAAATATTTGGAATACTTTGCAGAAGAATGCCATGAAAGCTGACTTTAGCTGGGATTCCAGTGCAAAAGAATACATCAAACTTTATACGTTGTCTAAGTCATTTCATGACAACCGATTACTGTCATAACTTGTATATCTTTGACATGATGTTAATGTTGTGTTAACATTTCATTATAGGTTGTAGTTTGTACCCTGGAGAGGAATTTAATTTCCTATTCTGTGGGCAGGAGAATAGGAATGGTCCTTTCCAGGATATAGATTACAACTACCTTTTTTCCTCTTCTGAAAGATGATAGAATACCTTGTGATGTTGTCATTATTGCTCCATTTATATCAGCCGTCCTATCAAGATAAGCAGATCTTTAAGAGAATTGCTGACGAGTCTTACATCCCATTAATTAGGTTTCTAAAAGCGAATAAAAATTTTAAGGTAACTCTTAATACACCTCTTAGTTTTCTTGAGTCGTTGGATAAGTTTGGTTACAACAGTATGATAAGCGATCTACATTTTCTTTTAGACCGTAAGCAGGTTGAACTTGTTGGTAGTGGCGCATACCATCCTTTACTTCCTAAAATCCCAAATCATATCGCTGAAAAGGAAATTATTTTAAATGAATATGGCCTTGGTTACTATTTTGGTAGACGTCAAGGTTTTGAAGGTGAAAACGCGATTCTCGTAAGTAACATTAATGGATTTTTTCCTCCAGAATTAGCTATCAATAACGATGTACTTCGCTTACTAGATTCACTTGGCTATCGTTGGGTACTCGTAGATCACACCGCTGTTCTAAATGAAAAACCATCAGCAATATATTCAGTTAGTGGACTAAATATAAAAGTAATTGTTAGAAATTCTACTCTGAGTAACATGCTAGCTTTCTCACGTTCTTCTGACATCGAAAATCTTAAAGAATCATTACTGAGCAGCAATAATCATGTCCTAGCAATGGATGGCGAGACATTTGGACATCATAACAGGTCAGGTATCGATTTGCTATATTCATTAATGGATACTCTTACATCTGTTAACATCCAGACAGCTACATGTAGTGAGTATTTATCATATCACTCTGCCTTGGAAATAACTGGCTTATCGGAAAGTACATGGAGCACATATGTAAAAGAAGGTAAAATAGAAAATACATATCCTTTGTGGGCTTCTGTGGATAATACAGTGCAGTCTAAACAATGGGAACTGTTAAATTTAGTTAATAGTGCCTACAATGAACCTCAAATCACTATACAGGACGATCAGTATGCTAATAAGCCTCTTTGGCATCTAGGAGCTGTGGTAAAAGATATTAAAGACCCCTCTTTAGTCCAAGATGTGTTGAAAGAGATTATTTTACTTCGTTTGCAGAATAGCGACCAGTTCTTCTGGTCTTCTAACGTAACACTGCCCTTAGGCGAGCATTTGTATGACAAGGTACTACTTAGTAAGTCTTTAAATCTGTTCTCTGACTATAAACAACTTTGTGCACCTTCGAAGTATTTAAGTGAGCTTGAGTTCAAGATTAACGAACTTCGTCAATTAATATAAAATAATGAAACTACTTACTTTGTTACACTTATATCAGCCTTATAATCAAAAGGATGAGGTAGTACGTAAGGTTACTAATGAGTCTTATTTACCTCTAACGGTTGGTCTGTTGAATACACCAAGTGCTCAGTGTACTTTCAACATCTCCGGTTCTTTACTCATCTTACTACAAAGGAATGGATTTAGTAGTGTAATAGATAATATTGGTAAGTTAATAGAACGCGGACAGGTTGAGTTAACTTCAAGTGCAATGTATCATTCTTTACTACCTTTAATGCCACAGGGTGAAATAAGGAGACAAGTAGACCAACACAATAAAACTTGTACTGAGATATTTGGTTCATTATATAAACCTACTGGGTTTTTTCCGCCTGAAATGGGGATATCTGCTGGTTTACTAGCCCAAATAGCTACTTATGGGTATACCTGGATGCCCGTACCTGATTTAGCTTCCCCTGAAGTTAAAAGACATGATGGGGTTTATATTCATGACAAGTCAGGAATAAAGCTTCTTTTTAGGAACAAAAGAGTTAGTTCGTTGGTTTTATCATCCGTAGTGAAAAGCGCCGCAGATCTGCTAAAAGAAACCCAAGATATACTAAATGAGTTGTTCTGGTTTGTAATTGTCGACGGTGAAACTTTTGGCCATCATCGTATTGGTCATGAGAAAGCATTGTTTAACATATTCAACTCTCCCAAAATACAAACCTTAACTGTTGATAATTATCTGAAAACTATCTCTGGAGACTTACCTAAGGTTACTGTGCGTTCTTGTACGTGGACAAATAGTGAACAGGATTTTTTTCTTGAGGCTGAGGGTAAGGAAAATTCATTTACCTTATGGCACGATCCTGAAAATCCCATCCATACTGCTCAGTGGAAATTAACGAATTTGGCTATTAAAGCGGTAAATGACTATCCAGAAAAAGATTCCGATTTGTGGAAAGGTGCACGAACCACTTTAGATTATGCCATTGCCTCTGATCAATATTGGTGGGCGAGTGCTAAGCCTTGGTGGAGTCTTGAGATGATAGAGTTGGGAGCTTTTACTTTGAAAGACATAGTTATGAATCTAAATTTACCAGCTGAAGTTAAAGCACAGGCAGACCAACTGTACAGACAAATACTAGACAAAGCCTTTGAATGGCACCGCACGGGTTACGTGCAAAAAGTTCATATGTCATACGCTGCCTATCATGACAAAAAACCCTTTAAGGACCAAGCACACCTTGAATGGTACAACCAAGTAATTTTAGAGTTCGAGGATGAAATGAATAAGGCAGCATCTAAGATGAACTATGAATTAGCTGTTAAATGGAGAGATGCCATAATAAAACTCAAGCAGGGTAATGATATTTTCGATGTTTTACACGTAATCGATGATTTATGGAGTGCCCGCACAATACCTTCCGTAAAACCATTCTTTGACCACGCTTATGAGGAATTTTCGACTTTTGCAAAGGAATACTTCTTAGGCTTTAAAACCAAGGAAGAGTTTGAGGAATGGAAGGCCAATAAAATAAAAAGATACACCCAGCAATCGTGACACTTTACATTCATGTTGTTATCATTAGCTCATGAAAGTTCTTTTTGTTACATCAGAAGCAGCTCCTATCAAAAAGTTCGGTGGTTTAGGAGATTTTTCTGGTTCATTACCCAAAGCATTGGAGCAGTTGGGGGTAGATGTAGATTTGATATTGCCCTTTTATATCGATGCTAAGATCCAAAATTTGAAATTGTATAAATCACTTGATCTTGGTATTGATTTTGACAATCAGACAACTTCAGTTGAGATTTGGAAAACCAAGCTACCCAATAGTAATGTCGACCTCATACTACCAAAATATTCCAAGACTTTTTCAGGAAATTTTCTAACAGATGTAGAGTTTTTTTCTTTTTTTGACAAAATCGTCGTCGAATACATCAAGTCTCAATACAACACTTACGATGTGGTTCATTGTAATGATTGGCACACTGGTTTTATAACGCATTTACTTCACGACGAACTTGGTGAAGAGCGCCCAAAAACACTCCTTACAATTCATAATTTAGCGTATGCCGGTGTTAGTTCCCCCGAAATAATGCGTGAAGTTGGTTTCATACCTGGTCAGCATCCCTTGCTAGATTGGGATCTGTCTAACGGTGATGTCAGCATGCTCTTGCAGGGTATTGCTTCAAGCGACTATGTCAATACTGTATCCAAATCGTATGCAATCGAAATTGTTAATCCAAAAGAAACAGGGGAGTTAAACGATATAATAAGGAGCCGCAGTGCTAGGTTCAGCGGTATCCTCAATGGCATTGACTACTCAGAACTTCCTAGGAGTTTTAATGACTTGGACTGGAAGTCTTATAAGCTAAACATGAAATCCAATCTTGCCAAAGAACTTAATCTTAAAAGCCCTACAGCTCCGATATTCTCTTTTGTATCCAGACTGGACCCCGGTCAAAAGGGTTTAGATATTCTATTTGATGTAATTCCACATATTGTTGAGAGGGGTGGCCAATTCATTCTGTTAGGTACTGGAGCTCCTGAGTGGGAAAGTAAGTTTAGAGATATGTCTTTAAATCCAAAGCTTAGTGGTTCCATATCTATGATAATTAATTTCGACGTTAAACTAGCTGGCAGAATTTACGAGGGGAGTGATTTCTTTTTAGTTCCTTCAAAGTATGAGCCTTGTGGTTTAACTCAGATGATGGCAATGTGGTATGGAACCTTGCCCATTGTTCATAATGTTGGGGGGTTAAAAGATACTGTGCAAAATAGAGTTACTGGCTTCACATTTGATTTGTACAACTCGGTTGCATTCAAGGATTCGCTAGACGAGGCTTTTGCGGTTTTTGAAGACAAAACCTCATATGAAAAAATGGTTGTAGCCGCTATGAAAGAAGATAACAGCTGGGATAAAAGTGCAAAAGAGTATAAAAGCCTATATCATGTATTAGTAGATCTATGAACAAATTTTTATTCGACCCATTAACAGGTGTGCCTACCATCTCGGCGACCAACCGATCACAAAGAACTGATCAAACTGGTGCTGTGAGAACAATACAAGCAGATGCTAAAGATGACAAAGCATCCGCAGAGCCTACTGAAAAAAAAGATTTTTTTGCCAAAGGTAACGAGCATCTCACCCCGCCAACGTTGTACCAGGATGCTGATGATTGGACCGTGCGTGTATTTTCAAACAAATTCCCTTTACTAGACGATCACGAAGTTATTGTACATTCTCCAGACCCAGTAAAAGATATAGAAGATTTTGACGTGTCCCAAGTAGTAAGCATCATTAGAGCCTATCTAAACCGTGTACAGCATTATAACATCCAAGAAAAAGAAGTTATCATATTTAACAACAAAGGTGGTAAGGCTGGCGCATCCTTGCTACACCCACATTCTCAACTGGTAGCCTCCAAAGGTTTTCCAGGAACAATCGAAAAGGAGAAGGAAAAGGCATTACACTATTATAATGAGCATAACTCTTGCTATTGGTGTGATGAAATTGCTCAGGAGCTTGAATACAAAGAGCGCATTGTTGTGGAGAGTCAGCATTTTGTTGTTTACGTACCTTCTCCGTGTAGGTGGAGTTATGAAATGCAGCTTTCACCCAAACTCCACAGGCCTAACATGTTACACATAGATGAAACTGAAATACACGACTTAGCAAGTGTATTACAGAAAGCGCTTCAGGCATACGCCAAACTTTTTGGCGGACCCGATAGAAACTTTTGGATTCATACTATGCGTTATGAACCATATCATTGGCATATCGGATTTATTGCACATATAAAGGTTTTTGGTGCCTTAGAACTTGGTGCGGGCATTTGGGTTAATGATAAGGCAACCCCAGAAGATGCCGCCAAACAGTTGCGCGATGCCCTTAAGAATTAGGCTTTAAAAAATAAAAAACCCCCGATTTCTCAGGGGTCTTTTTCTCATTTCTCTCTTATGTACTACACTTTTATTTGAGTTCTACTTTTGCTCCAGCTTCTTCAAGCTTTTTCTTTGCAGCTCCAGCTTGTTCTTTCTTAGCACCTTCGATCAATGTTTTAGGTGCAGCCTCTACTAAGTTCTTAGCTTCTACTAAACCTAATGATTGGTCGATTTCTCTTACAGCTTTAATAACTGCAATTTTGTTGCTACCTGCATCGGCTAATACAACATCAAACTCTGTTTGCTCTTCACCAGCTTCTGCAGCAGGTGCGGCACCAGCCATAGGCATAGCTCCCATCATCATAGGTGCTGAGGCTGATACTCCGAATTTCTCTTCTAAAGCTTTAACTAAATCGTTAAGCTCTAAAACAGTCATCTTTTCTACCATATCCATAACTTTCTGTGCGTTTCCAGTTAGTTCTACTTGATCATTATCTTTTGACATTTAAATTGCACCTCCTTCATTAAATACTTTTTTCTAAGCTTCCTTTGTTTTAGCAATTTCTGACAAAGCATAAACGAAGTTTCTTTGTACTCCGCCTAGTACTCCAACAAAGCCGCTCAATGGAGCTTGCATGCTACCTAATACTTTTGCTATCAACTCTAGTCTGCTAGGTAGCTTGCTTAGAGTTTCTAGGTCTTTTAGACCTAACAGATTACCATCGACTATACCTGATTTCACAACAGGTAAGTCCTCATTATCTTCTGCAAACCTAAACAAGATTTTAAGAGCTTCCACAGCGTCTTCATATGAGAATATAGCCATAGTAGGTCCCTTTAGTTCTAGACCCTTTTTGTCTACAGCTATCTCCAGAAGTGTGTTTTTGGACACGCTTGCATCAGCACCTTTGTCTCGCAAAAGAGACCTTAGTTCAGCCACCTTTGTTGCAGAAAGACCATGATACTCGGTAAATATTATAGATTTAGAGTTAGTAACCTTGTCTTTGAGAAGGTCTACCACTTTAGATCTTACTTGTCTTCCTTTTGTATCTGTCATCTTTTTTTGACCTGTAAAATAAATAAATTATTCAAACTATCTTTGCTGGGTATACGAATAATAAGGTGGATTCACTAAATATTATCTTTTTACCTCGGCAAGATAATTAAGTCCTTTAGGACCCTTGCTGTCTTTGGTCAGGCTTACTATAGCACAAGGACCCTTGATTACTCAAGGGTCTCGTTTGTTTCAGTAGTTTCATTTAGTTTTACCTCAGGTGCGTTTGTACCTTGGATTGTTTCAACCGCATCAGGTTTGGTTAAATTCTCTTGTTGCGTGACTGTGCCTTGTTGCTCGATTTGTGCCTGCTGATCTAGATCCTCAACTGTAGGGTTGGTCTTTTCTTGTCCGGCGGTTAGGTTTGCAACCTCAGCAATTTCGTCCTGTACTTTCTTATAGTCTTCAGACTCTTGATTAATTAACTTAGCGGTTAATTCCAATTCTCTTTGAGCTAAGGCATAGTTGTTTAGCTGCTTCAACGACTGTGCTAAATTGTAATGTGCATTGGCATAGTCAGCTTTTAGATTTGTAGCCTGGCGGAAGAGATTAGCAGCAGACAAATAGTCCTTTTGTAAGTAGTAAACCCCACCTGCCTCTAAACGTAGTCTTGGGTTAGTTGGGTCTAATTGTATTGCTGTGTTATAAGCCCCGAGTGCCCATTGATCTGCATTCTCTGCTACACCAATTAATGATTTATACACACCGGCTCTAACTTCCCAGCTTCCTACCGCCAATGGGTTTATTGCTTCTGTTGATAATCTTACTTCCCTTATAGCCTGTGCAATAAGCGTTTGTATTGTTTGTTTCTCAGCATCCGTTAAGTTTTCCTTCTTAGCCAGATTTCCAGCAAGTAATAGATTGGTTTGGGCATATGTATTTCTGTACTCAGCTCTTTGTGGGTTGTAGTTAATCGCTTTCCTCTGATTTTCATATGTCTGTGTTCCGTCATTTACCAACGCCGCCTCGATGGATTTCCTTAAGTAATATTCCCCAGCGTATGCCTTATAAGTATAGTAAGAAACTGCTCCTGCGAATGCTATCAGGGGTATTATTGCCAAATATTGAAATGTTTCCCTTTTCCTGGAGTCGCTTGATTCTGTGAGGCTTCCGATCAATGCAATAGAACTTAATGATGATAGGCTTAATTGGATCATTTCCACATAAGAATCGCCTCTTTTATTGTTTAGAGCATAAATACTAGTAAGTAGCCCTAAAGACAAGAATAGTATGAAGTTATTAAGTACTGTGGCATAGGTAAAGAAGTGTCCCACCACTAGTCCTACTATTATGGAACCTAAAACTATCGAAACACTCTCATTCTCATCGCCTGTTCTGTTTCTAAGTGCGAATCTGGTCAATCTTATCAATAAGAATGCAAATACAACGATACCAATTATTCCTAGTGTTCCCATGACATTGAATACTTCATTAAATGGTTTGTCGAATCTAGCATTCCACAGATCGGTACTGTTAAGTCGCACAGGACGATATCTATTGTAGTTTAGGCTGAAGGTACCTGCTCCTGAACCCAACAATGGGAAATCAGTGACTGTAGATGAGGATACTATCCATGAGTCAGTAAAGGAAAGTACTGATTCCCGTGAAAAGTTTTCATTTTTAATTACTTCTCTGGTTTGTGGAAGACTTACGACTAGTATTATTGCACTAACAATTCCCAGGGTTGCCAACAAGAATGGATTATTTTTTTTCAAGAGATCCCTTTTTGTTTGTACTAATAAAACCGCAGCCCCCACGAGTAAAAATACCCATGCTGGCAGTGTGTTGTATAGTCCGATGATTATAGAGTTAACCATTAATACTTGCATCCAAACCACTTTGAGTAGGGTCGCTTCTGTGTTTAACAGTTGGTTTAAAGCAATAATCATTGCCACTGCAGCTATTAATGCTGTTGTAGTGGTTGACCCTGTTAACGTAAAGTTAGCTGACTGTGCATATGTACTGCTTATTAGGTTTATTCCGAAATAGCTGAGCAATGCTACAACTGAAGATAAAGTTATACCTGCAACTAGTGCGATGAGTATCTTCTCAACCCATTTTTTTGTTGCATTGCTTAAAGCCATTGTATAGAAAAATGCGATAACAATTGAATAAGAGAATAAACTAGGGGACCATCGACCATATTTGCCGAAGATACTAATGTATTGACTAAGCGAAAATATACTTGATAAAACAATCACTCCCCCCATTAACATTAAAGGAAGATTCAATGGTGATTTAACAAATATGACCTTTTTAGTCGTGAGTAATCTAATTGCCCAAAGAGTCAAGAGCACCACAGTAGTTAATGTCAAAAGCGTTAATTTGTTAAATTCAAAAAACTCCGTAGTTATTGGTAAGTAAAAAATTGGCATTAAAAATGCAAGTACTAGAGCGACGTAATACGTAGATTTTTCTAGGGTGGAATTTTGATTCATACCCTAAATGTTAAATGAATATTATATGACGTGTCAACAACCTAAAAATATCAGTTCTCATAAAGGGAAGCATTGTCCTTAAGAGCTTTATTCATTGAATCTCACGCTTGCGTTCTCGTTGTAAAGTTGTCGTACTTGATCCTCGGTTAATGGGTAGCGAAATATTCTAACATCGTCTATCATTCCATCGAAGTAGTCAGCGGGAGTACTTCCTGCATGGGCTCCAATCCTCATTGGGAGAACATTCACAGAATCTCCAATATTTGCAATTGTGCCACTTGTACTAGCTTTGTCTGGCACTCCATTTAAATATATGGTGCTATTGGTGTCGTTATCCTGATCAAAAACGAACACGACATGTTGCCAACCCGAAGAAGTTATAGCTGTTGTGCCTGTGACTGAAAATTCATCAGTTCCGTCTGCTATTTCAGCAAATAGAGTATCCGTAGTCGCATCTAGTACAACAGCATAGCCGTTTGACGATGCCGACAGGTTGTTTCTTTTCGAAATTAAGACATCCGTTGTAGTACTACTTTGTCTGTTTATCCACATGGAGACCGAAAAATCATATTGATCGTATAGGTCATTGGGGTTGGAATCCGCTACTTGGAAGTAATCATCTGTGCCGTCCAGATCTATACTTCCGTTTATCTTTCCTGATGCTCCGTTTGACCATGCGGTGGCAGTAGTAGTATTGCTTCCACTTGCCCCTATGGTTAAGGTACCATTTAGACCTTTAGCGCTGGCATCATAGATAGTTGTGCCCGTGCCTTCGTCAAGTCTCCACCAACCTTCGCCTTGGCCCCGGTTGTACTCATACGCAACTTGATCTCTCGTAAGGGCATATCTAAAAAACTTTACCTCATCAATTTTTCCATCAAAGGGGGCAGAGGCTACTCCAAGTAACCCGATTCTAGCACTCTGTGATGTTGTTAAGTCTCCAACATTTGCAATAGTACCTGTTGTTCCAGCTTTGTCTTCGAGTCCGTTTACATATATTTGTGAATTTGTTGCGCTGTCCTGATCAAAAACGACGACAATATGATTCCATCCTGTAGATGTTATGGCTGTAGTTCCAGTAAAGGAGAATTCATCGGTACCATCAGATACCTCCACATATACAACATCAGTGCTAGCTGTTAGCCCAATACCATATCCACCCTGAGTAGCACTTGTTCCAGCCCTTTTAGAAAAAATTGTGTCGTCAGTTGTGAACGTATCTCTATTTACCCAAAAACTGAAGCTAAAGTCGTCAGTATCTGCAATTGTGTAGTCACTAAGATTTCCGATATTAACATTGGAGGAGCTCCCATCAAAGTCCAAAGCGCTTCCAAAGACGCCTGGGACCCAAGCTGTAGAGTTAAGAGTACCGTTGTTTGCCCTTGTGGAAACATCATATGTTGTTGAAGTCCCAGTATTTTCGTCAAATCGAAACCATCCGGTTGGTCCGGATCCAAATCCATTCAGAAGATTGCTTTGTTCATCTGTTCCTACACCAAAATTAATGCCCGATCCAATGTTATAGTCAACTCTTATTTCACTTGAAGTTAATTCGGAGGAGTATATCTTAAATTCATCCATACGCCCATCGAAGTTCGCAGTACTTGTTCCTCCTATAGATAAATCATCTGATTCTGCTGCAGGGTCTCCCGAACCATTTGTACTTGTTCCCCTCAGTTCACCGTCTATCCAGACGCTAACTTCATCGTCACTGTCATTAGAATATGTAACAGCGATGTATGTCCAGGAACCTATGGTAGCCCCATCTGTTATCGTTAATGTAGCATCCGAGGTTGCTAGGTCTAAGCTTACGTCTATATCTACTAGCCCTCCTGATTCATTACTAGTTCGAAGATATGTGTTTCCTCCTTTATAAATTATCTGTCCTACATCGTTTTCTCCGTCACTATCTATATACACCCAGCTACTAAAAGTGAATCCGTCGTTAAGTCCCTCGTTTAGATCTATTGCGGTAGTGTTTGTCACTAGTACACGGTCTCCAGTGCCATTGAAGTCTAGGCATCCATTTACTTTGCAGTTGGACCCTGTGCGCCATGCAGGTGCTGGGGTTAACGCACCAACTATAGCAGCTTGTGACGAATTCTCGTTATTTAGTGTTGTGCCCTGCAGCTCCTCCATTTTGTAATATACTACTTGTGAGGCTATAGGTGATCCCCCTGCTGGGTGTCCGCCATTCATGTCCTCAATGCTCTGTGTATCGGTTCTAACATAGTTGTAAATTTTTATTTCGTCCATTGTTCCTACAAACTGGTTTGTATAAGTGTCTGGCATTGCGTAGTCGATATGAAGTTTTGGTGCATTTGTAGCGGGTGTTCCGTAGTCATACATTCTATAAACCTCTCTTGCAGATGATTCGCATGCACTGTTGTCCTGGTCACTGTTATTGACAATTGCTAAATCATTTCCGCTTGCCCATCCAGCTCTACCAACTACCTGAGTTATTGCAAGTCCCAGCATCGTTCGCAACCCTGTTGAGGTTGGGTACGAGTAAGCTGTGTTATTAGAGTGGCTTGAGTTTACTGTTTCTGCCGCTATGTATTCGTTTACTATAGCTCTTGCTCCTGGAGGACTGCCAGACGAAAACGTAGCTGTATCATCTTCCTCAATTGCGGTTAATCTCCAGCAGACATTAGTCGATTCTGCACCATCCTTCATTAATGTTAGATAGGCACTAGTAATTTCCGCACCTCTTGTGAGGGTAACGTTGTTAAATCTGAACCCTTGGCCATAGCTTGCATTTGGCGAGGTACCTACGCCTCCAACTGGTCCTGTTGTAGCCGTATCATCATAGGCAATATCGTTATATGCTACATCGTCAGTTCCTGCAGCAATAGTAAGATCCAGAGATCCTGTAGCGCCCCCCAATGTTACATCGGTTCCTATATATAGCATGTTCGAGGCATCAGAAATCGACGAGGGTATCGTACCCGTTACTGTTGCAGCTTTTTCCACACCATTTACGAATACTTCTATTGTTTGTGCGCTAGCAGAATATTTGCCAGAGATGTGATACCAAGTGTTTGCAGAAAGATTAGCAGCGTCTGTGGTAGCATAATTGCTCGCAGACCCAATATACATTCTTATCTCATCTCCATATTGAGCTAAAAGATAGCTTTTATTGCTATCATTCCATTTTCCAGCAATACTAAATTGAGTAGCTGCTGTTACTGCTTCTGGTTTAATCCAGGCAGATATTGTCAGATCACCTGTTATTGACAAATTGGTGCTGTCAGGTACGCTTAGTGTATCGTTAGAGCCATCAAATTTGTATGCGTTTCCAAATTTTCCTTGTGTAGTGTTACTGTCCTGAATGTTTTGTGCGGTTGCTGTGTTTCCATATCCTGAGACATCATAGTAGTCTCTTTCATATTCAAAAGCTCTCCAGATTGGGTCATCAGTTTCTATAGATGATGATTCTCCTAGTGTCCCGTCATAGTTACTATCAGAGGTATCATTAACAACCTGTCCTGAACCTTCGTTAAGAGGATAATATGCTATTAAAGTGGATGCTGTGTCAGTTACTCCGTTTGTATACAAAGTGGAAACTTCGTTTGAAGTTAAGGCAGTATTGTATATAGCAACATCCCTTATCAAACCTTCATGAAATTGTTCCTCGGTAGTTGCCGCTGTTTTCGCAGCTCCTAGTGTCGACGGTTGTCTTGGATCAGTGTTAGAAATGGTTGCTGCCGTAACTGAGGCGCTTTCTGACGAATTGTTTATGTACAAGTAGTGTGTGTCGGCTACAGAGTCGTACACTGCTACCACGTGGTACCATGTGTCCTCAGAAAGTACTGTATTACTATCCACCCAGGTAGTGAAGCTATCACCATCAGCACCCCTACCTGCAAAGAGCAGTTTATTATCAGTATCTATTGCTACCTTTACTCTGGTAAGATCTGATGTTGCCCCTCTTATTTCTTCATATAACGTTCTTCTTGTGCTGTCTAAGTTGGTAGTATAAAACCATAGTGACACACTATATCGGGTGAGATTTTTCACTGTAGTTGTGGTGGGCAATTCTATAAAATCATCCGTACCATCAAATAGCACTCCACCGTCTACATATGTCTTTGTTTGCGTATCTTCGAAGTCGTAATGGGCTACTGGTCCCGGTGCCCACCTGTATAAATTAGTGATTTCTTCTGGGGTCAATGCCCTGTTATATATTCTTGTTTCATCAAGAACGCCAGCGAAATCAGTACTACCCCCGGAGTTTGTGCCTATTCTCAAAGTGCCTGTATTTGCAAGCATTGCAGTGGTTTCATCAGCTTCATAATTTAGAACACCATTTATATAAATCCGCACTTTTTCACCGTCATAGGTGGCTGCCACGTGTGTCCACGTACTATTGCTTATGCTTGAATTCGCAGTATGTGTAACGGTTGCGCCGTTATAAAGCTTGAACTGTGGTGTTGCAACAAATGCACTTGTCGAAAAGTCGAGTCCATAATTTAGTTCTGTTGCAGAACCTCCCTTATATACCACAACATCATTGTTGTCATCGTTGTCGCGATTCAACCAAGTTGCTATGGTTACCTCAGTGGTTGTATCTAGACTATTATTATCACTCACTTCAACATAATTAGCTGATGTCGTCGTGACACCGTGCCCAAACTTTCCGGTCGAATTCATTGTAGTCGACCCATTCCAGGCACCGTCATTGCTATTGCCTGAATAGTCGCAAGAATCATTTGTGCCGCCAGAACAGGTGTTTTGACCACCTTCATTAAACCTCCAGTAACCGACAAGTCCATTGGATATATAATTTCTGGTGAAGTCTCCAAATGTTGCTGAGGGTGTATCCTCAGGTACCCCAGGTATCATATCAGCTTTAATCTGGGCAGCTGTTTTTACTTCTCTGTGAACCTTTATTTCATCAAGATACCCATGCCAACTATTAGATGCCCCGTCTGAGTCAATGCCAACATACAAAGGTGCGGAATTAACTAATGTACCTGTTTCCACAAGACTCGTATCTGAATCTATTAGAATGCCGTCCACATATAGGTATATCCCTGTAGTTCCATCCTTCACAGCTGCAAAATGGTGCCAACGATTATCATCATAGTTTTTGCTTTGGTCATCCCCAACAACATCGGTGGTGTTCCAAAAGCTGTCATCATCAATCGCAAAGGCGATATCCCCATCACTATCCATGTATACAGCATAACCTCCAGCCACACCATCTCCGTACTTAGCTGCTATGATGTCTGTATTCGTAGATATTTCTGGATGCCTAAACCACCCCATGATAGTGAAGTCATCACTCGCTGCAAAATCAAGGTTTGCATTGTCTGCTATTTCTATAAAGTCTCCGCTTCCATCAAAGTACATGCATTTACTAGTTCGGCACATCTCATCCGTTTTCCATTGTGCATTCGTTATTGTTCCGTCACTTACTGTCCCCGATGTGTCTACAACACTTGAACCATACCCCTCATTTAAAGCAAGGTGTAAGGCAGCAGCTTCAGTGTCTCTAGGATCTTTTTGACGTATTACTAGTATTGGTACTAACACGACCATGAGGCCAACAATCAGAGGCACTAGTGTTTTTCTTAGTTTCTTAATTTTTTTCATTTAGGTTAAGAATCCACCAATCAAAGCTTACGTCTTGGAGTAGGGGACTATCAATTTTGACTTTGAAGCTTGTGTTATCTATCTTCTCCGTTACGTACAATGCTTCACCGCCGGTACTGGTCTTTGCAGTTACAAATATCTTTGAGGTATTTTTCACAGCTGCGTTAGTGATCACTATTTCATTTTGCCCCGCAGTAATTATACCTTCGCCAACTAGAGTTGAGGTGTCGTTTAAGACAAATTCGTTAGCAACAACCTTGTTCGCTTCTAGTGTACCAGTAGTACTAATTGTTCCGTCAGGTAGTAAAACAATCTTGCCATCAAAAAAGTCTACGTTTCCGCTTAGCCCCTTCTGTATGAATAGTGCTTGGCTACCACATAATGCTTGGTTTAAGCCTGTTAGTTCACCGTAGCATGTGGGTCCAACAACGTCTACTGAATTCTCTAAGGAGTTTATTTGAATTAACCCCACACCAAGATCACCAGTGATTTGAACATTGTTAAGTGTAGAATCTCCAAGTACAACCATATCTGAGGCAACACTCAAAATGTCATTACCTTCTGCGTCTGTTTCACTAGTTATACCTAGGGCGGCAATAAAGCTTTGGAATGAAGAGAATGTATCGAGCATTTGAGTTAACATTGCAGTTACATCCATTGATGCGCTTGCTTCAGTTGATTCTGATGATTCGTTTGTTTCTCCTAATATTGTGTTTATAGCATCTATCTGTGCTTGCAAGTTAGTGTCATTGTTTTCTAGTGTTTCAACTCTGCTCTCGATTGTTGTACTTATACCTGCGACTACTTCTTGAGTTGCCTCCTCAACGTTTGTGCTTATTAATGTACTCAAGTTCTCATATTGAGCCGATAAATTACCAAGCTCATCTAGCTGCAGTGCTAGATTGTCGGCTGTATACCAACCCGTGTTTATAAACATCATTATCTTTTCATTACCACTACCTGGATTCCATGCTTCAAGAGCTTGACCTATTATTCTTCCTGTTTGAGTTGCCTTCATTGCTTTTCCTGCCTGGTCTGAAGAGGTTAAGTAATCTCCTGGTTCTATAGTCTCTGAGTTTGCTGATATTTTGACTGGTACTCGTCCTGCCAATCCAACTAGATAGTTATCTTCGGAATCTGGTCCGCCTAAGATTAATCCTGGTTTCGTAGATACTACGCCGATTGCGCTAGTTTGGTAGGCAACGTTTGATCTAATCACTTTTTCAGTTTGAGTTGGATCAATGGCTACAACATCACCTACATCGAGTGTTTCGTTGCTGACAAAGTACTCTGCTAAGTCTTGCCCTCCATCTGTAGAGTCGTCCATCCAACCTAATAAGTTCCAATCAGTCCCATCATAAATCCAAGTTAGCATATCGCCATCAGCACAAACTATATCTGTGCTACCACCATTTAACCCAGATGCAGTTACATCAAATGTAACAGCCGAATCGCACTGTACGACGAGCATATGCCCGGCATTAAGTGTCCCGGAACCTGCGTCAAAATCAGTTATTGTAGCAGTTCCAGCAGTATTAAAGTATGAACCGCCAGATACGTCCGGTGTGGTGTCTGCAGCAGTAAATGTGGCGTATGTATCTAGCGACACAGCTCCTTGGAACGTTGCATATCCAGTTGCGGGTATGTCAAATATTATGTCACCAGAATTGTATGTTTTTAATGTTAAGTTGCTGCTTTCAAATGATTCCCCGGCAATAATAGACATCGGGCCATAGCTCTCAATTTGGCTACTAGTTTGGTTAGTTAGGACAATGTCGTATGCAATACTTACATCTCCTGCCGCCGTGAACTCATGTGGAAGGGCAGAGGTGATTATTGATTCTTTGACTGAGAATAAGTTCGAGTTTGTATCCGTAACAGTGAATAACCTTCCTGTAGTCGTCCCGTTTGCTCCTATATTTATTTGGAATAGGTCTCCTGTTGCTGCTGTTGCGGATCCTGGCTCCCATTCTACTAATCCTATATTGCCCGAGAATGATGTACTCGTGGTGGTAGATTGTAATTTAAAGCCATCGCCAGTAGTTAAGGCATCAACTGAGATACCCATACCCCTCCCCGTTGTGACGGAATCAAATGCTCCAAGTAGCGCAGTACCTATTACTGTGGCTGAAGAAATTAACATTCTACTTGTACCGTATGTAACGAGCTCTAGCCGATCATCCGTTGTCTCATCATAAGCAAGTGTCCAATCTTGATCCAATCCAAATGACAACCCATTGTCATCACCTAAAAATAACTGTTCCCATTCTGCAGTTGCAGAACCTAAGGAGTTGCCCTCAGCCGCCCCTGGGGTTAAGTTTGTAGTATTTAGCCGTAGCTCTGTTGAGGCACCTGTTGTAAATGTAAGCGTATCTGCTGTTGCTTCACCTAAGTCAATAGATTCACCACTTACGCCAGAAATGTCTCCACCGCTTACAGTCAAATCCCCAGTCACTGTTGCATTACCATCGCTACCATTATCGGTTAGAGTGAATAAATCGTTGCCTGAAGTGTCCTCAAAAGTCCACACAGTAGACGAGGATGAGAATTGCCTTATGCCATCGCCCAAAATGAAATTCTGTCCAGAATTTAGCGCATTAACTATATTTGCGTTTGATACATCTAGTGCATCTGTTATGTCCAAATCCGTACTGCTTGTTGAGTCTATTAATATGGCGTCTGTGACAGCAGCAATAGTATTTTCCGCATTTACTAGTTTCAAGAGTGCTTCATATGATCCTGCAGCAGCATTGGCAGTTGCAGAGCTTATTATTATTGTTCCAAATACATCACCATCGGCATCGTTTGCAGCTAATGTGATGTTTTGAGCAATAACATCTGTAGCTGTCGTTGCGCCGTTGCTTTGGGCAATATTGATATCTGCGCCTATAACTGCCGCGTTACCTGCAACAACATTGATATCCAAGGCACCAGTTGTTCCTAAGAAGGTATTGGTGGCGTTATCAATAAACAGACTTGATGCGGTTTGGCTTGCTACACCCAGTACCTCAAGCCCAATGTCTCCGGTTTCTCCTACTGCTAGTCTCAGTCTATCAGTTGCAGTTGTGTAGTCGATTATTCCGCCGGACGATGTGAACGGGCTTGAACCCCCAGTTGCAAGGTTAACCCATCCGGAGTTGTCTCCGTCGTCAGTTTTTACGTATAGAGTACCGTTTGTGGTATCCATAGATATAGCTCCGGTATTTGCAGTTAAGCTTCCTTCAGGTGAACCTGCTGTGTTATACAACCCCCACGCATCCGTACCATCATTAAATCCAATCCATTGTCCAGCAGAGGATCGTGTGAAAGACGCTGCCGTAGCAGATCCAGAGGAGAGGGAAATGGTGTCTCCTGAGTAGGTTCCAGTTATAGCTAAGTCACCTGCATTAGCGTTATCTGTTAAGGTAAGTAAGTCATTTCCTGAGGTGTCTTCGAAGGTTATAACCCCACTCGAACTCTCGAATATCCTAGTTGCATCCAGCACTGCAAAATTTGTACCTAAGTTTATAGCGTTGATAATTTCTGCATCACTTACATCTAGTGCATCTACTATCGAATCGTTGGTTGTTGCTCTTATTAGCAGTGCATCGGTTAAATCAATATCTGTAGCTTGGAGGTTTTCAATTAGTACTCCAGTATTTACTACTTGAGTTCCTGCATCTTCTGCAACTACAGCTATGCCATAAGTTGTTGATGTAGCATCGTTAACTGTCAAGCCAATATAGTCACCATATACAGTAGGGGAGTGTCCTGCATCTGAGTCCACGGTAATGTCATTCTTTACACTGTATGTGGTAATGTCTGTCGCAGCATCTTCGATTTGGTAGTCAATGCTTATACCTTTATTGGTTGAAGTTATGGTGTCAACGTCAAGGTTTATTACGCCGGTTGTACTGATGTTATCGGAGGTTACAGCATCTATCTCAAATGTACTTGCAGAAAGAAGATCGAATGTTACAGCGCCGTCTACATCTAGTAACGCATCTGGCGTTGAGTCCCCAATTCCGACATTGCCCGTGCTGTCAACCGTTAACAAGTCCCCATCCGCGGCGGCAGTCGAACTGAGTAGAAGTAATTTTTGTACGCCAATTTTTGCAATTTCGAAAGTTGCTCCTGGCGAGTTGTCGTTAAGCCCTACTGACCCCGTATGTTTTACAAGCAGATAGGGATTTGTACCAATATAGATATCACTCCCAGCGCGACCGCCAAAAAAGTAATTATCAGTTCCGCTGAGATTAATAGCGTTAGCAGCTGTTCCACTACTATCTTTTATCCTGTATCCATAATTATTGCTCAACAACACATAGCCATTCGCAATTTCTAACTTTGCCCCTGGACTAGATGCCCCAATTCCCAAATCACCTTCAATAATCATATTATTAGCTCCTGGGTCATTGTTTACAAAAGTAGCTCCTAGAGCTACTCCTCCAGATGCTCTTAAATTTAATCTTTCAGTCATTGCAAACGCATCAGTTCCAGTGTGAAATCCTAATCGACCTGAACTTGATCTTAGTGCAAAATTTTTTGAACCAACTGCAGCGTTATTATCAGATATATACAAGTAGCTGTCTGTGGAGGATAAATGAAGTAGTCCTTGTGGAGAAGCTGTGCCAATACCTACAAAACCTCCCATAAATGCAGCTGCATACTCATTACCTTCACCTCCAGCATCTGCGTCTGCATTGACATAAAGTCCGGTAATGGTTGATGTTGCATCGTCGTTGTCTGCTGCTATATACAAACCATACCCTGTAGAACTATTCCCGGCATCTGTATCTATAGTCTGATTTATTCTTGCCCCATATGCGGTTATACCAGCTGAATCGCGAATTATATGATCAATGTTCAAGCCAATGTTTGTATTTGTAACTGTATCTACATTGAGGTCAAAAACCCCATCTGTCGTTGTATTGTCTGTTGTAGCTGCATCTATTCCAAGAGTTCCGGCTGCTGGGAAAGTGATATCAATAGTTGAGTCATCATCAAAGGACACAAATGTGGTTGCGCCATCTCTGATATCGAATATACCAGACGAATCCAAGTCTATTGTTAGGTTGCTTGTTCCAAGGTTTATATCAGTTGTTTCGTCAACATCTAGTGTGTTTTCAAATTCTGCGAAATCCAAGCAGTCCGTACATGTGAAGTCTGTGGCGGTCAAGGTGGCATCTACTTGTAAACCACCGTCGATTTCCAAAAAGCCTTGGATGTAAAGATCATTGTCGGATGAAACAGACCCTGATCCAGGTGATCCTCCTGCATCTGAAACCACATTATATGCTACGTTACCGGCGTGTCCTCCGATTATCAATGTATCGGTATCTCCCAACACCACTTCGTCAGTCGAGTTCAATATTATATCTCCTTCATTATTTGCTATTGTTGCGGAGATTCCTGATGATAACAGTAATGTTCCTGTTGTACCCAGTCCTAGAGTGATCTGATTGTCTGTGTCATTATCAATTGATTCTCCATTTTGCAGATTAATGTCAGTGACAACTATTCCAGGACTATCTATATTTATCGCATTTGTAACAGTTCCAGTAGTTCCGTCGATTAGAATACCATCCCCAAAACCTCCTGATGTGGCGCTTTGTATATGTAATGCTGCATCTGTTTCATCTGAGCCTGCCCCAGCTATTATTTCTATACCATATACTGTGTCGTTTGCTGATGCTGATGCATTAGTTAAATTAAGGCGCAATGCTGTTTGAGTTTCTACGGTTGCATCATCGCTGTTGGTCCAGTTGATACCTAATGCGGGGTTATTGCCATCTGCGCCAGTGCTGGTAGCCGCTGAGATATATAAAACTCCTCCTAGATTATCTGAATACGTTGTGTTCTCTATACGAAGATTTTCGGTTCCAGCTAGTACTAGATCAGTATCACCTTCAAACCTTGCAGCGCTATCTACTTCAAGACTTCCCTCAATATACAAATCGTCATCACTGTCTGGCAGTGTTACCGACGCTGAATCTCCAATAATGTTGTATGCAACGTCTGTTGATCCTGAACCACCAACGTTTAATACTTGTGTGTTAGCCAGTATTAACTGCTCTGCTGTGCCTCCTCCTGTTGATGTGAGTGTTATGTCTCCATTAGTATCAACGCTAAATCTGGCATCAGCTGTACCGTCAGCATAAGTCAATCGTAGTTGTTCTGAGGTTGCTAAAATCTCTAGTTTTGCATCTGGCGTAGCATCTCCTAGTCCTAAGTTGCCACTTCCCGTTAATGTGAATAAATCGGCTCCGGCAGATGTTTCGAATACTACCAAATCTGCGGTTTGAGTGCCGTTACCTTGTACTAGCAGTTGAATTTCATCATTATCCCCATCAACAGCTAATTTTGAAGATAGGGAAGCGCTACCTCCAATTATGACTTCGTCAGTTGTATTTGTTAGGTAAATAAGTCCTGTTCCTTGGGTGAATTTTGATGCACCAGCACCAATTGCAGCATCTAAGTCATCAAGCACATCTTGGACGTTTGCTCCGTTGGAGTTATTGAACTCATCAAAAGTACCGACTAAGTATGCACCCGAATCAGTTGCTCCTGTTGTTTCACCAAGTGATGTTGTTCCGCCAAATACTAGATCCCCAGCAGCACTAAGATTGAGATCAGCTCCTGATCCTAAAGTTAAGTCACCACCTGCAAGTGTTAAGAGATTGGTACTGTGTGTAAGGGTTACATCGCCAGCATTCAGGCTTACTACACTGCCGTTTGCCAAAAACAAGTCAGCCCACATATTTGTTGCACTGCCTAGACTGGAACCATCACTTGTAGCTGGGTACAATTCTGTGGTGTTTAGTGCTACTTCATCTATGTTACCACTTGCCAGAGTTAATACTTGTCCAGATTCCGAATTCAAGACTGTAGCTCCATTAGCACCTTGTCTTAAAGCATATCCTGTTAATCCTGATTGATCATAGTGTGAAAAATATGCTAAATCGCTTGCTCTCGCATCTATTCTGATACGCCCAATAATTGCAGTTTGATCGGTATCTGCACCTGCATTTATAACTGTATCCCAGCCTGTGCCTATATTTAATGCTGAACTTGTTATGGAGTCACCGTTTCCAGTGGTCTCTGTTAACGCGCCAATGTTTAAGGCTCGCACGTTACCTGTTATTGCACTACCACCAGTGTCAGAGACTGTTGCTGTAAAACTATCTATATCTATGATATTCCATGTCTCAGAAGTGTCGTCAGCATTATTGTCTGTAAAAGTAGGCGAGATATCAACTATATTGCCTGATGCGTCATCTGCCGTGAAGGTGAGTTGTAAACTATCCACGCCATCGGTGGCTGATGTCCCAGCGTTTATTGTAAATACATCTACTGTAGGTGCTGCGGTTTTTGTAATGTTGGCTCCATCGCCTGCATCTAATGCTATGTTAAAGTCTCCGCCTGAAAGATCTAAATCACCATCAGAAATTAATATATCACCTGCAGGTATAACTAATGCATCGGTGCCATCTGTTCCTCCTGTTGTTCTGACGTCTGTATCTGCATCGATTGTGAATACGTAATCTCCTGTGGAGTTAGCTCCAAATGTTATTGCTCCGGTTGTTGCTTCTCCGACGTCTATTGTTGCTGAGTTTGCTCCTGCTATATCGCCCCCAGTAACTGTAAAGTCTCCAGCAATAGTTAGGTTCCCTGTATTGGTCAAAGCTAGTTGATCTGCTCCAGCTGAGTTTTCGAATACAGCCAAATTAGTTGTTTGTGTACCATTTCCTTGCACCAGGAGTTGAATTTCATCGTTATCACCATCTATAGCTAGTTTGCTTGATAGTGACGCTGAACCACCTAGTATGACTTCATCTGTTGTGTTTGTTAAGTAGGCAAGTCCTGTGCCCTGTGTCCACTTGGAAGCACCTGCACCGATTGCTGCATCTAGGTCATCCAATACATCTTGCACGTTTGCAGCGTTAGAATTCGCAAATTCATCAAAAACCCCTACCAAATATGCTCCTGAATCTGTCGTTCCTGTTGTTTCTCCCAAAGATGTCGTACCTCCAAATATGATATCAGTTGCAGCAGTTATATTAAGATTATCTCCTGATGCTAGTGTCACATCCCCGCCACTCGCATCTATGCCTAGATCCCCATTTGTATCAACTGTAAAGCTTGCTTGTGTTCCATCTGCATATGATAGTCTTAACTGTTCTGTCGTTGCTAAAACCTCTAACTTTGCATCTGGTGTTGTATCCCCAAGACCAAGGTTTCCGTCTAAGTACGATTGCTCTGGCGCCGCTGAGTAGAGTGCATAGTTAGTTGCTCCATCAGTTATGTTATCTGCAATGTATATTCCAGAGTTGTTTGTTGCATTATATGCACCGGCCACATATATGGCATAGTTGTTATCAGCTAAATCTCCCGCTGTAAAAGTGCCGCCAACATGTTGTGTTGTACCTGCAGTACCCAATGACCCTCCCGAAACCGCAGAAATTCCGAAATTGTAGTTTGTCAAATTTGCATTGCTGCTGTTAGTAGAAAGATTTACAAATTGCCCTGCTATAGTTGTAAAAGTTGTAGAGCTGGCTAAATTTGTAATGGTTGGAGTATAGCTAACCAAGCCATAGACTCCTGTCTGTTCGATAGTAATGCCTCCTGTACCTACAGTATCATTTATTGTTGGGGAACCGACTACATATGTTAATTCTCCATATGTGTTTTGTGTTAATGGTTCAGTATCGGAGTTTCCTAAATCCAAACCCGATACTTCTATAGTGTTATAGATCCCATAAGCGTTTAATCTTCCTTCACCAGAGCCAGAAGAGCTTAACATTACCGATGGATCAAAATCCATGTCAAGATTTTGTATGGTTCTGGCAACTGCTGAGATAGTTCCAAGATTTAAGTCGTTGTCTAAGAATACGTTCGTTGAGTTTTCGTTTGCATTGTTATCCTGGTTAAATATAGCAATATAATCAGCGTCTTCTGCTGTTGAGCCGTTTACCTCGAGTTTTGTACCCGTAGTAGGAGTAGTTATTCCTATTGCTACAGATCCGCTAGCATCAATTACAAATGGAGTTGTATCTGCTGCCACATCATTAACTACAAAACTGTTACCAGCTGTTGTGTTGGTCAAAGTTAGTAACTCGGCACTTTCGTCAAAGAATAGCGAGGAAGTGGAGTCAGTTCCGCCAACCGCTAAGTCGTCTGTTACCGATGTTAAGTATGTAACAGCGCCGCCATCGGTCCACTTGGATCCACCTGCACCACCTGCACAGTTTCCTGACGATAAACAAACTGTACCTGTCTCGTTAGGGAATGTTATGGTTTTGTCTGAGCTTGTTGGATCGGTAAAGGCTATAAAAGTTTCTATTGAATCGTTGGTGCTACCCTCGACTTCAAAAGCGAAATCCCAGGCTTCACCAACTCTTAACGCGGTTTCAACAACAGTTCCATCTGCCGAGGTTACGTTTCCTAATTGAATACCATACATAGTATCGGCATCTCCGGTGTTAGCAGATGTAACGTCTATATTGATAGCTGAGATTGTATCAGCGTCGGTGTCGTTCACTAAGGTGAGGTTTAGATCAAATAATGTACCTGTATCTGAGGTTAGTGACCCAGTTGTACTAATGTTGGAGTCATCGTCTGTACCTAAAACTATGTCACCGGTGCCTGCTGGGGTTAGCGTAAGCGCAGTGTTTGTTCCGGTGGTTATGGTTCCTGTACCAGTAAAGTCAAGAGAGTTTACATCTAAAGCAGTACTTCCAATGAGTAGGCTGTTAGAAATTGTTAAATCACCTGAGTTACTCAAGGATAGCAGATCGGATCCAGCAGACGTCTCAAAAACCACTAGATTAGCCGTTTGAGTGCCGTTACCTTGTACTAGCAGCTGAATTTCATCATTATCCCCATCAACAGCTAATTTTGAAGATAGGGAAGCGCTACCTCCAATTATGACTTCGTCAGTTGTATTTGTTAGGTAAATAAGTCCTGTTCCTTGGGTGAATTTTGATGCACCAGCACCAATTGCAGCATCTAAGTCATCAAGCACATCTTGGACGTTTGCTCCGTTGGAGTTATTGAACTCATCAAAAGTACCGACTAAGTATGCACCCGAATCAGTTGCTCCTGTTGTTTCACCAAGTGATGTTGTTCCGCCAAAAATAAGATCCGTGGCAGCTGTTAAGTTGAGATTGTCCCCTGAAGCCAAGGTCACATTTCCTCCTGTTACGTCAATTGTTAGATCACCGTTTGTATCCACGCTGAATCTGGCGTCTGCGGATCCATCTGCATAGGAAAGCCTTAGTTGTTCAGATGTGGCAAGCACTTCTAACTTGGCATCAGGTGAGGTATCCGCTAGACCTATGGCACCACCAAAGTAGTTAACCGCTCCTGTATCTACCTGATATATACCGTAGTCATTAGTTATTGTTCCTGTCTCAGTTGAATCTGCTATGTATATTCCGTAGGCGTTTGTTATAGCGTTTGTAGCACTCAAATTTCTTATTTCGGAATATACTCCATATGCAGTTGTGATAGGGCCTGTGGACCCTTTGTCTACCAAAGCATATAAGCCATATGCTGAACTCAGTGTGCCTGTTCCTAGATGGTTAACGAAGGAGTTAAACCCTTTTGCATTGCCGGTGATATTGCTACTTACACTGGAATCTATAGTTGCATTACCGTCAACTCCTATATATGATGCAGAAGAGTCTGCCCCAGCTACTGCCCACGCTCTAGAAAATGTGCCATATAATGTACCCGATGTGTCAGAAAATTGTTCACTTATGTTAACCCCTGTTGTTGTACTAACTGAGCCCTGATCACCAAAAGCAGCATTGGAGTTAACATCTAAGCTACCTCCCGAAATGGTAAAGGTATCTGTTGTACCAAAGGATATACTTGCGGTATCACTGTTTGTTGCTTCAAAGGTCAAGGTTGGGTTTGCTGACTGGTCCCCACCAAATAAGAATGTTCCAGCACTTTCATCAATGGAAAATATCGAGGAGGCTAGGGAAGTTCCACCTACAGCAAAGTCATTTGTTGCTGTGGTAGGATATATGACACCGCCGCTGAGTGTCCATAAACCACCATTTGTTCCTGTTGCGGCATCGTACACGTCGTTGATAGCATCAACTATTCCTTGTGTTAATGAGGCGTTTAAGGCATTATCCGCTAGAGCTAGAGGAAGTGAGGTACTTAATTGTGTGTCATCAAACAGTATGTCATCTGCTGAATTTAGTGTGATGTCGTTTGTTGCACCGTTTGAGGTTATACCGATTGTGGTACCTGATATAGCTATAGAATCACCGTCGTCTCCCAATGTAACAACTCCGTTTGCATCAAATGTTCCGTTAGCTGTGAGTGTACCAGTTGCTGTTGCAGTAGAATCGAAAGTGATAGCACTCGTTATGTTCCCTCCGCTAATGGCTATGTCTCCTGCTATTGTTAGGTTACCACCATTGGTTAGTGATAGTTGGTCAGTCCCAGCAGAATTTTCAAATACAACCAAATTGGTAGTCTGAGTGCCGTTACCTTGTACTAGCAATTGAATCTCATCATTATCCCCATCAACAGCTAATTTTGAAGATAGGGAAGCGCTACCCCCAATGATGACTTCGTCAGTCGTAGATGTGAGGTATATTAAACCGGTTCCTTGAGTCCACTTAGAGGCCCCAGAACCTACTGCAGCATCTAAATCGTTTAGGACAGCCTGCACATTTGTGCTGTTTGAGTTTGCAAATTCATCAAATACCCCAACTAGATATGCTCCAGAATCAGTTGCCCCTGTAGTTTCTCCTAAGGACGTAACCCCACCAAATACTAAATCAACAGCTGAGGAAAGGTTTAAGTTGTCATTTGTACCAATCGAAACTTCACCATTTCCCGCATCAATTGTTAGATTCCCACCTGCTGGGCCAGTTATGCTTGCCCCATCATTTGCATCTACGAAAGTTAAATCTCCAGTGCTCCCAATATTTATGTAGTCAGTTTGTCCTATTCTGGCAGTGCCGTCATCGAGAAATTGTACGAATGCGGTACCTCCATCCTGAACAATAAAGTCTCCTGTCGAGTCTAAATCAAAAACTAAATTACTTGCTCCTAGATTTGTTTCAGTAGTGGCATCCAGATCTAAGGTGTCCTGAAGTTCGCCGTAGTCCAATATGTCATCGGCGATTGAAATGTTTACTTCATTCGCTGGAGAAGCACTCAAATTAAAATCGGTAGTAAAATCTAATGTATCTACGTTGGCTCCAACAGGCGTATCATTGCTCTCTACATTGATAATTGCACTCGCCGCTCCAGAGTCGGTGGCGCATTCCCATGAGTCATTGGTTTCGTTCCATTTTAGTACCTCGCCATTAGCACACCCTTGTAACAAGCTAATCCCTCCTGAGAATACTTCAAGACCTGAGCCATTAGTTATGGTCGAGGAAAGTCCATTCGTAGCTGTTACGGTTTGTATAGTTAATGCTCCTGCAGATAGTGTCAGTCCGTTTCCGGTTATGTCATCTATAGTCTCAGAATTTAAAATTAGGCTGCTTGCAATTGTTAGGTCTCCAGTGTTGGAAAAATTGAACAAATCAGTTCCAGAAGAGTCCTCAAATGTAACTAAGTCCGCGGATTGAGTACTGTTTCCCTGTACTAAGAGTTGTATTTCATTCGAGTCGCCATCTACAGCTAGTTTACCTAGATTCGTATTTGAACCTATTGTTACGTTATCCGTTGAGGTTATAAGGTTTGCTATGTTACTGGTTGTTTGCCATGGCCCTGTGGAACCGGCACTTTGCCAAGATGCATTACCACTTGCATCTGATGTAAGAACGTAGCCATTCGCTGCACCAGTAGAAAGTATAAGTCCTGTGGTTGTGACTGTGCCACTGACATCTAGTGTTGAAGTGGGTGTATTAGTCCCCAATCCTAATCTATCAGTGCTGTCATTCCAGAAGAAGTTAACACTGTCTTGTGCAAAAGTGCTTCCATCCCCAAAATATACTCCGCCGCTTTCTGTTGTTAAACCCGATAAAACATTAATTTCATCTGCTGTTGTGGTTACCTCGCTTCCAGCAATTTCGAACGTTCCGTCTAGATTGATAGTTCCTGTAATTTTCAGTGTGCCATTGTATGACAATTCTTCAGCAAGCCTCACTTCGGTCAAGCCATTATTGTTTACACTTACTACATCTCCTGCTATATCGAGTGAGTTTTCTAGGGTAGTTTCGGTTGTCTCGTCTATCTGGGCTAATCCTTCCAAACTTGCAACTCCAATTAAGTTGATACTTGGTGTTTGTACGCCTCCTGCTAGGTTAGCTTGCCCTGTAACATCAATTAATCCTGCTATAGAGACATCTTGACCAACAGTCAAATCTTGTTTTACGATTACATTTTGGAGGAACTCTGATGCTAAATGAAATACCATATCAAATTGTCCTAGTTTGACGTTATAACCCAATACATCTGCCGATAATCCGGTTGAATCTACAATTAGGTTTGCTCTTTGAGCTTTTTGTTCGGCATAGCTCAGTACTCTATCTGGTTGGGAATTTCTCTTAAACCCAAATCCCATAATGGTTAATATGGTTAATGTTACTAACAAGAAAGCAGGTAGTTTGCTTCTTAAGTTTAATGGTTTAGAACTTGTGGCCTGTATTTTCACTTCTTCGGTAGCTGCCGGAAGTTTAACAGGCTGTTCTATGATTTTGTTTTGAAGGTTGTATTTAACTAATCGTTCTTTCTTGATAAGTTTTTCTGTAGTTTCCTTTTGGATTTTCTCGAGACGTAATTCTTCTTTTAACTTTTGAATTTCTTCCAATCTAAAAACTCGGTAACCATTATCTTGTCTTATGGATGTGATTCGTAAATCTTTTTCATAGTTTCTTAAAGTTGAAGGTGATACTCCCAAAATTTGAGCAGCCTCGGATACATTTAGCATCTTGGAATTATCAGCCTGATCTAAAGATTTATTATGTTGGACAGTATTCTTACTCATGAGGGCAGCTACCTTACAAAAACCCTGTTATTATAGGTTTTTATAATGATACAAAGTTTTATAATCAGTGTCAACAGTTTACTCGATCGTAAATTGGTCTTTTTACGCTTTCTCTAAAAGGTTTTGTAAGAAGCACCTCTTGTGCTATACCTCCTATATTGTTGACGCTCATACTTATTAAAGGTAAGCTAAATATTATGTATACTCTGCCCAAGAAGTATCTAGTATTTTTGATGCTTTTGACTATTTCTGCATATTTTGTACCGAGCACTTTTGCTACGACTAGTGTTTCGGTGTCTATTCCTATCGATGACCCTGACGCCACCGCTGGACATATCGTAACCTTAAGAAACGGCGTATATATTTTGAGCTTTTCAGCTCGTGAACCCGGCGTGTTCGGTGTTATTACAGACGATCCGATAATCTCAATTAATGATAGGTCCTTAACTAATTTCAAGTATGTTGTAACTTCAGGTGAGGTGAAAGTGAAAGTCTCTGGCATCAATGGGAATATCGAAGAGGGCGACTACCTCAGTGCTTCAAATTTAGCTGGAATTGGACAAAAGGCTTCTGGCAGTGGTCCAGTAATAGGTGTAGCTCTTGAAGACTATGCTCCTACAGACCCTAACGCTGTTAACGAGATTTCAGCATTCCTAAATATTACCTCGGCCTTTGTTGGCGAGCGTCAAGAACAGGATCTCATTGGTTTGCTAAGAGGAGGTCTACAAGTTCCTTTCGTAACGCCGTTAACCTCCTTTAGATATATTCTGGCGGCTTTGATAGCAATGGTCTCATTTTTTATTGGCTTTTCATCTTTTGGCAGGATATCTATTAATGGTATAGAAGCTCTTGGAAGAAACCCTTTGGCAAGTAGGCTTATAAAATCCGCAATAGTACTAAATTTCATATTTACGTTTGGGATTATGGCAGTAGGGTTAGCTATTTCATATCTCATTCTGAGCATCTAAGATTATGTTTACACTTGACTACACATCAATCTTCTTAATACTTCTCAATGCCTTTGTATTTGTTTTATTTATTTTTCTCATTGTTGCCATATTTCAGAGTTACAAATCTAGTATTATCACGGAACAGGAGCTAGTGCGCCAGGACGCCTACAAAAAAGCCCTGGCTATTCTGGATAAGGCTCGTGACGAATCCTTACGTATGCTGAAGAATACTGAGTACTTAACAGATGACACTAAGCAGGTTATGAAAAAAGAATTTGATTCAATTGTTTCTAAGTTATCCAATCAGCTTTCCACTGATTTATCCGAAACTATGAAGGAGGAGAGTATCCAAGGTGTTGCGTCTATTAGAAAAGTTTCGAAAGTAATTGAAGATAGTGCCTTTGACGAACTTAAAAAGTTTGAAGGTGTTTCTGAGTCTATGGAGAAGGAGGCATTGCGTGAGTTAGAAAACTTTCGTCAGGAGTTACATGCGGGAACCATTCATAATGAAGAGGCAATGCAAGAACGTCTAAGCAAGGAGTATGAGAATGTACGCCAACGTCTCATTGACTACGAAAACGCTAAGATGTCACAGATAGACATAAAGATTAAAACCATTTTTTCTCAAATGACCCGCGAGCTTTTTGATAAGTCTATTGATATTGCCACAAGTGAACAAATGGTTATGGAGGCCCTTTCTAAAGCAAAAAGAGAGAACATGTTCGTATGATAAAAAATGATTTTGCTACCAAAGCTGATCTGGACAGAATTCTTTACTCAATTGATAAATTTAAATTGGATTTGTACACCTATAGCTCCAAAGAGTTGGAGCGTTGCTTACACTATCAATATGACATTAAGTTCAATGCTATTGTTCAAGGTGTTCTTGCAAAAAATGAAATTGATCTTGGTGATGAAAACAAAGTTACAGTAGAAAAGCTATTAAATGCTTTGTCAGTAGATCTCGCTGCAATTGAGATACTAGATATTACTATGTCATTTTCTCCCTCAGCAAGATTTCTAAACATTTTACGCAATTGGGCATATGAAAATGTTACTGAGAATATTGTTCTTGATATTCATGTAGATCCTTCGGTTCTTGGGGGTGCTTCTTTGATTTATCGTGGGCGGTATCTTGACTTGACCATAAGTAATAAATTGAAAAGTTTTAACTTTAGTCTGTAATGAAGGATATATTTAACGAGATATTACATGCTACTAATGAGATTGGTTATGTAGAGTCGAGCAAGTTCCCTCTGGTGTATGTAAAAGGTTTACCAAATGTACGTCCAACAGAGGTGGTCTTGTTTGAAACAGGGCAGTTTGGCCAAGTGAAATCACTGGATGTAGACCTCGTAGAGGTTTTAGTTTACTCAAAACAGTCAGTTATAATGGGACTACGTGCAGTTCGTACCGGGCATTACTTAGATGTGATGGTTGGTCCTGGTTTGTTAGGTGCTTCTGTTGATGCGTTGGGCGCTCCATTGTATAAAGATGCTGCTAAAAGTAATATAAACGAGAGCTACAAAATAGAATTGTCGGCTCGTGGCATAGCCGAACGTAAGGAAATTCATGAGCCAATGTTTACTGGAGTGAGCATAGTTGACATGATGGTACCTTTGGGTAGAGGCCAAAGAGAGTTGATAATAGGGGACAAGCAAACTGGTAAAACTGCTTTTGCTTTGCAGGTGATGCTTAACCAAGCGCGCTTGGGGACAGTGTGTGTATACGGGTGTATAGGAAAGACAAAAGCTGACATTGAGAGTGTTCAGAGATTCATAAACAAAAATAAGATACGTGACAAATGTGTTGTCGTTGCCTCTGGGGCTGATGACCCCTTGGGTAATATTTACTTAACTCCTTATACTGCTATGAGCGTGGCAGAGTATTTTAGGAATAGTGGACAGCATGTGCTACTTATTTTGGATGATTTAACAACGCATGCAAAATACTATCGAGAAATTTCACTACTAGGAAATAAATTTCCTGGTAGAGAATCCTACCCAGGCGATATCTTTTATACCCACTCACGTTTGTTAGAAAGGGCAGGTAACTTTTCTGAAGGATCTATAACTTGTTTACCCCTCGTAACAACAGTGCAAGGTGATATCTCTGGTTACATTCAAACAAATCTTATGTCAATGACTGACGGACATATATTTTTTGACAAAGATCTCTTTTATAGTGGCCAAAGGCCTGCTGTAAATTACTACATATCCGTAACAAGAGTTGGGAGACAAACTCAGTCAAAATTACGCTGGTCAATAAACAGAGAGCTAAGTACATTTTTGACCCTATATAAACGTACTGAAAATTTTGTACATTTTGGTGCGGAACTTAGCGAAGGAATAAAATCTACCCTATCAATGGGCTCAAAGATCTTTCAGTTTTTTACTCAACTTACTAATACAACTCTAGATATTGATTTGCAAATACTGTTTTTTATTATCTTATGGAGTGGCCACTGGAATTCCAAGAATGAAGAAGAATTAGGCAAGGCTATTCATACGATTTTACAGAAATATTCAGAGGACTCTAAATTTAGATCTCAGATAAGTGAATTAATAAATCAAGACGAAGACGTAAATGCATTGCTTAGCAAATTTATGAAGGCTTTGCCAACCTTTAGTGCTTACTTATGACATACATAAAAAAGGAATTGGAAACACTTTTATACCTAGAAGAAATTATTCAAGCATATGAAGAGATTGCATCAATACGTATGCAGAAAGTTAAAAAATCCGTTTTGTCTAATCGTGCTTTCTTGGACGGTATGCGTAAATTAGCTATAGAAGTCCGGACTTCCTACAAGAAAGAGCTTGCACATTTGCCTAAAAAAACTAATGGTAAATCTGTTGTAGTGTTTTTATCCTCAAACACTGGTTTATATGGTGACATAATCAACAAAGTTTTTCGTGCTTTTATGACATACCTTGAATCGTCACCCAATTCAGATATTGTCATTGTAGGTAAAACAGGACGTAGAATGTTTGAGGTGTTAAATAAGTCATCGAGTTTTACCACACCTACTTATTTTGACCTTTCTGATAGCTCTACCGACAAGGAGAATATTGGTAAGCTGCTAAACTATGTAATTGATTATAGCGATATAAAAGTATTTCATGGCCTGTTTATTGATATGCTTCGTCAAGAACCTATAGGACAGACTATGACAGGAGAACATGCTTTGGATGACTCCCGTGTAAAAGTGGCTCACCGAGAATATATATTTGAGCCCTCTTTGGAGGAACTAGTAGCATACTTTGAGCAAGAAATTCTTCGTTCGATGTTTAAGCATAGTGTACACGAATCCAATCTAAGTAAATATGCCTCCAGAATGATAAGCTTAGATATAGCAACTGAGCGTATAAATTCTAAAATAACTGAAGGTCGTATGACATTTCAGCGGGAACATCATCGTATTCAGAGTAGCAAGCAAAACGCCACTCTTGCGAGTATTTATGGGAGAATAAAACATGTCCGAACAACTAGGTAAAGTAACAAGTGTAAAAGATTTTGTTGTTGAGGTGATATTTAATGGTGACCTCAAACCCAAAGAAAAAGATATCTTATATGTTAAGGAAGACCCTTCTTTGTTGTTAGAAGTTTTTAGAGCAGTTGGTGTTGATAAATTCCTCTGTATTAGTCTTAAGCCTACTACCAAACTACGTAGAGGCACCGAAGTACTGAATACAGGTGATACTTTGAGAGTTCCTGTAGGTAGCCAAGTCCTAGGAAGAGTACTGGATTTATTCGGGGAGCCCCTGGACGGGGGTGCTCCTATAGCAAGAGATGTTATGACCTCGATCTATAAGTTTGATAGTAGCATTACCGATATTGCTTACAGTCAAGAGGTTTTCGAGACAGGAATCAAAGTGATTGATTTTTTTACTCCATTACTTAAAGGTGGGAAAGTAGGGTTATTCGGCGGTGCTGGTGTAGGTAAAACAGTGTTATTAAATGAAATATTACACAACATCATTAATTTGAATAAGGAGAAAACGGTTTCGGTATTTGCTGGTATTGGAGAAAGAATAAGAGAAGGTCAAGAACTTTGGGCTAGTCTAAAAAGAACAGATATAATAAACAATGTCACCCTAATGTTTGGAACGATGGCCGATAACCCAACAATGAGGTTTCTCACTGCTTATTCCGCTGTAGCAGTGGCAGAATATTTCAGAGATAGTATGAATAAAGACGTACTTTTCTTTGCAGATAATGCCTTTCGTTTTGCACAAGCAGGGAACGAGCTTTCATTGTTTATGGACGAGATTCCGTCTCAAGATGGTTACCAACCAACCTTATTGTCTGAAATGTCAGACTTTCATGAGAGATTAGTCACCACCCCACAAGGACAAGTCACTACTATTGAGGCGGTTTATGTTCCTGCCGATGACATCCAAGATTATGCTGTTCAAATGATCATAAACTTTCTTAACACCTCTATTGTTTTGTCACGTAAGGTTTATAGTGAGGGCATATTGCCATCAATTGATATTCTAGCTTCAAACTCTGCGGCACTAAGTCCAGATATAGTAGGAGAGGAGCATTATGTTATTGCATTAAAAGCGCAAAATGTCCTTAAACAGGCCGAATCGTTAGAAAGAATTGTTTCTTTGGTAGGTGAGTCTGAATTATCTCAAGAGGACAGATTAATTTATAAGCGTTCAAAAAAGATACGCAACTATTTTTCTCAAAACTTCTTTACTGCTGAGAAACAAACAGGTGTAACAGGTGTATATGTACCTGTTAAAAATGTTATAACTGATGTTAGAGGCATCATTAACGGAGATTTCGACGACATAAGTGAGGATAAATTCTTATACATTGGTGACACATCAAAAATAAAAGTACAAAAATAAGATAATTTATGTCATTCAACCTAACAATTCTAAGCCGAGATGGCCAAATCTTTAAAGGTGTTTGTTCCACGGTTACATCTTTCAACTCTGTTGGTGAGTTCGATGTATTGGAACATCATGCCAATTTCATTACCATGATCAATAAATATGTAGTAGTGGATAAGAGTACTGCCAGTGAAAAGAAATTTTCACTAGAAAGGGGAGTGCTCTCCTCTAAAGGAGATACTGTTGAGGTTTTTATTCAGGATTAGTTACTAATAGAGACTCTAACTGAGGCACCCATTGTGGTAGATATGAAGCAGGATTTTATGTATGTTTCAGGTCTTACTTTTTGAGGTCTATTACTTTTTATCGTATTTAAAATTTCATTGAAATTTTCTACTAGTTTACTATCTTCAAAGCTTTTTTTACCGAATATCACGTGTACTATTGGTGCATTAGCTTCATTTCTGATTTCGATTTTTCCTTGTTTCAATGAGTGAACTGCTTTTTCTATGTCGTCGGTGACTGTGCCGGACTTTGGACTTGGCATTACTCCTGCTGGTCCCAAAATTTTAGCTACCTTAGCTAGTTTAGGCATATATTTAGGTTCAGCAACCAAAACGTCGAAATCAACTTTTGGTCTAATTTCACTCTTTTCAAGCCTTACTAAGTCATCCTCAGTTAACTCTAAGTCGGCATCCTTGATTTTCTTTGATGCAAAAACCGCGACTCTGACTTGTTTACCAGTTCCATTAGGTAATGTAGTGCTTACTCTGATACTTTGCTCTGGTTTCTTGTTATCTATTCCAAGATTGAAATGTGCCTCTAGTGTTGCATCAAACTTCGTCTTGCAATTCTCTTTAGCAAGTTTTATTGCTTCTTCGATACTATATTGCTTATCTTTTTCTAGTGTATTCATAGTTCTACCTCTACTCCCATAGATCTTGCAGTTCCTGCAATAACTTTAACGGCTTCGTTTATATCATTTGTGTTCAAATCGGGCATTTTAGCTTTAGCTATGTTTTCTAGTTGGTCTCTTGTTAGTTTACCGACTTTTTTCTTATTTGGTTCTCCTGAACCACTGGAAATTTTTAGAGCTTTTTTGATTAACCCAGCTGCCAAAGGAGTTTTGGTTATAAATTTGAAAGTTCTATCCTGATATACGGTAATAACCACTGGTATCACATCGCCGACCATACTTTGGGTTCTTGCATTGAATTCTTTGCAGAAGTCCATCAAAGGCACACCGTGTTGTCCTAATGCGGGGCCCACTGGAGGTGCGGGAGTAGCCTGCCCGGCAGGTACATTTAATTTTATATATGCTTTAACTTTTTTTTGTTTTTTCTTTTCTGCCATAAAACCTTGTAAAATGCTTTACCTACGGGACATTATAGGTTTGGAAATTCTATCACAAATTTTTAACTTGTGTAAAATCTAACTCAACAGGGGTCTCTCGTCCAAACACTGATACGAGAACTTTCAGCTTTCCTTGTTCCTCATTTACTTCTTCTACCTTACCTAAAAATTCTGCAAAAGGTCCCTCAGTGATCTTTACTGAATCTCCAGTTGTGAACTTTGCCTCGAATTTAGGTTCATCCGATTTTAGGTATCTCACTAGTTCTTGTACTTCTTTCTCAGGTAATGGGGTAGGTGTTGATCCAGTACCAACAAATCCGGTAACTCCTCTAGTAGATCTAACCAAATGCCATGTTTCGTCACTCAAAATCATTTGAACTAAAACATAGCCGGGGAAAAGTCTTTCATCTACTTTTCTTTTTTTGCCCTCCGATACTACGATTTTCTGTTTTTGAGGGACTAAAATTTTAAAAAACTTATCAGCATATCCGATTGCATCTATACGTTGTTTCAAAACCGTGGCGACTTTATTCTCATGTCCTGAATAAGTGTGAACAACAAACCACTTTGCCATAGGGTTTGACTTGGTATTAATGATAATAATACTTCCATCATTGATTCCGGTGTCTTTATTGGTTATGTCATTAAAATTATCTTCGCCCATTGTCGTATTAAGAAAAATTTATCCTAAATAAATACTTAACAATTCTTTAAATATATAATCAATCCCTGCTACAAACAAGCCAACCAGTAAGCTAGCACTAATAACAAATCCAGTCAAGCGAATTGTTTCTTCTTTGCTTGGCCAGTCAACCTTTTTAAATTCTGCATATGATTCGCCAAAGAATTTTATCATGCCTAGGTATTTTACCATCTTTAATTGGAAAAGATAGCTGTAATGCCGTTCTCTACAGGTGATATACTATCCCTATGTTATTGAACACTTTATTTCAAAATCCGCTACTTTTTCTTTTCATTGCTGGATCTTTGGTTATTTGTATCTCTATTCATGAGTTTGCGCACGCCTACGTTGCCGATAAACTAGGGGATAGCACCCCCAGATTGTTGGGACGAGTAACCCTAAACCCAAGAGCGCACCTTGATCCAATCGGAACTCTACTATTGATAGTGGCAGGCTTTGGATGGGGGAAACCAGTCCCATTCAACCCTTATAACTTGAAACACCCCAAGCGTGATAGTGCCCTAATTGCTTTGGCCGGACCGGTATCTAACTTCATTTTAGCTGTGATCTTATCTCTTATGCTAAAAGGGCTGGTCTTTTACGCACCTTCGCAATTGCTTATGTCTTTCTTGCAGCCATTTCTCTTTCTGACGATTTTATATAATTTAGTCCTTGGTATATTTAATCTGATACCTATACATCCCCTAGACGGATTTCGTATCGTTAATGGTCTTTTGCCTGATGATTTATCTTATCAATGGTTGCAGATGGCCCCATATGGGATTTATATATTACTCTTGTTAATAATAACCAATACAACTGACAAATTAATCAATCCTGTGATTGGTTTTGCAGCAAATTTACTTGGTCTCTCGTTTTGATACTTTTGCTACAATGAATACTCTTTCTGTGGCATTTATTCCTTTTAGAACAATATATAGCCTTGGTTGACAGAATGTTTGTAAGTAGTAACATGTAGACAGGTTTGATAGGTTCTATAAAAAGAATCTATAGCGCCTGATATGTTCGCTGAAACCGATTGACATACTGCTTTTCTGACCAATAAGTTTGGAAAGGGATCACTGAAATTGGGAAACATTGTTTTTCAAAGAAGTGAACCCACTTTATTCCAACGGAAACAGTATCGGTGGGAATGGCATATCGGGTGGGTATCATTAATATTGGTTAAATATTTATCTAAATCCGCATTTTAATGCGGATTTTTCTTTCTTAAGGTAAGATACTATATGTATGGAACTGTTTCATGGTAACAAACATGCCTTTGAGTTAGATCGTCATATTGTGCATCACTTGTCATTGATAGATCGTGATGCATTGGGTGTTCTAGCAATAATACAAATTGGTTCTAATCCTTCTTCCACTAAATACGTCAATTTAAAGCTAGCTTTGTGCTCAAAACTTGGTATTAAAGCCAATTCTTATCAGTTTTCAGACTCTATGCCTCACGAGGAGCTCTCCTCAGAAATAAGTAAAATTTGTTCTTCCCCAAATACCAGGAGTGTAATTATCCAATTACCTTTGCCCCAAGGTGTAGCTAAAGAAATTCTTGACCTTATACCTCTAGAAAAAGACGTCGACTCTCTGTCGGATAGTGCCCAGAAACGTTTTTACTCCGGTGAGTTCACTATGATCCCTCCCGTAGTTCGTGCCGTAAAGTATTTTCTCGAAGCCTGTAGAATGAATGTATCAGGACTTACTGTAGATATTGTGGGAAAGGGTTTTCTAGTAGGTGCCCCCTTGGCATATTATCTTGAACACTGTGGCGCTACAGTTACGAGTTATGATGAGCATGACGATGTTTCTGAAATAATTTTTAAATCTGATTTAGTAATATCTGCAACAGGTAGGTCAAAACTGCTGCAGGGTGGTAATTTTTACCATGGTACAAGTGTTATTGATTTTGGATCTTCTGTATTGGAAGGAAAGGTGGTGGGAGATATCAACTTGGATTCCGAAACTAGTCATTTAAAAATTCTTTCTCCATCTCCTGGTGGTTTAGGTCCATTGGTTGTTAGATTTCTTTTGATTAACCACCTTGGTTTTTAGAAATGTAATATTTATTGCTTTCCTATACTGTCATATAGTATCACTATAAAGTCCACCCATAGCTAACCTATAATTATGGCTTGTGTGATATACTCCTCGAAAACCGAAATTAATATTGCTTAATTTTTTCCTTGCACTGGTATAATATGCTTTGTTGCAGGTTTAAACTATTAAGTTTAATTAGTAATAGAAGGAAGACCTATATCATTCAAATTTATTGTTATTTTTGAAATTATCTTCCTTGAATCTGCCCCCCAATGGGTTAATATGGTCGAATCTTTGTTAAATGAAGTTTATAAGTATGTTGTTCTGTCTACTTTTGTAGTCAGTCAATTCTTTGGAACATTTATGTCTGCAGATAAAACTACATCAACAGAGCTGTATGTCGAAAAATATCCTGAAGTGGTTTTGCAAAGTTTATGGTTGGAGTATAGAGATCGTTTTATACAAAAAGACGGACGTACTGTAGATCGTACCCGTAACTATATAACAACTTCAGAAGGGCAATCCTATTCGTTGTTGCGATCGGTATGGGTTGATGACAAGATAACATTCGACCAAAGTCTGAAATGGACAATAAATAATTTACGTAAGAGAGGTGATGACAAACTTTTCGCTTGGAAATGGGGACAGGACAGTCATGGTAAATGGGATGTACTTGTTGATGAGGGAGGTATCAACACTGCTACCGATTCCGATCAAGATATAGCTTTGGCTCTGATATTTGCATCTAAGCGCTGGAACAATGAAGATTACCTCAAGCTCGCGCGCGTGATTCTAGACGATATGTGGCGTGTAGAGGTTGAGGAGATTAATGGGCGCCCTTATTTATTGGCAGGGAACTGGTCCAAGGACGCTCCAGAGCCAACCGTTAATCCATCTTATTACTCTTTTGCAGCATATCCTATATTTGCTGAGGTTGATCCAACTAAAGACTGGATGGGTTTAAAAGATACTTCATATGAGGTTTTGAACTCGGCAACTTCTGCATCTCTAGGTGTTGAAAACAATATTTTATTGCCTCCAGACTGGGTGGGCCTAGATCCTACGACCGCTGAGGTTAAGCTTCCACTTAATGCCGATAAAGACACTAGTTTTTCGGACGATGCTATCAGAATACCTTGGCGAGTAGCTTTGGATTATATGTGGCATAAGGACCCTAGGGCTTTGGAATATTTGCAAAAACTGGAATTCCTTTCTAAAGAGTGGGATTCTCGCGGGAAGCTTTTTAGTGGCTATAACCGTGATGGCTCCCCTAAAACTGATTACGAAAGTGTCAGTACCTATGGTGGTAGTTTAGGTTATTTTCTGCTGGTTGATCCAGAAAATGCTCATGAAATTTTTAATCAAAAACTTGTTTCAACCTACAACTCAGATACTGAAACACTTCATAACTTCGATGAATTAGCTTATTACGAACAGAATTGGTTATGGTTCGGTATTGCCTTGTATCATCATGAATTACCAAATTTGTATTCCGAAATTAAAGGAGAAGAATAATATGTTCCATAAAACGTCTCATGAAATAATATCCCAACGTACTACCGTTTCTAGAGTGGTATTGGTTGCTTTCAGTTTAATATCTTTAGTCTATCTAGGCTGGTGGTTTGATTTTAGTAATTCGGGAAACATATTTTTGTACTCGATATTAGTTCTAGGAGAGATTTATCATGTCTGGCAGGCTTTAGGTTATATATATACTATTTGGGATCAGCAAGAGGTGAAATCGCCGGAATTAACTGAATTTCCACGAGTTGATGTTTTTATAACTGTTGTAAATGAACCTATGAACATAATGCGTCGCACTATTGAGGCTGCTATAGCTATGGATTACCCCAATTTTAGAGTATTAATATTAAACGATGGTTATGTTGGTGGTGCCAAACACTGGAAAGAAATCGCCGACTTAGCAAAAGAATACGACATTGACGTTATAACTCGTCGTGTGCCTGGTGGCTTCAAAGCAGGCAATGTCAATAATGGTTTGTCACTGACCGAAGCACCTCTTTTTGCATTATTTGATGCAGACCATGTTCCGCATAAAGATTTCTTAAAGAAGACTGTTGGTTTCTTTACTGATCCTAAAATGGCGATTATTCAAACTCCGCAATACTATGAAAATAAAGACGATAGCTTTTTAACCACTGCTGCTTGGGAACAGCAAGAGTTATTCTTTGGACCTATTTGTAGAGGTAAAAATCGTATGAACGCCACCTTTTGGTGTGGCACTAATGCTGTGATAAGACGTGAAGCACTGGCGCAGGTTGGGGGAGTACCGGAGAATAATATTGCCGAGGATTTTATAGCTTCAATGTTTATTCATGAAAAAGGTTGGAAGACATTGTTTTTACCCGAAATATTAGCCCAGGGTTTAGCTCCGCATAACCTACAGGAATACGCGAAACAACAATTTCGTTGGGCACGTGGCTCCCTTGAAATTATCTTTAAGTACAACCCGCTTTTCAGAAGAGGCCTCACTTTTGCCCAGAAAATGCAATACTTGTACTCCGCAGGATATTACTTGAACGGTTTAGTAGTTCTTCTAGATGCTTTAATTCCTGTTGTAGTTCTGATGACTGGATTGAAGCCTGTCAATGAAACATCAACTAATTTCATAGCATTTTTCTTTCCATTTATGTTCCTGACTATGTACATATTAATGGCGTCAACCGACCATACTGTTACATTTAGAGCATTGCAGTTATCCATTAGCTCGTTTTATGTGTTTATAAAGGCAATGTTTTCAACAATTTTTGGTATAAAGGTTAAATTTGAGGTTACCTCTAAGGAGGCCCGCTCAGGCAACTTTATCAAACTTGCCATGCCTCACTTCACATATATTGCTATTTCAATTGTAGCTATAGTTGTTGGCATATTACGAGAAGGACTGATACCATCAGTTATAACCAATATCTCTTGGATAATATTCAATATAGTCTTTTTCTCTGGTTTTATTAAGGTCGCTTACCCATGGAAGGAAACCTTCCTTTTTAATGTTAGTCACCTCAAAAATGTTATTGTCTCAGAAATTGTTGCGAAGGCCAAGGTTCCCTTTATACGTGAGTCTGCATACGTTTTTGCAGAGGAGAAAATTGAGGTGAAAAATGACACCACTAGAGCTGAGCAGAAGTAACAAAATTGCTAACAGAATAATTGTTTTCGCCTTGATTGTTGTTGGATGTTTAGTCAGATTATGGAACTTGGATAAAGAAGGTCTTCGTTTGGATGAGTCCCAAAGTGTTTGGCAGGCAATGCACTCTATGGAGTTTATAGGCAAGTACATGGTAAAGAATGTACATTTACCTCTGCACAATACCTTGTTGCACTTTTGGATTCAGTTTTTCGGGTCATCTGAGATAGCTGTTAGAATTCTTGCAGTTATACCTGGTGGTTTATCTTTAATAGCCTTTTATTACTTAGCCAAGGAATATTTTGAGGATTTCGCTAAACTAAAATTTGCGCTATTTTTGGCCGTTGTATCACCATTTTGGGTTTGGTTTAGTAGAGAAATACGTATGTATTCCTTGCTTGCCTTGTTGTCCACTTTGTCATATCTATTTTTTATCAGAATATTGAAATATGACAACAAACGAAATTATTTTTTTTACTTTCTAGTAAATTTAGTAGGTTTGTATACACATTATTATTTTTCGCTAGTTTTATTAGTTAAAGTTGTTTTCTTTTTCATGTCTATAAAAAGCACATATTTTGGGGTATCTAACAAGGCAAAAGTGTTGTTGAAGTTAGGTATTGTAGCTACAACTTTAGTGGCCTTACTATCTCCATGGGTTTATTTTTTGTTAAGTTCCCATGGCTCAGGTAGTTTGGCTCCTGAGTTGGGTAATCCCAATGCTTTTGATATGTTTGTTTCCTACTTTAATTTCATCTTTGGTTTCCAACAGGAAGTTGTTTCGTCTGTAATATTAGGTCTCTGGCCAATAGTTTTTTTGATGGGTTTTGTATTTCTCACCAAGCGCCATAATCCCTTTAATCCTTTGGTAATGCTGTCGGTTTTAGGTACATTTTTGCCAGTAGCCTTAATACTGTTTATAAGTATTTATTTCAAACCAATCTATTTAACGCGTTACTTAACCCCTGTGACACCGATGTTATATATTTTAATTGTTTGGGCCGTTTATGAGTTGAAGGGCCGTTTCCGTAATCTGGTTGTGTTAGTATTTGGCATTGGCATGGTTATTGCGCTTTACTTGCAGCTAAATGATAATCGTAGTCCCATACGTGAAGATTATCGTACTGCGGTAGAGTTCATAAATACAGAGACAACATACCGTGACATTGTTCTTATAGCGCCTCCATACAACATATATCCTTTCTATTATTATTACGAAGGCAAGGCTACAGTCCAGACGTTGCCAAAGTGGGACAAAAGAGACGGAGCAATACCTAGCATATCAACTGAATTAATTGCTAATGATATTGAATCTGCTCGTGTTGGCCATCAGAAAATGTATTTGTTAATTTCTGAAAATTTGGCGCATACGGTAGAGTTCAAAGAATACATGAACAACAACTTCACAAAAATTTATAAAAAGGAATTTTCAAAGGATCTCTGGCTTCATGTATACCAGGCAGAGTATGAATAGCTAAACTAATGTTTCACGAAAACAATAAGTTTCTCAGTATCTATTGTCTTTCCCTCTAGATCTTGTGCCACTACTTCAACATTGTATGGTCCCGAGCCATTCCAGGACCACTGATCAAATTCAATCTTAGCTTGTTTGATATCATCGCTCTTAGAATCCTCAAGATCAATTTTTCTACCATCTACCATAATGTAGGCTGTGTAGTTTGATCTAGCCAGTCCAGGAATATATGCTTTTAATTTTTTTTCTCCAGATATTATTGCACCACTTTGTGGTTCTTCCACTACCAGCTTAATCTCTGATATCTCTAGAGGCTTTGTGTTTGTAGCCTCTGTCACTTCGACGTTATTATTATCACTCATATCAATTGAATCTTCAGGTATAGTAATGGTTTCCTCATTTGTTATGTTTGTATCAATGGCACCTTCAACCTGTGGGCTATTAACGCCAGTTATGAAAACTATGTAGTTGCTTTTCGCACCAGCGCTACCATTAAAGTTTCCCCCAAGCTCAACTAGCCCTTTTGTGAAATCCTTTTTGTATAGTACGAAATTAGTGTCATTTGTCATAATTTGTTCGTTAAGCCTTTCCCAATCACGTAACCACTCTGGTAATCTCGTAGCTCTATAGTCGTATCCTACATATACTGAACTTTCTTCTGTTATTGCAAAAGATAAATGATTGTCAAGGAAAGCCAGTTTATGATTGTTTGCAGTAACTATCTCTGCCTCGTTTAGTATTACTTTTGGTAATTCTTTGATGATATAGTCCCGATCATAAAAAATCTTTTGTCCTACTTTTGCATATGTTAGGTAATAGTTGCTTGGCGATTTAATCTCGATACCGCTAATATTAACTGAAGGTTGTTCTGCATCGATTTCAACTCCGTTTTCGATATTAATTACTGGAGGAACTTGTTCTATGATATTTTCCACTTCTTGAACTATTACCTCCGGTGAAACATCGTTGCTGCCTTCTACCAAACCTTGAATAAAGTTCCTTATTAGAACTTGTAGCGCCGGTTTGTTTTGAGGAGTGTAATCGTCGTCTTTTTCACCTCCTGGGTTGTCTCCCAAATTCCAGTCCCACATATGGACACCGTTCATATATGACTTTTTTTCCCAATAAGTGAAAAGAGCATTGTAAAGGTCTACTTGTTCTTGTAGATCAACCTCTGCCTTTACCTTATAATCACCAGGTTCTTCAGCTGCACCATCCATACTTCTATAGCCAATTTCTGTAAATACAATTGGCTTTTTATACTTGTTATAAAGAGGCTCTACAAAATTTTTATCTATTACCTTCCAGTTGTTTTGAAGACTCTCCGCTGTATATTTGTCATCCTCTGACAATGGATAGTACATAGATAAACCTATTACATCCAGCGCATCCCAAAAAGGGAGAGTAGTCTCATCGAAATTCGTGGCACTAGCATTAGCATTAAAGGTCAATGTGCCACTATATACTTTCCTAGTCTCCGTGATTATATCTCGCCAATATGGTTCGTTGGTTTTGTTAGTGCTTAATGCAAATAGTTCTGATCCAAGAGAGAACTGTTCAACTTTATAACTTTGTGACAGTTTGGCGTAATGTAGAATCATACTTTTGTAGTTTTTGAAAAAGGTAGCCTTATCAGTTGGATTCATTTTCGCACGCCATTCTCCAGTTTTAGGATCAATGTGTGGCTTTATAAAGACTTTTAGACCAATAGAATGTGCACGATTTATAGTGTATATGAGTAGTTCGTCAGCCGGTGTACGCTCTTTTCTGTCTACGTTTGAGGTAGTCAATGTATCGGTGTGCCATCCCGGGGTTATAGTTACGTAATTAGCACCTGTAGCCTTTATATCTTCAAGAGATTTATTAACCTGTCCAATTTCTTGGTTTACAAGTCTCAGGGTAATACCTTTTTGATCCCATTGTACCGCGGCAGTAACAAAGCGGGGAGTAGTAAGGGCAAAAAGTGTCAGTACTATTAATGCTGTAAATACAGACGTTAATTTTTTAGACACTAAATGATTATAATGTGTATAAAAATTTATGCAACTACAAGTCATACATAATATGACAAAAATACGATACAATAATTCAAATACGTTATGTTTTTAACTCGAAGTCAAAAAGCTTTTGATAACCTTGAAAGAAAACTCGAACTACCTATGCTTTTTGCGACCTTGTTATTGCTAGGTTTGATCATACTTAGAAACAGCTTTTTATTAGACCCTTCTGTTCTGCTAATTTTCGATATAGCTGAACTTAGTCTATGGTTACTATTTTTTGTTGAGCTTATTACTATGACAATGCTTTCTCAGGATCGCTTTCTCTATTTAAAGACTCACTGGTACAATATTTTTACGGTCCTATTGCCGCTTTTGCGTATAGCCGCCCTTGATCAAAGTGCGGCGCTGTTTTATCTTATAGGCCCTCTCTCATACTTCTATAATGTTATTTTTATATTATTTGGTGCTGATACTTTGTTTGTACGCATTATCCCTTTAATTTTTAGAGGTCTCGCTACTATGAAAGTGCTTTTCCGAAGGCATAGGCTTGATTACATTATTTATGTTATTTTCATAGTCGTAGTGTTTTTGGGTCCTCTCGCTGCAGTGTTTGAACGTAACAATCCTGATGCTAACTTGAGAACTGTCACCGATGGCATCTGGTGGGCATTTATTAGTATGTCGACTGTTGGCTACGGGGATTTTTTCCCAGTTACATTGCAAGGTAGACTAATAGGTCTTGTAGTCATAGTTCTTGGTGTTACCTTATTCTCTCTTCTTACGGCACATGTTTCCTCAATTATGGTAGAGGACAGTGAAAATGCTGAACGTGCCGACATTAGACAGCATTTAGATGCCATTGAGCATACTCTTGAGCATTTAGAAGAAGAGATTGAGGAAGAGCACCACCCCAAATATCGTAAACATCCCAAAAGTTAACGTCTCCTTTTTATAGTCCAAAATCATTTATGTTTAATTCTTTATGCAACATGCTACTTTCGCTAGTAGGCGTGTTTGTTGTTGTGGTTATGTTTATTGCTGATATGCTGGTATTTTCGGTTTCTGCAGTTTTTGTTATTGTGACGTCATTCTCCGGTCTTACACTTGATGGATTACCTGCGGAGTCGAGAGCTCTTACAGCATAGTATGGTGTTCTATCACAGTGGTCATTGTCTATCGCATCTACAAATGTGTGTTCTTCGTTTGAGCCTATATCTATGGTCTCAACCCTAGTATCCTCATAGGCCTCAACCTCGGTATTGCTTGCTCTATAGATCTCCAAATAGGACGTTTCCCATTATGCTAATAGCAAGTACACCCAATAATAGTGTCGAGATCATTGCTAAAAGGGTAGTCTTTTTAATACTGCCTAAGATTCCAGCCGCTACAAAGATTAATACCGTCAAAAAGACTGTTACAACAATTATTTACCAGATTGGGTTGGCTCCAGTGTCAGGTAATCTATGTGAAGTGCTAGCTAAGACTTCTTCTATCTCTATATCAACAGTAACTTCTGTTTTTGGGGACTTGTTTAGTCTGTCTACCTCTACTTAGACTTCGGTTCCTACAAACACTCTATCTCCTGTATTGCCCTCATTCGCTAAAATATTAACCTGCCCGAATTTACCTTGGGCCCAAGCCAGGTCGTTATAGATAACTGGGGCCACCTCACTATTGATTTTTGTTTTATACGTCAACTATAATTTCACCTAGTTCCCTGCTTCCAATAGAACAATTACCGGGAGATGCATAGGTAGGTTCTGTGACTACTATGTCTTTTATATTTCCGTGAATATTTGAGTTAGCTGTCCACGAACTATTTAAGTACTCAAAACCTTCTGGGGGAAGATCAATCAAAGATACATCTTCCAAACTGCTTATGGCTTCAAGTTTCAGTGTATAGGTAACCTAAGTATAAGGTATATAGTTTTCCTTTAGGTTTTCTCTAGCCCAAATTCCAGGGGCACCTTGGGTGTCATAGACTCTTATTCTTGCTGGTTCTCCTGAGATAAATGTGAGAGCTACCAATAATGTAAGTCTTAAAATTGTTTTAGGCTACTAATTCAATAAGAAGAGATATATCACAAATCCTTAACTTTGGTAATCCTATAGCGTGTAATCTTTGCCGATAAATATTATAATATCGGTTTCAGTAGGGTTTTCACCACTTGGTAATTTGGCAATTTCCGCGTCTAGTAATGTTGAAATTTTATTCATTATGCCCGCATCGAGGCTCTTATTATTTATCACTAGTGTTCTTTCATACTCGCTTTTTGCATTTCCAATATTGATGACCTCGAATTTAATGTTTTCGTACTCTGTGCTAAGTTTTGTACTCAAAGCAGAAGCTAATCCCTGGGTGCCTGTGCTGTTATATATGCTTACTTTTATAGGTGCTATTACACCCTCTACATTTTCTTCAGGTTTTATCTCTCCCTGTTCGGTTAGTTTTATAGTCATAGTCTCGATGATTTTGTTGCTATATGGGCGGTATAGTACTGCACGTCTAGCCTTGTTATATATGAGTAACTTGTCACCGTTTTGAGCGTGAGAAAAAAACACCTGATTATTAAGTTTTTCTACGTCCTTCACCGTGGCTATTACTGGAATCTCGTCGTAGGGAACCTCTGCTAGCATGGTTACCCGATTTAATATTTCGGCAGTGGATATCACCTCAGCTTCTTTGCTTTTGTTGTTATTTGATTTTATCTCCTTGTAGCCAATATACCCAACCAATACTATGAAACCTACTAATATTCCCAGAACGATCACCAAACCCGCTTTAGGAAAGCCTCTTTTTGTATTTTCAATTGAAGTCATAGGAAGTTAATTATTGGTTGGGTTTTCACCTACAATAACCATCACATCGGCATCTAGAGAATTTTCGATGTCATTATCTTCTTGGAGTTCTGCATTAAGTGTAGCAATCAGGAAAGGTGCCGTTTTTTTTCCAGTGCCCGTAACAGGTACTACTACAGTTCGTTCGTACAAATCTAGCGCATCACCTGTTGATATATCTAGTTCAAACTTTGAAAAATTGGCGTCAAGATTGTCGCGCATTTCTCCGGCGACGCCTACTGAATTAGTTCCGTTTAGCACTAACACTTTCACAGGCGCTTCAATATCAATTTCCTTGTTCATAATATTGGATTTGTAATCACTTACAACTACATTCTGAGTTTTTAAACTAGGATTGTTTCGAAATTGAACCAGCTCACTTTCAGCTGACATATACATACCATAGTAATAAATGGCGATCAGTGAGGAGGGGAGTGCAAAAGCGATCATTATTAAAGTGTTATGTAATCTTGGGGAATGTAGATTCAAGCCATCAAGTTTAACTTTTTTAACGGGTTTTTTAATGGATGTTTTGGACTTTGGAGCAGGCATATATAAAGTATATATTGTTGAGAAAAAAATCACCAGATCTGCAATTTATTGTAAAACCTATTTAGGTTGTACATAACAAATCCGGTGATTTTTTTATTGTCACAGTGATAATCTATCGCTTGTATCACCAGCACCCCTGGTTCTTACAAGTCTATTTTGTGTAGTGGTGCGCGAAGGTGCGCATGCATTTGGGGCAATGCGATAAATGGGGTACCGCGTATCCACGGGACTTATGGACCCATGGCTTGGAGTGCTACAGCATCCGCCTTTCAAGCAAATTGGTTTCTAACAGTTTGCATATGGGGAGCTGTCATACTAATTGGGATGGGATCACTGATATTAAACATTAGTGCCATATATGTATTACGTAGTTTAAGGCACTAGTGCTCTACCCTGTGAACTGTTTGTGGAACTGGACTTATTTATCCATTTATTTTCCACTCTCATTTCACAGGGCTTTTTTTTGCTTTATAATTTTACCATGGCAACATTTTCAAATCTCGAAAAAACTCTCCGCCACCCACGCATTATTAAAAATATTGCTTTACTTATGGCAAAAAGGTTTATTCCCATTTGGTTTGTGTCTTTCATAGTAATTGACTTAATTCTTAATCTTGAGCCTTTGATATGGCTTTTGAGTATTTTAAGTTACTTTATAGTCGAACTGTTTTTTCTGCATTCTTGGTACTTTAGCCATATCCTTCCGACACACCAACGCAAACTTAAGAGTTCTATAGATCTTTACAACCAATGTGTTGCAGATCCCACGAACGCATATCTACAGGATTTCATAGAAACCATCACCGAAGACTCTGCGTGGAGTATTGTCAATTTTGGGTATATGAACTACCCAACGATAATATGGCCTAAAGTCTATCGAGTAATTTTTAATCTTGTAGTTAAGCCGTGTGAGGTTTCTGCAGAAGATTTGTTAGTTGGTTACAATAGCTCTCGTCCCAATCTTTTAAGAGACTTAAAATATCCTTATGGTCTTACGTCTACTGACACCACGCAACGAACACAGAGTGAAGAAAAGCTTAAAACAGTGCTTTCAAATCTTAAAGTTAAGGAAAATTATTTTCTAAAAATACTTAAAATTACTCAAGGATACATTAGTTTGCAAAAGGATTATGAGATTAATGCTTTTGCTTATGATAACTATCTACGTGAGCTACTTAATAAGTTTGCCCAAAGTGTCAGCGTTGCGCCAGATGAGGTTTTTGACTACAGATGGGAGTCTTTAATCATTAGACACAAAAAAGTTTAAAATTTGCTATATTACCTTTAGAGATTACTAACCCCAACATAAAAAGGAGAAAATGCTATGTCTAGTTATCAAGCCGGGTGGGAACCAACCTGGCAGTACATTATTCGTGGAAGAGGGACGAAACCCTCAAGAGTGTTGTTTGCAGTTGTCGGAGAAAACGAGCCAATGGCTCAACCAACGAGGGGATCTGGATTGCAGTTGCAGGAAATTACAATTGACGAGTTTAAACGCCAGTTCGCTCATTTCGAGACTGCTTTAGCAGTCGTGGAGCTGGCTTTGGCCAGAGCTAAGGATCAGCGCATGCGCTTGCCCAAGGTCTTCACGGCTAATGATCTCATTGTTGTTTAGTTTTTGCGCCAAAGAAGTTTACTACTGAAGAGTAGCAAATATAAATTTCTTTGGAGCATCCCTTTTCTCATCATGTTACAATCAAGCTTGGTATGTCTCTCAAAGTTTTAATCAATGGTCCAAAGGGAAGCGGTAAGTCTACTTTGGCAAAAAACATTTATAAATTCCACCATCCTAAAGATACTTGGGTTATTTTTGATAGAGGTGTTGCCGGTGAGGAAAGACACTCTCCTCGAGTAGTTTCGAAGAAAGGTGATGCCACCCAAACTTACACCTTGGCTAATCCGTTGCTGGATGTTGTGCTGCGTATAAGAAGGTTTCTTGAGGTTCATAGATATTTCAAAGTTCTCGAATACTTCATGTTTTTAGTTACTCCGATCTATGCCTACGCGCAGTTGAACTTTTCCAAAACCATTGATGCTAAGTACTTGGTTAATGCTCAGCCACTATACTTAAGAAATCTTAAAAGACTCGGATCTTTAGCAAAAATTGGGGCACTAAGAAAACTTATGGCATGGCCGTTTCAATATGACTTTATTGTTAATGTCTCTATTAGATCAAAGGAGATATCAAAGAGGCTTCAAATACGAAAGTATGCAGAGGCGTTGCCGTACTTTGTTGAATTTGCCCGAGAAGAAATAAATTTTCAGAAGTATGTTTTGTCTAAATATTCCAATGTTGTAAACATCGATGGCTATAAGCCCTCTTATGACCTGTCCTCAGAATTTGCAGTCTACACTGAGTTAGTAGGTACTTTTTATGATGTATTAGCGAAAACGAAGCAGACATACCCAGAAACCTTTTTTATCGAGCGTCCCAACAATATCGATACTCCGGAGGTTACAAGTTATTTTGAAACCAATATTCAACCTCATGTTATCGAGCTCTTTGGTGACTCCAACACTTTTGTGAACTATGTTCTTCATTCTTATCACAGGCAACATATATTTGTTTTTACACATGTCCTTTCTCATAACGCTGACTTCCCACTTGCTGATGAACTCGCTTCCTTAATGGTTGGAGTCTGGGGTTATTTGCTTTGGTTTGATGATGTTGTGGATAATGCGGCTACCCGCAACAATAAAGCTTCTTTAGCAGGTGTTAATACGTACAATGCAGATGCACACTTCTCTCGTGTAAAAGCATTATCCGAGGAACTTTTTGGTCGTAATCAAACTCTATGGTTATCCAAAGCTGTAAGTATAACCAAGGAATCTATGTTAAAGCATGGTTCATTGGGCTTTGATGCCCCTTATATTGATGTAGTATGTAACTACCTTGACCGTGGGTATTCATATTCTGTGTGGCCTGCTTCGATACTATCTCGAGGGTTAGGATTTCAAGATAAATTCCCCCTACATAAGTTGAATGTCTACAAACATTTTGGGGGTCAGCTGATAAACGATATTCGCGACATTAACCTTGGGAATTTTGACGATATAAGGGTTGGTCAGGTGACAATACCTTTGTTACTTTTGCGTGACTCCTGTAGTAGCGCAGAGCGTACCAAACTTTCCTCTTTGTTCGGTCATGTTCTTGGGGAGTCCGAAAAATCCTTACTCACGAGTTTGTTTTCCAAATACAACATTCTTCAAAAGACGCAACATATAGCTAATTTCTACTTCGCTGAAGCACTGGGTATAGTTGATAGTTCTAGTGTTATGGAACAGTCTCCTATAAAAATATGGTTGCAAGAGCGTTGCAAGAGTTAGTCTTCAGATTTCTTTTCAATTATTGTCGTAATTATTTTACTCAAATATAATTTTAACGCTATAGTAGCGGTATATAAGAAAATTGTTGACAGTACATTTTTTATATAGTAACGTTTACTTATTGAGAAATTAATAGACTCTTTCTGCCAAACAAGAGCCAAGATCCCGCAGGAAGAGTGTCAACTTCTTTCGAGATGTTGGCTTTTTTTGTTTTCTGAGTGTTTGTACAAATGTACTCGGTAGTTTGTTTTTGTTTTTTGCACCTTATTATTCGAATAGCCATTCTTCTAAGTCTCGAAAGAGGGTAGTAGTCCGAAAAGTATTTTTTTGACTGCTATCCTTCTTTTGAGAGTTTGCCTGCAGCTTGCTGTAGTGCCGTAAGCAGTGATGCTTCGGCTGAGTATAGTCTTGGAATTGTTTGAACTTTATCGAGCCTGGGAGTGTCACAACTCCGATATAGCGGCTGGGTTTAGTCTCATGCTCACTGTATATTCGATTTGACCTAGTTCCGTTCTGAGCTTGCTTGCAGTTCATCTAGAAGGATGCGGTGATCGACCGCAAAGACCATATCTATGGTTTTGATCGTTCAGCTAATGTTGCTGAGCGTGCTCCGTGTACATAATGTACCGCTCCGACCAGACTGAATGAACTTCGTTGTTTTCAGCCCCCTGGTCGACCTACAGTCACGCGAAACGCTGTCATAAGTACGAACGATAACCGAAGCTTCCCTTGCGAGCGCATTGTTTTCTTAGCGTCTCGGTCATTCCTGAAGCGGGTGAAACTCTCTTGAAGCTCTGTTGCACAAAGGTGCCACTTCATCTGAAGTTTCCCCAGAAGAGGATCATGAATCTTTTCTACTTGCCCTGAAAGATAAGATTAAAAAGTAAGGTCTGCCCAAATGCACAACAAATCTTTGTGAGCATGTTCCTGCTATCAGCCTCATCTTTGTCAAACGACTTGGTTATTATGAATATTCATAGTAGTCAGATTGTTTGGCAAAGGTGGGGCTTTTTCTTTTTTTGATGGTTTGAAAAAATAGGGAATAACAAGATTTGTTATTTTTGAGACTAAGAATATACCTTAGCGCCCTGTGGATCTCAAACTTTAAACATTCAAACTAACTCAGCTTCTCACATTTGAGAATGTTCTGAAACAATCCCACCTGTGAAAAACTACGGCCGCCAGCAACTGTTAGTCGGTAAGTCGTTTCAACCGTGAACATTTGCTGGATTTGGATCGTCTGCCCCAAAAATTTACCGGAAAAAAGATTTGCTCCGTTATAGAGCATTTCTGTTCTTCCATTGGGGTGCATTACGGTCCAGATATCCAACGTTCCGTTTTTGTTGTAACGCCGTTCCGTCGCAATTGCGGTCACCGTGATGGTGCGTTTACCGCGGTTTGAGTACCAGAACATCAACAGTACCAGCCCGCCAACAACAGGCGCCATGATCAAACAAGGCGCGCAAAGTATAAGCAGGCCCGTAAAAGGTCCTAAAATTTCCATGTCATTATCTCCTTTTGATTTGTTTTTTGGAAACTGATTAGGTGTATATTATACGATAAATGAGTCCAGATGTAAAACTATAGGTCTAATGGCAGGGGTGGCAGGAATCGAACCCGCGCAAATGGTTTTGGAGACCATTGTACTACCACTATACGACACCCCTATGTATATTGCTCTTGCATTATAGAGGTGGGTGAGATTATGAGCAATATTTACTATAAAAAATGAAAAAAGTATTTATGGAGCCCACTGGCAGGATTGAACTGCCGACCTCATCCTTACCATGGATGTGCTCTACCAACTGAGCTAAGTGGGCGAGAGATCACTTGTCAAACTTACTAAGTCATCTGGTGGCGATTCGCTTCGCTATCGCACATCAGGTTGTAAGTCTCGCTTTGCTCAACAACAACCTGGTGCCGGAAGCAGGATTCGAACCTGCGAAGGCATAAGCCAACTGATTTACAGTCAGTCCCCTTTGGCCACTTGGGTATTCCGGCATGCGCTCGCTAAGTCATCTGGAGGCAATTCGTCGCTACGTTCCTATTGCACCCCATCTGACTAAGCTCACGATGTTCGCTAAGTCATCTGGAGCCACCTGTGAGATTTGAACTCACGACCTATCCCTTACAAGAGGATTGCTCTACCCCTGAGCTAAGGTGGCAAACTTTGTAAATTGTAGCATACAGCCTAAAAAAGTGAGGATATCATTGCGGGTTCATCTACACTATCTGCATCATCTATTTTCTCAGTTTCAAAAGTGCCTTCATTTAGTAGGGAAGACTTAATCTCGGTCGTTTCTCTCTCCATTATCTCAAGTATTCTTTCTTGGTGGGTTTCCATCTTTATCATACGTTCTTCCCAACGCTTTTGTGAAGCATGTAAAAGTGCCATGGTTAGGAATATTATGACACTAGTGACTGTATGAAAGATAATATACCAATGTTCGCCAAACCCGATCACAAAACCGCTCAAAAGCCAAACCACAACAATTACTAAAGATATAGAAAACCACATGGGAGAGCTCAAGACCTTGCTGGCAACCTCAGAAATGTTTTCAAAAACATTTACGGTTTTTTTCTTTTTAATAGATTTGTAGTTGTAAAAACTTGATTTGGGCATTACTTTAATGTTACTAGATTTGTCTATCTTCTTACAGTCTATAATTTACTATTTGCTATAATGTTCCCACATGAACGGAACACTTAGAATTCATGGTGGAAAGAAACTAAAGGGTGAGGTTGTCCCCATTCCAAATAAGAACGCTATTGTAGCCACATTGCCTGCTTGCATACTTTCTGATGAAACAATTGTTTATTATGATTTACCAGACACCTCCGATGTTCAAAAAATATTAAATATTCTACGTAAGTTGGGTGCTGACGTCGTCTCAGACAACCTATCCAAAGTAACAATCTGTTGTAAAAACGTTAAAAGTTACGAAATTGATTACGAACTTGGTTCACAATTCAGAGCATCAATAATGTTTGCTGGTCCGTTGTTAGCTCGTTTTGGTCGAGTTTCCGTACCAATGCCGGGGGGTTGTGTTCTTGGTGCGCGATCAATTGCTGCTCATATAGACTCTTTTAGCAAAGTAGGAATTAAAGTAGAGTACAAAAAGGACACTATAGAATTTATTGCTCCCAAAAAACCACTTAAAGATGAGCTGATTTGGCAAACAGAGGCCAGTGTTACTGCAACAGAAAATGTTGCTATGTATTTAGCAGGTGTTTCAGGCAATGTGACTATAATTAACGCCGCCTCTGAACCTCATGTTTCACAACTTTTACAAATGCTACAAACCATGGGTGCGAGGATAGACGGTATAGGATCTAATCGAATTACTATCGAGGGTAATTCTAAGCTTGGTACCTGCGCGTACCATCCAGAACCAGACCAAGTAGATATTGCAGGTTTTATCGTGGCTGCAGCTATAACCAAGGGAAAGATCAAAATCAAGGGTGCTAACAAGTTTGACATCGTAGGTGGTCTTCTCAATGTATTTGAAAAGTTTAACATCGCAATAGATCCAATAGGTGACGATTTAGTTGTTGATGGCTCAGGAGATATTTGGATAGATCTAGAATCATCCGGTTTTCCGCTTGCTGGTAAAGATCTCCCAAAACTTAATCCACAACCATGGCCGTCTTTTCCTGTAGATGTTTTGCCAGTTATGGCCACCTTAGCTTGCAAAATGGATGGAAAGCTACTTTTACAGAATTGGATGTATGAAACCGGATTGGACTTTATACGTGAACTTAACAAACTTGGTGCCAATATCTTTATGTGCGACCCCCAAAGAGTCATTGTTAACGGTCCTATAGAATTTAAGGGAGGTGGTATTGTTTCTCCTGGGATTATCCAAGCCTGTAAAGCAATATTTCTCGCGGCACTTTGTGACGACGTTGTTACTGTCTTGCACGGTACCGATGTTTTGAAGAGACGTTATCCTGACATTGTCAGTGTTTATAAGAGTCTTGGTGCTGATATTGAAGAAGTCAAAAATTGAGCTTAAGTTATGACATCAGATCTTTTAAGGGAGTTACAGTCTACTGGGGCTCACGTGGTCTGTGATGAACCATTAGCCAAATATACAAGTCTTAAGGTTGGTGGCCCCGCTGATTATTTTGCCAAAGTCTCAGACCAAGAAACTTTAACCAAACTCTATACAAAAGCATATGAGATTAAACTTCCAATCTTTACCTTGGGTATGGGCACGAACATACTGGTGGGAGACAAAGGTATACGAGGATTGGTTATCAAAAATTCAGTTACTGACATTAAAATAGGCAACAAGTTCCCTCTAAAAATACAAAAATCACAAAAACAGCGTCGACAGGAAACACATTGGAAACCAGGTTTTCTTAAACTATCTGACATTAACTTCGATATTTCTGCAACCGAAGGTGTTGAGGTAACAATCTCGGCCGGAACACCGCTAGCATATGCAATTACCTTCTTATTAGACAAGGGTATCACTGGCCTAGAGTACTTTGCAGGAATTCCAGGCACGTTTGGCGGGGCCGTATGGAACAATGTACACGGTGCTGATTGGTTGCTAGAAGACTTTCTGAAAGAGGTAGAGGTGATGCTTCCTGATGGCTCAGTTCAAATTCTTTCAAAGCAAGACCTTGGGTTACATTATGATTTTTCAATTTTTCACAGTAATGCGTCGCTTATACTTTCTGCCACATTGATTCTGCCCTTAGGTGACAAAAAGCAAGCTCAGTATGTCGCTGAGGAATGGGCTAAGCGCAAATCCTTCCAGCCTAAAAACACAGCGGGGTGTACTTTTGGCAATATTTCCGAAGAACAGCGCCTCCAAGCCCATCTTGAAAATTGTGGCACAGGTTACATAGTTGACAGAGTGCTTAATGCACGAGGTAAAAGAGTTGGTAACGCATGGATTTCCGAAAAACACTGTAATTTTATTGAAACCTCTCCTGGAGCGACTGCTAAAGATGTTTCGCATTTAGTCGACTATATCAAGTTGCGCACCTATGCGGAACTTGGCATTTGGTTACATGAAGAAATTTTGAGAGTAGGGGAGTTTTAGGTTTTCCTGACAGTTGACAGTCTTGTAGTGCCCGTGTTTTAATCATCCTGCTATGTCAAGAATGTGTGAAGTTTGCGGAAAAACATATAAAAAAGGAAACCTTGTGCCACGTGGTATAGGTAATCGTGTTACCCGCAGGACCATTACCCGTCAAAAACCAAACTTGCGTAATAAAAGAGTTACTTTTGGTGACAATAGCGTACGTTTGAAACTTTGCGCTTCCTGTTTGAAGAGACTTAAGTTTGAATCTAGAGTAGTAGAAGAAACAACTGAAAATTAATCTCAGTTCTTACCCTGCGCATATCCATTTACGAATTCTCCCCAGTTCATTTTATTTTTACCCTCAACCTGTATTTCAAGTATATTCAACTTACCATCAATAACATTTGCACGATAGATCTTCACTCTTAAATTCCAATCATTACGAAGTTTTATTATTTTTGCTGCTTCCATATCTTTTAATGTTGTCCAGGCTATTGGCCATGGATAATAAGCTCTAACCATTCTCTCTATTTGGTCAATACTCATAGACTCCCAGTCTATTTTGGCATCTTCCTTATAAATATACGTACTCTTTTGATTAGTTAAAGAATAACAATATGTTGCGTCGTCATGGTTTTGAGGCACCGGAGTAAGATTGTTGTTCACATAACCGTCTAATACTACAGGTAAAGTTTCAGCCGCCTGTATAAATAATGTATCGTACAGTACATCTGTAGTCTCGACGCCCTGCATTTTATACTCAAATTGATAAATAACATCTCCAGTGTCCATACCCTTATCAACCAATTGAAAAGTAACCCCTGTAACTTCATCTCCATTTAGAAGTGCATGTTGCACAGGGCTTGCACCTCGATACTTTGGTAACAATGAAAAATGAATATTTACAATGCCAAACTTTGGTTTTGAAAAAATATCTTCAGGGATAATAAAATTAAAATCTGCAACAACGCCAATATCAATGCTATATAACTCTAATGCTTCGAGCACTCTTTGTTTATCTTCATCTCTCAGGGAATGTATCTCGATGAATGGCACCTCGTTTTGATCTGCCCAGATCTTTACTCCCGTTTCCCTAACATCCTGGTGTCTGCCAACTAAAGTGTCAGCTTTTGTGACACAAAGCCTTAAATCAAAATTTTCCTTCAAAACCTCAAGTATTGAATCCGATTTATCCGAAGTCCCAAAGAAAGCAACCTTTAAATCTTTATTCATAATTTCTTACTACAAACCTTTTTGTTCCTCCATCATCATTCTATCCAACTCAGCTTCCGTTACAAGGTTTCCGATAGTACGGCTCGTATATAACACACCATTCAAGTGGTCCAGCTCATGCTGCAAAACCCTTGCAAAAAAACCCTCAGCCTTAAACTTTACCGGATTACCATTTTCATCAAGAGCAGTAACTTTAACTCTTTTAGCACGCTCCACCATCCCAAAAATCCCTGGCACACTCAAACAAGCCTCCCAACGCACATTTGTAGCAGGGGATTCGGATGTAATCTCTGGGTTAATAAGCACAAAATCTTGCGCATACTCCTTTTCTGGGTTTGCCGAATCCTGAATAAACTTACGTACCACGCAAACTCTTTTACCAACACCAACTTGTGGTGCCGAAAGTCCAGCAGCACTATTTTCAGGAAGTCTTACAGTATCCAGCATGTCTTGTATCAACGCCTTTATCTCTGGAGTGATCTCTTTCACATACTCACACTTGGTTTTTAATACCTCTGGAACCTCCAAAACTGCCTTATTTTCGATTTTTACCTTGACGATTGGTAATACAGCCATGTTCGTATTTTAACACCTAATGCCTCGTTTTTTAATTTCAAAACCTGTATCTTTAGGATATAATGCTGCCATCTCGATATAAGGAGGCTAAAAAGCATGGAAATGATGTTTGTACTAGTGCTGTTTTTTGGTGCCTTTCTGGGCATAAGTAGCGAAAACTGGGGAATTGCAGTTATTGTCGCGGCTGTAGCGAGCTTGTTAATGGCCGTTGTTGGTCGTGACACTAAGTTTCAAACTGTAGGCTCAATAATTCTGCAATTTGGAATTTTTTTTGTAGTCTCAGAAATCATTGTTATTTTAGCTTATTTGATCATTGAAATGGATCTTTTTGGCCAAATAGCCAGAATGTAGCTATCTCAGTGCTCTGCCGGTAGGTACTTTTGCTGTTATTACAGTTAAAAGTGCCTATCGGGCTATTTGCCAGTCTTTGTTACATACTCGACTTTCACTTTGTTCAGTCACATTATATCATCGTTAATTTTGACCGTTACTGCAGCATAAAGACGTCATGCAGCCTCCACAAAACTATAGAAAGCCCTATAATAGTACCACAATACAAATGTTTTACATTCAATTTACAGGAGAACGAAATGGACCCGATCATATTGGTTTTGGCCGTGTTAGCTGGTATTGCAAGTTATGTAGTAGGGGTTACCTTTGATCAGCAGATTTGCTCGTCAATTGCGCCTTTTGTATTCGTCGTTGGTGTGGTTTTTGCTTTCCTTGGCCGTGGGCGTAGCCCTCGCCATAGTGGCAGCAAGTCTGATATAGAAGCCGCGCATGGGCCATATTCTGGTAACGGTCCTCGTTATTAGTTTATGCCCTGGGGCCGTCTGTAGAGAGTTCGTATTTAGATTTGATCCAATTTAGTTCTGATCAAACCTTTATACAAATATAACTCTCACAGGCGGCCTTTTCCTTTTTTGATAAGCTTTTTCCTAAATCTTCTACTTATACTTTATATTTATATGTTGCTAGTAGTTGTACCTATGTTTATCCCTTATCAGCAGCCTTTAATCACAGTCACCTAAGCAAAAACTTCACTTATGCAGGATAATTATCTCATAGTGCGAATCATACGTTCCAGTTCACATCCCAGCGGAGGAAAAAATGAAAGGTTTAGGCTTAACGTTGTTGGATCTGGTTTTCGCCCATTTGTATTTTATTGCAGTGGGACTGCTTTTCGATGCCCCTATGATAGGTTTTGGAATTCATGTCCTGGTAATCATTGTTACCGGAGGCTGGAACAACAATTTATCAGATCAAATAGTCATTGATTTATTTGTTTGGGGGATCTTGGCATTGGCTTGTGGCCAATGGTTTGTTGGTCTGGGGTTGCTGATTGTAGCCAGTGTTTTTAGCGCGATGATTCTTCTGAATATTAATCGTTCAGAACAACATCGTGTTTATGCCTGGCACAGTGGGTGCAACACTCGAGGCCCACGTGACCCGTATGTAGGTCAGTAGACTTTTGAGCCATCAAAGTCGATTGTTTGAGATTTTTGCTTTCGCACTAATATAAATCTCAGATCTTCGCTTTGGTGGCTCTTTTTTTTACTTTACACCAACACAATTTTGCAAATATAAATTCTTCAGGTATTCTTCTTTAGATGAAGCTGGTTATTGTTGAGTCGCCTACGAAGGCAAAGACTTTAAGCAAAATACTTCCAAAGGATTACATAATAGAGGCCTCAATGGGTCATGTCAGAGATTTGCCAAAGAAGGGTTTGGCGATAGATGTTGATCACAATTTTGCACCTGAGTATGAGATTCCGGAAAAAGCGAAAAAGGTGGTTACGAAACTTAAGAAGGATCTTCAAGAGGTTGATGGTGTTATTCTGGCAACTGACCCTGATAGAGAAGGCGAAGCTATTGCGTGGCATTTAAAGCATATCTTGACTGAGGTCAAAAAATACAAGAATTTACCTTATAGTAGAGTATTTTTTCACGAGCTTACAAAAGACGCAGTTTTGGAGGCATTTAATCATCCAGTTGATGTTGACCAAAATCTTGTTGATTCCCAGCAGGCTAGGCGAGTGCTTGATAGGTTGGTTGGATATAAACTATCCCCGCTACTTTGGAAGAAAGTTAGATTTGGTTTATCTGCAGGACGTGTGCAAAGTGTAGCCGTGAGGTTGATTGTTGAGCGTGAACGTGAGAGAGATGCATTTGTGCCAGAGGAATATTGGTCTATTTTTACAGATTTGCATGCCGCAGAAGATGTTAAACGCCAAGTAAGGGCAGAGGTAAATAAATTCAAAGATGAAAAGCTTGAAATTAAAGATGAGAAAGCGGCTACAAAAATAAAGACTGATTTAGAAAAGAGCACTTTTGTTATCAGTGAAATAAAAAAGACTGAAAAGTCTAAGGCTCCTCGTGCTCCATATAAAACTTCTACCTTGCAACAGGATATGGCTAACAAGTTTGGTTTTGGTGCTAGCCGTACCATGAAGGCGGCACAAAAATTGTTTGAAAATGGTTTGATAACTTACCACAGAACAGACTCTTTGGTTTTGTCTCCACAGTTTACGGAAGCTGCGCGTAAGTTTATAAAAAAGGAATTTGGTAAGGAATATATTCCAGAAGAGACACGTATATATAAAACCCAAGATAAAAGCGCGCAGGAAGCTCATGAAGCTATACGCCCTACTGATGTGAGCATGTTACCAAGTGACTTAAAGAAAGCTTTACCTGAGGACGATAAAAAAGTGTACTTGGCTATTTGGACAAGAGCTTTGGAATGCCAGATGAGCAATGCTGTTTATGATCAAACTTCTTTGAAGATTACTACCGATACTAAGTACGAATTGAAGGCCAGTGGATCTGTTGTAAAGTTTGAGGGTTGGTTAAAGATTACATCCTTTTTAGATGTTGATGACGAAAAGGAAGAGCTTAAAGTTTTGGCAGACTTTTCTGAGAGCGAAGTTCTAGATTTGGAGCAGGTTGAAACCAACCAGCACTTCACACAACCTCCCGCTAGATATTCAGATGCTAGTTTGATTAAACGTTTGGAGGAGCTTGAGATTGGAAGACCTTCTACTTATGCTCCAACACTCCAAACTATAAAAGCTCGTGGTTATGTAGATAAGGATGGCCGTTATTATTTTCCGAAGGATGTAGCTTACGTTGTATCAGATCTTTTGGTAGAACACTTTCCAACGATAACAGATTACGAGTTTACAGCCGATTTAGAAAAAAAATTGGATTCAATTGCCCAGGGTGAAACCAAATGGGTGCCCATAATAAAAGACTTCTATACACCTTTTGAAAAAACTTTAGCCAAAAAGGATAAGGAACTAAACAAACATGATGTGACGAATTTGGGTGAAGCCGAAGGTAAATGTCCTGAATGCGGGAGTACGTTACTTTATAAGCTAGGTAAGTACGGAAAGTTTATAAGTTGTTCAAATTACCCAACATGCGAGTATGCCCAGCCAATGCCAGATCAAGTTCCAACAGATGAAAATGGCGAAGCGATTACTGATTTTGGTAAGTGTGAGGTCTGCAATGATGGTATATATGTACTCAAACAAGGGCGCTTTGGTAAGTTTCTGGCCTGTAGTAATTACCCAAAATGTAAGACCACTAAGCCTTATCTTGAAAAGATCGGCATGAAATGTCCTAAGTGCGAAGATGGTGAAGTTATTGTTAAAAAAGCTAAGGGTAGAACTTTTTTTGGATGTAGTAATTACCCTAAATGTGACTATGCCAGTTGGAAGAATCCTTTGAATGATGGCAAAAAAGACGAGGACTCCGAAGACATGCCACCCGAATAATATTCTGTGCTATAGTCCCCAAGCAAATATAGAACCCGTTGATTTGACAAAAAAATAAAACAAAAAAAGGAAAAAGGAGTAATTTCTAGTTTGGGTTCTTCTAGATAATGCTCCAGAGGTGAGACAATGCATAAGATACGCTGTTTGAACACTTTATTGTTGGGGCTGTTTTTCGTCCCGAAACCGGCAGAGGCTCAGTTTAATCTCAATCCTGCAACCTGTGCCCTGGTGAAGTTATTACGGGACAACGACGTAGATGAAATTGTAGGCTATCGGCGGTGGTGTTTTGATCCTGCTAACTTTGGGAATTTGCTCTTTTTGGCCGCGGCGGCGATCTAGTGGCAGTGCGCGCTTAGCGACATAATTTTCTGCATTGTATGCGAGATTTAACAAAAATCTTATTAGTCATGCATACAATGCCTCCTATGTTCGTGATAAAATCCTAATGCATGAATTCTGTATCTTATACTTTTTACACCGCACAAAAGAAAAAGCTTGCAGCTCAGCAGAGTCGAAAAGCTAAATTCGTAGATTTTAAAGATTTGGTAAAAGTTTCTAATAAGCTAAAAAAAAAGAATCAAAAGATAGTGTTTACTACCGGAACATTTGATTTATTAAATCCCGGTCATTGTAGATACTTGGCTGAAGCAAGGAGTAGGGGAGATGTCTTAGTTGTAGGTGTAAGTCCTGATTATTCGGTAAGACAGGCTAAGGGTGATTTATATCCCCTTATTAACCAAGACTTACGTGCAGAATTAGTTAGTTATTTGAAAACAGTAGATTATGTTACTTTTTGTCCGGAGGGTCAACCACATGGCGTGTTGGCGCTTCTGAAACCGGATGTGTTTTTCACAAGTGCTGGGGCCTGGGACGATGGTTTGCGTGACATGCAGGAGGAGTATTTGGTTAAGTCTTATGGTGGGGTTGTTGTTAGACGTAAGAGACATAGTCCATACCTTAGTACTGTTCAACTTGTAGAGCACATTGCCAACATCCGAGTTTTGCAAATTCTCGAGAACTATATAAAGCAGGAAGTTAAGTCTTTTCAGCTAAACCCTGATGAGCACCTACATCCTGCTGACTATTCTGATCAAATTCCTATTTATGATAATGCCTTTAACCCCATGGATCGTGTGAGAAACTTTTCTGATATTCCTGAACTAGTAAAAGAGTTTAGATCCAAAAAGAAGACGGTTGTGTTTGTTTCAGGGTCTTATGATTTACTACATACAGGTCACGCTAGATTTATTGAAAAGGCCGGTACTCTAGGTGACTTGCTGGTCGTTGGCATTCCTTCTGATCGTTCGCTTAGAGTTCTTAAGGGTGTTGGAAGACCAGTTATATCTGAAACCGCACGTGCGTATGTTCTTTCAAATCTTGATCTAGTAAATTATGTTGTAGTTTTTGATCACACTACTATATTGAGTACACTTCAAGAATTAAAACCTGATGTGTTTTTTACTGTCGATGAGAGTTGGAACTCAGGACTGGAGGATAGCCCAGAATATAAAACCGTAGTTAGTTATGGTGGTAAGGTCGTAAAGGCCGAGAGACAATCTCCGTTTTTGTCTTCTTCCGCAATTATAAATAAGGTTGCTGGTGAAAAGGTTAAAGAAATTTTTAGTGATTGTATGGACGATAGAAAATATGAAAACATAATTAAAGAAAGGTCGAAATTTCAAAAATGATTAAAGATGCTTATTCCGATGAGGCTCAGATGAAGGCTCGTTCAGTTTCTGAATGGTACGATAGGATTGTCGCAGCTACTGACAAATGCCCTTTTTGTGATCTAAAGGATAAATATATTATACAAGAATTTAGTGGTATGGTTCTGACCGTGAACCTTTTTCCTTATATTGACGGCCATTTGATGATTATACCTATCAGACACATTGAGACTTTTGCTGAACTTACAGACCAAGAAGTGTTAGCGAGTAAAAAATTACTTGATTTGGGAATGCGTCTGGTTAAGGATGAGTTTAACTATGAAAACCTAAACATATTGTACCGGGAAGGGAGTAACAAGTCTGGCCAGAGTCTAAAGCATTTACATATACATATTTTACCAATAACGGCGGATTTACTTCAGTATGATAAAACAAACTTTAAGTGGGTGTTTCAGAAAATTAATTTTCCTCCGCGTGAGGTGGCAGAGAGGTTGCGTGCCAGAATACACAAATGAAGACATTGAATACATGAAAATGGCCTGTTTGCTTTGCGATAGAGCCCAGTGTGGTTATAAGGTAGGTTGCGTAGTGGTAAATGCTGGTAAAGCTATAGTGGAATCTTGGAATGAGCGTTTAGTGGGTAATATGTTTTGCAATTATGGCACGTGTGTCCGTGAGGAGGAGAATCTAAAGGGTGGTAAAAATATTGATCGTGTATGTTCTATACATGCTGAGCAAGCTGCAATTGCTAGTGCTGCTAAAACTGGAACGCCTTTGAAAGGCTGTACGATGTACGTTACAACATATCCTTGTTTGATTTGTGCCAAATCTATTGCTAAATCTGGAGTGTCTAAACTTTATTATATGTCAGACTACATGGGTGAGAATTTTGCAGATGCCATATTATCTGAGGCTGGTGTGGTAGTAACAAATATTCCTCAAGATGTTTGCTGGAGTTAATTTATGAGCAATAAAGAATGGCCGTCATATTTTAAAGATCGTTTGATAATTGATAACCTGGACTCGAACGTTGGTATAGCAACCCTGTGGATGCCTAAGGAAAATGTAGCAGAGGTTCTTAAACCCGGTTCATTTTCTGTGTGTGGGCAACTTTATACCAAACGTGGAATTTCCCCTCTTTTACGTAATGTTTTAGCAAACCCAAAAATAAGATATTTGGTTGTTTGTGGGCTAGATAGACAGGGGAGCGGTGAGGCGCTAATTAAATACTTTGAAAATGGCGTAGTGCCGGAGGAACATGCCGGAGATGTGAAAGGTTGGAAAATTATAGATGACGATGAGGCTTTGCTAGATAAAGAGATTACCCTAGAGGCTTTAGAGTTAGTAAGGCATCATGTCAAGATTATTGATTTACGAAAAAAACCTTTAGAGGTAATCGCAGAGCATATTGCCACATTAGAAAAACTTCCACCATTTGCTGAACCTCAATACTTTCCAGAGGTGTTACCACCTGTTGTTGAGCAATACCCGTCTGATATGTCTGTTTTTAAGATCCGTCGAGATTACATTGGGGATTCCTGGATAGACATACTGAAAGTTCTTCACCGCTTTGGGCATCAAATTCCTGGAATGTATGGCAACGTGAAGCTAGTTCATAACATCTGCGTCGTTATTGAAAAAGAAGATCCCGATGGTCCTAAGTTTTATGATTTTCTAAATTTCAAAAAAGATGCTCTAGAAAAGTATATCGAAGGTTTTTTTGACAAAGATAAACGTGATGAACCCTATACATATGGTGAGCGACTTTTTGATTGGGATGGCTTAGATCAAGTAGCTATCATGACGGAGAAGTTGCAGAGATTTCCTTACGATCGTGGAGCATTAGCAGTCCTATGGAAGCCTCATAAAGACAACTTTCCACCTGAAAAAAGCCACATCCAGAAAAACGGTCAAACTAAAGGTTGGCGAGTGCCTTGTTTAGTTATGGTTGCAGGTCAATGCTTAGGTGATAGCTTTAATATGACTGCCTTTTTTAGAAGTAACGATATGTTTGGGGCATGGCCTCTTAATGCATTTGCACTACGTACTCTGCAAAAGCAAATCTCCCAGAAGATAGGGAAGAGTTTGGGATCATTGACCACTATATCTCACGTGGCTGAGTTGTATGAAATCGATTGGGACTCTACGACTAAGATCATCCAAGAAAACAACAAACTTGATAGAACATGCATGTATGACTCCAGAAGCTATTACATAGTTGAGGTAGTAGGAGAGGAGATTCATCTGACTTTTATGACTCCTGACGGTGCTCAGGAAATTGCTAAGTTTATTGAGGATGGTAAAAAACCTAAAATTGCTCGTGATATGTGTGCGATGGCAATAAGAGATATGTTAATCAGTGATTTAGGTGCCGCAGCAGATTTAGGTAGGCAGTTGGCAAAAGCAGAGGCCGCAGTGAAGTTGGGCCTAAAGTTTGAGCAAGACAATTTACTATCAATGAAGCTCAAGTAGAAGTCGATTATACATTTTTTCGAAATAGTCCTTTTCGTTTTGCCAATATTCCTGATTTGTATAGTCATTCTTATGCTTAACAATGTTGTTTAGATGTCGTGTTAAAACCAATTTTGCGTAATCATTTAGTTCGTCAACGTTTATACTATTATAGTAATTTTTCTTAATCATGGCAGATAAGGTTGTAAAATCAGCTTTTTTAAATCTAAACCACGAGAATACTGCCATATATGCAAGATCATATTCCACCGGTCCCAAAACAACATTCTCAAAGTCCAATACTCCAGAAATTTTATTTGATGCTACTATAACGTTTGAGGGTGTTAGGTCACCATGAAGGAGCACTGGTTCGCTTGTGTCTATCACCGGTAGGTTTAGTTTACTTAGTCCTTTTGTCTTGTTGGAAAAATTATGAATTTTGTTCAAGACGTCGATCATTTGCTCAAAAATCTCCATATTCATATCAAATGGCGGGGTCCCCTCAATGTGTTTATGCAAACGAATTGTGTGATCCTCGAATTCTGTTATGTACTGGTTTGCTATGTTTTTTATGTATTTTGGTGTTGGCAAAGTTTCATTTAATAGGTTTTCGATTTTTATTGCTCTTTCAAGTGTTTCGACTTTTTCTGTGGTATTTTTTGATATACGTGCAATGAGTTTTTCACCAGACTTTGTTTCTAGATAGATCGTATATGTGTGGTAGCCCCAAGATATAAGTTCACTGGTCTTTATGTTTAGTAGATATGCTTCACGAATTCTATTCTTGAGTGCTTGGTGTTCTTTAACATTTGCAAAGTTTGCGTATTCATCGAACATTCTAGCATTAAAGCATAACTTGTGATATTCTCCTAGTGCTCGAATAATCCTGGCGAACTTAGGTATAAGGCGCTTTCGGGTAAGTGTTTGACCTTGAGTTAAAACACAATAGAAAAAGGAGGCTATGTAACAAGTTTTTAATTTTTTTAAGCCTCCAATTTCGGAGGTTTTTTTATGGCAAAAAATAATTATAAAACACCTGATGCAAAAGAATTACTAGATGCGGGTGTGCATTTTGGACATCAAGTTAGAAGATGGCATCCTAAGATGGAGCCTTATATTTTCACGGTCAAGAAAAATATTCATATTATTGATTTGGAAAAGACTGAACAAATGCTTAAAGAGGCATGTGACTACCTTCACGGTGTTGCGGCTAGAGGTGGGCAGATTATCTTCGTAGGTACTAAAAAGCAGGCTCGTGACATGATCAAGCTTGAAGCTAAGAGAAGCGGTGCAATGTACATTAATGAGCGTTGGTTGGGTGGCATTATGACCAATCACGAGGTTATAAAGCGCAACATGAGGAAACTCACTGATTTAATGCATCGCCGTGAAATTGGGGATCTTATGAGATATACCAAAAAAGAACGTTTGTTAATTGATAGGGAGATCGATAAGCTCGAAAAGTATGTTGGTGGTATTGTTGGGTTGCATAAGATTCCAGAGGCTTTGTTTATTATTGATGCTCGCCGAGAAAAAACTGCAATTCGTGAGGCCGCTAATGTTGGAGCTAAGGTTGTTGCACTAGTTGACACAAACACCGACCCAACTGGTATCGATATGGTAATACCAGGCAATGATGACGGTATAAGATCTATTGCAACTGTTCTAAATGCTATAAGTGATGCTATTGAGGCTGGTTATAAAGAATTTGCTGACAAGTTACAAAAAGGTGAGGCGACTGTTGAGCAAAAGAAGGATGAACCTGTGACTAAGGTTGTTACACCTAAAGTGTCACGCTCCGAATCGGTTGTATCCACCAAAGGCGCTAAAGATGCTGTCGTTGATCCGCTAGATATAGTTCCACTAGTAGTTGATGACGCTGAGATAGTTGAAGAGTTGGGTATAAAAGTCGAAATACCCGTTGTAAATGAAGAAAAAGAGGGCGAAGTAAAGATAAAAAAAAGCAAAGCCAATGTAACGAAAAAAGCAAAGAAGGGTAAATAGTCAGTTCGTATATTTTTAAGGAGAATTATGGAATTAAATATTCAGGATATAAAAAAACTTAGAGAAGAGACCGGAGCAGGTGTCTTGGATGCCAAACAGGCCCTACAAGATAGCGCTGGGGATTACGAAACGGCTAAGGCTCAATTGGCGGCCAAAGGGTTAGCAAAAGCTGATAAGAAGGCTGCTAGGGTAACTAAAGACGGTTTAATTTACTCATACATCCATGGGAATGGGAAAATAGGTAGTATGGTTTATGTTGCATGCGAGACTGATTTTGTAGCTAAGACAGAAGATTTTAAGAATCTATGTCATGCAGTAGCTTTGCAGGTTTGTTCGGGTGACTATCAAGATGTTGAGGAGTTAGTGAATGACGATTACATCCGTGACCCAAGCAAAACTATTCTTTCATTGGTCAAAGAAACAATTGCAAAAGTTGGAGAAAACATAGAGGTAAAGAGTTTTAGCAAACTGGCAGTTAATTAGCTGGAAAAAGTATCGTATTTAACGTAATATCTTAAATGTATGCAAACTTCTGAGTTGAAGAAAAAACTTGATTCCGCTATAGACTTTCTAGAATCCGAACTATCTCAAATTCGTACTGGACGCGTGACAACAACCTTGTTGGACGTTGTATCTATTGAGGCCTATGGAACAAGAATGACCTTACGTGAGGTAGGGACCATAAGTGTTTTAGATCCCCAAACTTTGCAGGTGACCCCTTGGGATAAAAGTCTACTAGAACCTATTTCCAAAGCTATCAGGGAAAGTGAACTCGGTATAAATCCAGTGTCTAAAAGTGATTTAGTATTAATTCCGGTGCCCCCACTTACCGAGGATCGTCGCAAGGAGTTTGCTAAAATGGCTACTCTAAAAGTCGAGAATGTTAAGAATACCATTCGTGGAGTGCGTCAAGAAGCAATGAAGGACATTGATGCCGATTTTGCTAATAAGGCTTTTGGTGAGGACGACAAATTTAGATTTAAGGACGAGGTCGAAGACACTGTGAAAAAATACACAGAAAAAGCCGAAGAATTGGGCGAAGCCAAAAAGACAGATATAATGTCTGTAGGCAAGTAAGGAATTTTTTATGCTAACTTTACTGCTTTTTATCTTAATACTCTCGATCTTAGTCATTATTCATGAATTTGGACATTTTTATGTTGCTAAACGTGCCGGTGTTAGGGTAGAAGAATTTGGGTTTGGGCTCCCTCCTCGCTTACTTGGGAAAAAAATAGGTGAGACTCTTTATTCCATAAATCTATTACCTTTTGGCGGTTTTGTTAAACTTGCTGGAGAAGATGAGCCGGATGAAACCAGTTATGAAACTGCCTCAAAAGATCCTCGAAATTTTATGTCTAAGACAGTACTTCAACGATCTGCTATTGTCTTGGCAGGAATTGTGATGAATAGTTTGTTGGCAGTACTCCTATACTATGTTTTTTTTATATTCACTGGTTTTAAATCTCTCACTATACCAAATTTTTTTGATTATAGATTTAGATTTGGAACCTCGGAGGAGATTAACACTGTAGTATTGGGGTATACCGTTGATTCCTCGTCTGAGGCTTTGGTTTCAGTAGGCGAAGCTATTTTGGAAGTTGATGGTAAGGCTGTTTACAGCGTTTCAGATATACGGGAGTCGGTAAAATATAAGGCTAATCAAGACGTGAATCTTTTACTCATGAATGTTAGTTCTGTAAATCGTGAGTTGCGCTCGACTACTGTCAAACCAACAGCAAACGATGCCGGAGAGGGTGTTTTAGGTGTATACATAGGTGAGGCCACCGTTCTTAACTATTCAAACACCAAGATTTTATCAGGACCAATGCATGCTTATAATATTTTGGCATATTCCAAATTTACATTGGGTAGGTTAGTGGGGGAGTCTGTTAGTCAACGCTCTGTTGAGCCTGTTTCTGCCAGTGTCTCTGGTCCAGTAGGAATAATGTCGGTTGTTGGTGGTATTTTGGATCAATCATCGGGTATATCGTCAGCCCCGGATCGTTTTAAAACTGTTGCTTTAAGTTTAATTGATCTCACTGCCTTACTTTCGGTAAGCTTGGCATTTATAAATGCAATACCATTTCCAGCTTTGGATGGAGGACGCTTAGCATTTATTTTGCTTGAAGGAATTCGCGGTAAAAGAATATCTCCTAAATATGAGGTAGCGTTTCATCAAGCGGGCATGATTCTGCTTTTAGGACTTTTGGTGATGGTTACAATACGAGATGTAGCCCGTATTTTTTAATACTCGTTTTTGCTTTTTTATCCGCTGTTATGCTATCATTTACCAGCATTAGTTTGTATAAAATATATTTAGGTATATACTAAAAATATCTGCGTACCAAATTGATAAAAGTTTTTGGAGGTGTATTCCACATTAGTGCTGTATAAGCACAATGAACGTAACATGACACGTGTAAAAGTAAGACACGGCGAAAGTTTGGATCAAGCTTTAAGAAGATTTAATCGCGAAGTTTTAAAAGCAGGGATTCTAAAAGAACTGAGAAAAAGAGAAAGATATAGAAAACCTAGTGAAATTAAGACTGAAAAGAAAAAAGAGAAAAAGCGAAAAATTTATATTGAAAGATTGAAAAGTGGAAGATAATTCTTCCCCTAGTTTGTCGTGATCATAGAAAAATTGCAAAAAGATCTTGTAACTGCACAAAAAGAAAAAGCCGCACAAACCGTGTTGGTAATTAGGTATTTGATATCACAGATTCGTAATTATGAGATTGAAATACGCGTAGAAAACCGCTCCTTAACTGATGAGGATGCTATGTTAGTATTAAAGCGCCAGATAAAGCGTCGCAAGAAAGCTATAGAAGAATTTGAAAAAGGTAATCGACCGGATATTGTGGCTAAAGAAAAAGCTGAACTTTCTTTGGTTGAGACTTATTATGCTGACTTTGAGAAAGAACTTGGTTTAAGTGTAGAATAGCTGAGCATGAAATTTGATAAACCATTTAACATTTCGGTACGCATATCTGATGATACTGAGATCCAAGAACTAAATAAAAAACATTTTGATAGAGATTACCCAACAGATGTGTTGTCCTTTAACATGGATACAACTACTGAAGAAGGGGAGTTTTACCTCGGAGACATTATTGTGAACAAGGATCAGGCTCAGAGACAATCTCAAGAGTTTGGCAATGACCTTGAGCATGAGATTGCTGATTTAGTGGCACATGGCATTTTACATCTTTTGGGCGTTCATCACCCTGATGATGATGAAAATTCTATTCATGGCCTAAACAATCAGAAATAAGCTTCTCAGGTGAATTCATAATCTGTTCTTCTACGGGTAGTAGGTTTTTTTCATTAGGGTCGTTTTCAAGATCATACTTTTCTATAATGTTTTCAGTTTGTTGGATAATGTATTTATCAGGGTAGTTTAAACCGCGATATACCGTCCCGAGAATGGTTGTACTGCAATAACACACTTTTCTTGTTCTTCTTCTGTATCTGATGAATCTCTGTTTATCAGTAGGTGAGTAAACCCTTTTGACTCTTTATGGTCATCTAGAATTTCCAGAATAGTTCTAGGTAACATTCTGTTTGATACCAGTTCCTTTTTTTCACTACCTATTGCCATAGAACCCCTATCTGATGCTGGCGGTATGTATCCAAGTGCAGTAACCATGCCCTCTTGATAAGCGAAAAACGTATTGAAATAATTGTTTTCATGTACTTGAATTGGAAATGAATGATCGCCGAAAATAAATAGATGCGAGTTGTTATCGTAGTTTCCAAAGGAATACCTTTTCAGCGCCTCTCCCATTAATTCATCCTGTAAATACGTGGTGTTAGTTATTGTTTCTCTTAGATTTTTCGTGTCTTGATAGGGCAGCTCATTTTTATAAGTATCGTATATGCTTTCTTCAGCTGCATCGAATGGATAGTGATTTATGCTCCCAACTGCCATGTGTACAAATAATTTTTCATCTTTGTATTTATCATTGATGTACTCGAAGTATCTTTCATACGCTATTCCATCTGTATAGCCCCACTCATGTTTGGGGTCAGTGTCCTGAAAGAGTTCCAGGCCTAAAACCTCATCAAAGCCTATATTTTTTAGGAATACATCCATGTTTGCAAATCCTGTGTCATACAATTGCATATAAATTGTTTTATATCCCGCCTCTTTGAGGATTCTGGGCAAACAGTTCAGTTCATTAGTGTTGGTTTTATTGGTAGCTGTTGTTTTATATAGCGGTGGAAGTATTCCGCAGAGGAATACTTCTTGATTGGAGGTAGTATTCACCGCTGACGCTTGAAAGTTTTTTATTAATACACCCTTTTCTTTCGTTATGGTCAAAAATTCAGGTGTGCTTACATTGTTTACAAATTCCGTGTTTAGACTTTCCAGTTGAATTAGGAAAACGTTTTCCTTTTTATTTTTCAAGTTTTCGAGATTTATAGCTTCTGTCAGATTTCCGTTGCGATTTTTTTCAAGTTCTTGTTGGTACAGTTTTGTGTAAGTCTTAAGTACCACTTTGTTACTGGTGATTTCCCTTTTAACACTGATGCTAAATTGGCTGTAAAAAATTGTTGTAAATATTGAAATCACTAACAATATATTTATAAGTTGCTTTTTTTTGTTTAAGGCGCCTTGATATGCAATGTTTTTGGCTAATTCCTTATGAAATGTAAAACTCAGTATACAGCTGATGATTAGCAAGGTTGCTATAAGCTCAACATTGAAACCAAGTTTGTTCGCAACTTCGAGTAGCTCTGAATACTTTATCAAATAGTCTCTTACCATGAAAGTAACCTCAAATTTCGCATAAAAAATGTTAAAGAGTACTAGCAAGTGTTGTATGAACACTAGTCCGCATATGCTGGCATTTATGGTCGTTGTTTTTGCATTAGACTTGTTTAGCCGCAATGCGCTTAGCCAAGTTAACACCAGTAAAAATAAGCAGAATGGTAGGGTCAAAACTTCTAGTATTCCCAAGTTGAGCAATGCCACATAATACAGGTTGATGTAAAAAAATGTTACTATTTGAATGATTTGAGCAATCTTTAGTGAAACAATTGAAATCTTGTTAAGTATTCTCAAAATATCATTAATCTTAATTTTTAGATGGTATCATATACCTATGGTTGTAATGCAAAAGAAGCTAATCGTAGGGCTGGGTAATCCCGGTGACAAATATAAAAATACCAGACATAATGTTGGTTTTATGCTTGTGGATAACCTTGTAGAGAAACTCAACTTAAAATGGGAGTTTGATAAAAGGTTTAACTCTGAGGTCGCTGCCAATAATGAGTATATTTTCGCAAAGCCTCAAACATTTATGAATGAGTCTGGGAGTGCTGTAAAAAGGCTAGTCTCATATTTTGGCATTAACCTAGATGCTTTGATAGTAATTCACGATGATGTTGATTTAGAAGCTGGAGATGTCAAATTTAAAAAAGGTTCGGGTTCTGCAGGGCATCATGGCGTAGAGGATATTATAGAGAAGCTTGATTCAAAAGATTTTTGGAGATTGCGTGTAGGTATAGGTAGACCACAAAATCAAAGTTTTGATGTTCACTCTTTTGTTTTAGGCAAAATCCCCGAAAATTTTACCCTCAATTTAGCCGAGTTACTTTCTCTCCTCGAATTAAATATTGAATAATAGAGATTTGCCCTTGACCTATTATGGCGCTATAATCCCTTCATTACTGACTGTTGCACAAGGAGAAAAAAAACTATGCAACTTCCAGATCGCCCTAACAGACCGCGGATCAATGCTGAATTGCCTGGGTGTACAGTACTTCTGGCCGTTGGTTACATTCAATTTGGCCTATGGCTAAATTGTAAATGTGTAAACAACGGACTATGTTTCCTTATTCTCGTATCTATATTGGTAGACACCAATTTTCTAAATTAGTAAACTTAAAAAGAATCTAGTTTTCCCCGAACAATTTATGTATTACACAAAGTATAGACCGCAAAAATTTAGTGATATTTCCCAGCCTAATGATATTGCGTCGGCTTTGATGACACAACTTAAGGATGGTAAAACTGCCCATGCGTATTTGTTTGTTGGCCCACGAGGAACAGGTAAAACCACTACAGCACGTATTTTGGCTAAGGCTCTAAACTGTGAGGCACTTGATACATCTGGAGACCCATGTAATAAATGTTTTGTTTGTAAAGCTGTAATGAATGGAAATTTTGTTGATCTTATTGAAATTGATGCCGCAAGTAATCGTGGGATTGATGACATTCGAGAATTACGCGACAAAATAAAATTATCTCCGACGACAGGAAAAAACAAAATTTATATAATCGATGAGGTTCATATGCTTACCACAGAAGCCTTCAATGCTTTACTTAAAACTCTTGAGGAACCCCCCTCCCATGCTGTTTTTATTTTATGCACAACCGAGTCTCATAAGGTTCCTGACACCATTAAATCGCGTTGTCAGGTTTTCAAATTTAAACGCGCTACGGTCGACCAACTGGTTGTGAAACTAACTGACATTTGTAAAAAAGAGAAAGTTAAAGGTATCAAGTCGGAAGATTTAAGAAAAATCGCTGAGGCCTCTTTTGGTGGTTTCCGCGATGCCGAAACATTACTCCAACAAGTTGTAGATGGTGGTATGGATGCTGATACTTTTGTTGGGCTGTCTGCGGTACAGAACTATCTAAATTTTGTAGAAAACCTTATAAATCATGATTCTAGATCTGCTCTGAAATTTGTTGGCCAGTTAGTAAATGATGGTATAGACATTAATGTCTGGCTTTCCGGGCTTTTAAATCATTTACGGGATCTGTTGTTTGTGAAAACTAAAGTTGATGTTATGACCGATTTTTCTCCCGAGCTCTTGGCTAAGTTGCAGCTTCAAGCAGAAGTGCTTACGTATGGACAATTGGTTGCCTTTACAAGTGAATTTATTGAGGCGAGCAACCATGTTACCGACTCAATGTTGCCGCAGCTGCCGCTAGAAATTAGTATCATTAAACTTTGTGAGGACTTGACTATGCCAACTAATATTTCCACAAAAAATGAGCCTCCTGTAATACCTAACCCTCCCGAAGCAGGTGACCATAAGCAATCAAATAAAGATAATGAGGACTACGGTGATGATTTTTTTGAGGAGGCCGTGGAGGTTGATGATGGTGCTCAGGATATAGTTGAGATTGTTTCAGATGTTCCATTGGTTGCAATATCCGTAATAGAGGAGAAGTGGAAATCTTTGGTTAAAAGTACAGTTCAAATTAATGCTTCTATACATACATTGCTAAAATCGGCGCACCCTATTGAGGTAGTAGGGAATAAGCTTTATATTGAGGTTTCTTACAAATTTCATAAGGAACGCATCGAGTCTCCAAAAAACAGGCAGATAATTGAAAACACTCTTCGCGAAATTTTGGGGGAGGACATAAAAATAGAATGCAAAGTAAATGAGGGTAAACGTCCTGCTCCAAAGGAGCCTAAGGCTACAGGGGATTTAACTGATTACAACGTTTCTGCTCCAATATTTTCTGCTGGAACTAGTGAAAGCGCGAATATATCTGATATATTTGATGGCGCACTACCTTATTAATTACTTATGAAAACCCCAAGACCTATTGAAAAGTTAATAAACCATTTTGAGCGGTTGCCTGGTATAGGGCCAAAAACAGCACAGCGTCTGGTTTTTCACTTATTACATTTTCCTCAGGAGGAAATAGAAAAGTTTTCGGAGTCGTTGATAAAATTTAAAACTGATATCCAAATTTGTAATGTTTGTAAAAATGTGGGTGAGTCCAACCCTTGTGAGATATGTCAGGACTTAAATCGTTCTGATAGTTTAGTTGCAGTGGTGTCAACGCCTTTGGATGTTTTTGCTTTGGAACGTGCTGGTTTTAAAGGTAAATATCATGTATTGCATGGGGTTATTGATCCATTAAACAATGTTGGTCCTGACGAGCTGTTTATAAGTCACCTAGTCATTAGGATTAAAGAGTATATTGATAACCCAATGACGTCCTTTAATACTTTGGAGCTGATTTTGGCCACAAACACCAGCATGGAAGGTGAGTCGACCGCAATGTACCTTACTAAGCTGATACGCGAGCAGGGTTTCCCCACAGAACAAGTAAAAATAACCAGAATCGCTAGAGGACTTCCTGTTGGAGGCGACATTGAATATGCAGACGATTTCACACTACTTAAGGCTTTGGAAGGCAGATCTGTGTGCTAGAATATTGGTATGACACTAAGGTTATACAATTCCCTTACACGTCAAATAGAGGACTTTAAACCTTTAAAAGAAGGCGAGGTAAGTTTATATGCCTGCGGCCCTACCGTTTACTATTATGCGCATATCGGTAACTTCAGGTCATTTGTATTAGCCGATTTAGTTTATCGAACACTCAAATTTAATGCTTTCAATGTCCGCTACATTATGAATCTTACGGATGTCGGGCATTTAACGGGTGACAATTTGGGCGACGCTAATATTGGTAATGATCGTCTGGAGCAGGCTGCTGACAAAGAAGGCAAGAGCGCGAGAGAAATAGCCGATTTTTATATTAAACATTTTCTTTTGGACTACGAAAAGCTTAAATTATCGAGACCATTAAAATTTACTCGTGCAACTGATTACATCGCTGAGCAAATTGAGCTTGTGCGTGTTTTAGAAAGAAAAGGTTATACGTATAAAACTTCGGATGGTGTCTACTTTGATACCTCGAAATTCGCAAGCTACGGAATTATGTCAGGTATGGTGGCGGATAATGAGGAACGTGAAGCTAGAGTATCTGAAAATCTAGAAAAGAAGAATCCTTCGGATTTTGCATTATGGAAATATTCCCCAAAAGGTGAACGTCGTTGGCAAGAATGGGAATCCCCATGGGGTATGGGCTTTCCTGGGTGGCATATAGAGTGTAGTGCTATGAGTATGCGAGAACTTGGGGCAACCATTGATATTCACACTGGGGGGGAAGATCATAAAATGATTCATCATCCAAATGAAATAGCCCAGAGCGAATGTGCCACTGGTGAAAAGTTTGTTCGTTACTGGTTGCACTCAGCTTTTATGAAAATAGATGATCAGAGAATGGGAAAGAGTAATAACAATGCATATACTTTATCTGATATTGAGGAAAAAGGGTTTTCTCCGGTTGATCTCCGTTATTTTTATATGACTGCTCATTACCGTACGCCGCTAAATTTTACTTGGGGTGCATTACAGAGCGCGTCTAGTGCTCTTAGAAAGCTCTACACTGTGGTTGAGGGTTATAAAGATGATTCAGGTGCCCTGCCTGATAAAAGTGAACTGCGTAAGTTTGAGGAGGCTTTAAATGACGATTTAAACATGCCCAAGGTGTTAGCAATCGTTTGGGATGTTCTTAAAAACGAGTCCATGTCTGAAGGCGTCAAATTAGCGACTCTTCAAAAATTTGATACAGTGTTGGGATTTGGACTTGATTCTCATATAGGTCTTGAAATTCCGGAAAAGGTGCAACATTTAGCCACTACTAGGCAAGAATATCGCAAGGCAGGTATTTGGGATAAAGCGGACGTTTTGCGTCGAGAAATAGAATCCCAAGGGTATGTTGTCGAGGATGTAGCTGAGGGTTTCAAGATTAAACGCAAGATATAGTTATTTTCTGCTTACCCATTCAATAGTACTTTCATCAAAAAATTCCCTAAGTTGAATCATATATTTGGGTTCAAAGATAAAAGACTCGGCGGGAGTATCATTGTTTTGGGTGCCTTGTAATGTACGTTGCAACTTAATTTCATCCGCACTGTATATTCCTTTCAAGTTCAAGGTTTGTGTAGCTTCGCCGTCTTCTATGTTATACGCCGAAAATATATCGCCGTCGGCAAATATTGCAATTCCCAGTGTATTGACCCCTTTATCTATGTAAACATCGCCCTCAACGATAAACAATGCTGTAGATGAACTTGAGACTGCAATATCATTATCAATGCTTAAGTTTCCATTTACAAAAACTATTTGATTAAATGTGGCTGATCCATAGTTGTTAGGTGTGGACTGATTATCAATTGTGTAGTCTCCGTTTATCTCATATACTCCTGTACTGCTAACTAGATCTGCGTTCGTCGATATGGTGGTCTTTATGCCTGTAACTTGATTGTATAGTCCTGTATAACCTTCGACTGATGGGGTAGGGGAGTTGTAGATTTTCCAATCCTCCTCCGAAGTGAAAAAGTCAATCGAATTTCCGCCAATTTCTATCAGTCCATCAGTGTTGTCTTCATTCGCTTCAGATACCATGTCTATGTGCGCATTTGCCCTTACAAACCCATGTCCACGTACTTTTATCCAAGGTCCATTTAGGCATATTTCTTTAGTATCTATGTTGCCAGCCCTATCCTCCGCATAAAAGCGGACTTCCTTACAATCTCTCCAGTTACTGTCGCAGAAATCTGTTCTTTGTGTGCGCAGTTGTGCTGTGGTCTCTCCATTGGCGTGCACGCCATTGAGCAGCTCTCTCCACAAATTTGTGTTCCATGTAGAATTACATCCTAATAAGTTTCTAAAGTAACCGAACGTGGGGTTTCTACTTGTTAGGTACTGATATTTGTTTGTTTCAACAGACAGGCCGGACGTTAGGTCGTCTACTGTTATAAAAACCCATAACCTATGTACCGAGCTACTCCCACCGCCGATTTGCCTTGTAGCTCCGGAGTCGTGCCAATTGCCTGGGGGTGTTTGATCTAGTTTAAACTCTATACAATGTGACTTGGGCGAGGTGCAGCTGTGTACCTCCGAGTTATCAGAAAAGTCTGTACTGTAGTACTCAATAGTATGTGCGGCGTTATCTGTGGCGACCGTAAAATTTGTAGAAATGTTCTCTAGCGATGTTGTTATTGTCGCAGCATCTGCCCACAATGTTCCAGGCCCACTCAGACCGATATCCATATATACACCTGTGGCGCCACTAACGCTTACGGTGAAGTCTAGTGTAACCAACGTCCATCCAGTTGTACCGGTTACTGTTGTTGACTGTGCAATTAGTGGGTAAGTGAAACCACCGGCACCATCGGGTACCACAGCATAAATCCGATAATTTGCTGTTCCTGTTACGTTGTCGGTCTTTAACCAGACTGATGAAGTCATGTTATCGAAAGGGGAGGCAGCTGCATAATAGGTCATATGATTTATACCATGCCAAGTACCACCTGTTGTTTCTATTTTTGCTGAGGCACTAGCGTAGCCAGGTGCGTAGTTACCATTGTCTTTTGAGTAAGTAACTTCTGGATCGACTAAAGTTCCTTCCCAACGCGATAGTCCTGTTGTTGTACTGCCGGAAGCAGTTTCAAACGATGCATTAGGTGCTAAATTCGCGGTATTAGAGAAGTCTACTGTTTGCCAGTTTCCTCCATCAATTCGGTAATTTATGTTTTTTACACCACTCTCAAGATCTGTTGCATTAAGCTGAATTTGCACTGGAGAGACGTACCAGCTGTTATTCCCGTCTGGAACTGCTGGGTTAAGTGTATAGGTTGTTGTTGGGGGTGTTACATCTACCGGTTGTGCTTGTATCCTGGGCGTAATCAGAACTAATAAAGTTAATATTGCAAAGTATCTGAAATATTTGGGCATGTAACAATAAGTATATATCCTTTCTTTATACGTTTACAGTCTTTTGATCCCCAGACTTCATATCTTTGATCTGGATCTCATTTTTCTCTATCTCGGCTGTTCCCGCGATAATGACATTACTAAATCCAAGTTTGTTTGCTTCTCTTAATCCCTCAGATAGTTGAACGCTTTTGATTCCTGTTTGTACTCTATAGCCCTGTTTTCTTAGTTTGTTGGCAATTTCAAGAGCAGTCAAGAAACTCACATTTTCTAAAAGTGGAAGGTAATACATATCTGTATATTTGCTCAATTCAGGAATTAAGTCCCAATTTTCAAGGAATATTCTAAACGTTTCACTCCCAGGTGCAAAGCCTACTGCAGGCATTGAGTCTATGCCAAAGAGTTCCGCTAACCCGTTATAGCGACCACCTCCGAACAAAGATCTAGGATTTTCCTTGTTAGCATCAAACACCTCAAAAATTAAACCATCATAGTAATCAAATCCTCGAATAATATTAGCTTTAAACTCTACATACTGCGCATATCCTAAATTTGTTAAGGCTTCTTGAGTATAAATAATTTCCTTAGCTCCATCGCTTGATTCTAGTTCTGGAAAGTTCTCTAGTAACGTTAGGCTGTTTGCAGTTAAGAAATTAACTATTTTTGTTATTTCTGCATCATCAAATCCTAAGTCAACTAAAGCTTTTACGTATGCATCTTTTGAGTCGTATTTATCAAACTTATCCATCAGTCTTACTAGCTGGGTTTTTTTCTCAGTTGACACTTTTAAAACGTCATCCAAAAAAGCATTTATAAGCTTTCGGTTGTTGTAGTAGAGCTTAAAAGCATTTTCTGGAGGATTAAAGGCTAACATAAGCTCAAGTGCCAAAGACAAAATTTCTAAATCAGAGTTTATTGAAGCGTCTCCAAAAATATCGGCATTTAGCTGCCAAAACTCTCTGTTGCGCCCTTTTTGTGGTTTTTCATTGCGACAAAAATTACTTACATTAAAAAATCTTATTGGTTTTGGAGATTCCTTGTAAACCTTTGCGACGAGTCTAGTTACCGAGGGTGTCATCTCAGGACGTATTGCTAATTCGCGCCCACCGAGGTCTGTTAGCGTATACAGTTCCTTACCGCCAACATCTTCACCTGACTTTGCACGATATATCTCAGCCGACTCAAGTAGGGGAGTCTGATACTCTCTATAGCCAAATCTTAAGCACACCTCTTTCCAAGTATTAAACATGAACTCTTGCACCAAAAATTCATCTGGCAAAAGATCTTTCATTCCTTTATTTGGTTGTGTACTTAGTTGCTGTTGTGCCATATCTACTTCTAATTTACTACCTTTATGCCTTTTACGCTAGTAAAATCATTGTCGAAAGAAGCAATTTTAGTTATCTTCTCTTTTTTCATGATTTCAAGAATCATAGCGTCTCTGGGTCTTAATTTATGTGCTTTCATAATTTTCAAAGTATCTACTAGATCTTCCTGTGTTAGTACAGTTTCAAGCAAAGCAAAGTTTAAGAAATTAAAAACATTTGTTGTAGCTTTATTTAGTCTTTTGAATAGGTCATTTTTGCTTAGTTTAAGTTCTCTCCATATAGCGATTGATACATACCACAGTTCATCAAAAACTAAATTATGTGTCACTAATACATTTTCAGCAGCTGCGAACTCACTTAAAAGTTCTTTGGCTCTAGGATAAAAAATATGTCCTTCTATTTGTGATGCTACAAGAAAATTAGTGTCAAGAAAAACGGATGCTCTTGTCATAGGGATTTTCCTTAAACTTTTTAACAATCTTGGCAATTTCTTGTGCCGATACCTCGTCTTTAACTATCAAACCCCCCATAACATTTTGCGGATAGTCTTCGTGCAAATTTGTGGTATCAATTTGTTCATCAACAATTTCATATGTAATTTTATTTTTTACTCGCTTTGAGAACTTTAGCTTAGTACCTGGAGTTATATTAGCTTCTTTAGGAACTGTTATAGCAATGCTATTTCCAATTTTAAATGCTTTTTGGATCATACATGGATAATAGATAATGTTTAAACGTGAGTCAATAAGGTGTTTAAATGATTGTGGCTAGGTCAGACTGAAAAATTTTGTTTCTTCTTTATGTGGAAGATTATTATTTTTTCAGTCTGAACCTAGCCGGTTGATGTCTATTTCTTAATGAGTAGTTTCCAGGCCAATGAACCTAGATAAATAATTCCTACTCCATTAAGAACCATTACTGAGATTGCGGCGATTACCCATGTGTTGTTTTGGATCCATGTGGGTAATGTGAACAATGCCGCGAGCCAGAAAACTGGATTAAGGATGGTACGCACTAATGCTTGCATGAACTGCTCCACGCTTACAAACTCGGCGCCATTACGTAACACAAATGTGGGAGCTGATGTGATCGCAATGAAAATTACTGTTACGCCTACTAGCGCCAAAAAAACAGCTAGCATTATGGCCAATGTTTTTTCTGTACTCATGTGTTTCATCTTTCAATCTCCTGTGAATTGGTGGATTTTCTCTGATCTTTCGATCTATGCCTTTAATTATACCTCTACCTACAACATTTTAAGCCTCATAGTTGTCTATTTGCTTGTTACTGCGCCAAGGGGCTGTTAGTGTTTTTTATTGTTATAGCAGGCTTCTATGAAGCCTATGAAAAGAGGGTGCGGTTCCAATGGTCTTGAGATGTATTCAGGGTGATATTGTGTTCCTACGAAGAAAGGATGTACATCACGTGACAGTTCTATTGCCTCAGCAAGCTTGCCATCAGGCGATGTTCCGGAGATTATCAAACCAGCTTTTTCGAGTTGTTTTTTGTATTGGTTGTTAACCTCGTATCTGTGACGATGTCTTTCTTGAACAATACCTCCACGCCTTTTTTCGGTTTTGTAGTGTTTTTTATAAAGTTCTTCCAAAAGACTTCCGCTTTTTAGTTTACATGGCCATGCTCCAAGTCTAATTGTTCCTCCATATTCATCATTTTTCATATGTTTCTCTTGCTCAGGCATAATATAGATAACTGGATCTTTAGTTTTAGGATTAGCTTCTGTTGAGTTAGCGTTTTTAAGCCCCAATACGTTTCTAGCATACTCAATGACAGCCATTTGCATACCAAAGCATAGTCCTAAGTAGGGTATTTTATTTTCTCTTGCAAACTGTACTGCACGTATTTTGCCCTCGACGCCTCGGCTGCCCCAACCTTGCGGAACTATAATTCCGTCAAACTCTTTAAGCTCTTCTTCTATCTTTTTTCTTTCTTCGGGATTTTCAAATCTTTCTACATCAAACCATTGTATTGTGGGAGTGTTTCCTAGCCTCCATGCTGCGTGTTTTATGGCTTCGATTACGCAAACGTAGGCGTCTTGCAATACAGATGCTTGCCCTATGTTAAAGTATTTACCAATAATGGCTACTTTTACCCCTCCATTCGTTCGACTGGTACTTGCTACAAATTTTTCCCATTCTGTGTTTGGTTTTTTCTTTGGCTTTAAATCCATTTCTCCTAGGAGTTTCATACCTAAGTGCTGTTGTTTGAAGAGTAGGGGAATCTTATATATTGTATCGACGTCAGGTGCGCTTATTATGTGTTCTACGGGTATTCCTGCATTAAATGATATTAATGATTTTTTCTTTTTATCGATCGGCTCGTGGCTTCTACAAATAACAAAATTTGGTTGCAGTCCTAGTTTATAAAGTTCATAAATAGATGCTTGTGCAGGTTTACTTTTCAGCTCACCCAAAAATACAGGTTTTAAAAGATATACTAAATGAACTATAAAAACGTTTGGATTTTGTTGTTTTAATCTTCGAATTGCTTCAAAGAACATTATGTTTTGATATTCTCCAACAGTCCCGCCGACTTCTATCATTATGATCTCGGCATCATCTTTGACGGCCGTTTCGTTTATTCGTCTAATTACTTCCTGGGGAATATGTACATGTCCTTCAACGTCTTCACCACCGTACTTTAGTTGTCGTTCACGTGTGATTACGTTGTAATAAATCTGCCCCATGGTCATGTAGTTGTGCTTCAACATGTTTTGATTAAGAAATCTTTCGTAGTTACCTAAATCTTGATCAGTTTCCATTCCATCGTTGGTTACAAAAACCTCACCATGTTCAAGAGGATTAATTGTTCCTGCATCTAAATTGAGATACATATCAACTTTTACTGCGGAGACTTTATAACCGTAAGATTTGAGAATTTGAGCGATAGAGGCTGTGCTAATACCTTTGCCGAGTCCTGAGATGACTCCACCAGTCACGAATACATATTTTAGATTCTTGTTTGGTTTAGGTTCTCTGGTGGGCACGTCTAAGTATATCTAAAAATATTGTTTAACAGCAAGAGAGATTTTTTATAGTATTTTTCCCGCATTTGTGAATTGTTGATAACTTGAAGATAATTAAGTGATTATCGCATATATACCGCATATGGCTTTTCAACAGGTTTTGAGCATGATTTTTGAGCTTAATTCGGTCAATTAGGTACCATGTATTTTGACAGAAACATTTTTAAGTTCGATTTTCGGCTTACATTTTACATTGTTTAGCGGACAAACAACTATGTCGCCAGCAGTACATTAAGTTCAGTACTTTATGTATGGTGAACCTGATGGTAATATTAGATTATGAAGACAATTACTTCTGAAAAGATTTTGGATCTTATTAAAAAACGTAAAAGGGTTAAATCAGAAGAAATTATCAATCATATTGGTTTGACTGATAGAGCAGTGTACAAATCATTGAATAAATTAGTTGAGTCAGGGCAACTAGTTAGGCATGGAACTCCACCGAAGGTTCATTATAGTTTGGGAGTAGGGAATACACTTGCTAAGGTTACGGCGCTAGAGTATGTTGTGACGGAAGCTAGCCAAGTTGCAAAACTGTCAGAAACCTTATCTCCGGTAGTTAATTTGTGCTTACTTATACATAAGGATGGAAAGTTTTTAGCGCTGGAGTCGAGTGGTTGCTTGGAGCTACCAAGCATAGATATGAAATACTATGATAATATCCCCTCTACAATTGAAAAAATATCTAGGTCTCAGCTTAAAGGTTTAAAGTTTTCTACAGCACAATGTATAAATACAGTTCAAACTTTATCCCTAGATAAATCCTTTGTTAGCATCAGTATTTGTTACATGTGCGACTATATCTCAGGTACTTCCACAACTAAAAAAATGTTTTGGGTTGATAAATCTTATTTATTATCCGGCAAAAAACTCTCTCACGAGACTAAAACTATTCTAGTGGAGAATTATAAATATTTTGAATCCAGGTTAACTAAATCAAATGCCGAGACGCTTCATAGATCATCGCATATTGTCATGTTCAATTCTTCTGGTCAGCTAGTTTTGTTGAGGCATAAAACTGGTTTTTATGACTTCAGTGCACGATGGGATATTGCTAGAGCATCGCATGCTAATGGACACAGTATTAGTCAGGCTGCAAATCTCACTTCTTTAAACTTGTATGGTGTATCTCCGATTTTGCAATTCAAACGTTCAGAGAACAAGAAAACTGGTGCAACAGAAGAGAAGTATTACTTATATTTTGGTGTTAGTGATGGCCCTTACTATATAAATAAAGAAGTATTTGACGAGTTACATGCTTTTGATTGTGAAAAAATGTTGAAGGGTTATTATGATAAGTCCTATGATTTTACAGCTGAAGTATATGATTACGTCTTGGAATTGAAGGATGTGTGGAAGCACTTGCAGGAGGGAGGGGCATTTTGAAAAACATAAAACTACTTTTAATTCTACTTTTTTGTGCATTGTTTGTTGATGCAATGCTGGTGACTTCTCAGTTTTCAGTAGTGCGCGGATCTATAAAAGTGTTTGACCGCGAAGGAGTGTTGATTTATGAGTCGGTAAATGGTCTAGAAGGTTATCAGACTCCAATTGAGATTTCAGAACTGCCCGATGTGACAAAACAGGCATTCATAGTGGCTGAAGATCGTAGATTTTACAAGCATCTCGGTTTTGATCCTATTTCTATGGTACGGGCGCTGGTTTCTAACTTTAAATCCGGTGGTATTGTTTCTGGGGGTAGCACTATTACTCAACAAGTTGCCAGAGCAAATATGGTATCTCCTGAAATGTTTGGTAGCAACAAATTTATGCGTAAAATTCGTGAAATTAACTCAGCAATTTATCTGGAAATCTTTTATACAAAGGATGAAATTTTAGAGAAGTATCTAAATACCATTTATCTTGGAAATAATTCTTATGGTATTGCTGCTGCATCAAACACTTACTTTAGTAAACCGGCTTCTCAACTTAGTCTATCCGAAAGCGCTGCTTTGGCAGGTAGTGTAAAATCTCCTGTTGTGCTGAATCCTCTTGTTGGCACTGCTTCTATAAGTAGTAGAAACAATGTTTTGGAATTGATGTATCAAAACGGTGATATAACAAAAGAGACTTTAGATGAGAGTTTGGCCTATCCACTTGGAGTGACTCCTTCGGCACGTCAGAATGTTTTTATTCATTTTGTGGAGTATGCCTTAGGTGAAACTATGACAAAGCTTGACTTGAAAAGTCGAGAGTCGTTACAAGGGTTTAGCATTTACACTACACTTTCCGCATCGTTATCAAAGCAGGCTTTAGATAGTGCCCGAAATCAAGTGGCGACTTTAAAAGAAAAAAATAGGATCACTAATGCGGCTGTTGTAGTACTTGATCCAAAAGATTCTGGAATATTAGTGATGAATGGCAGTGTTGATTATTTTGATGAGAGTATTGATGGGGCAGTTAACATTGCATTAGCACATAGGCAACCTGGATCAGCTTTAAAACCTTTTACTTATGGTCAAGCATTTTATGAAGGATTACTTACTCCGGATGATATTATTTTAGATCAAAAGACTACGTTTATAGATAAAAAAGGGGATAATTTCTCACCATACAATTACAATGGGCTTTTTAATGGGGAAGTGAGTGTACGTGTTGCTTTGGCAAGTTCATTAAATTTACCCGCGGTAAAAGTTCTGGAAATGGTAGGTGTAGATGATATGGTTGGAGCTGCTAAGCGTGCTGGTATAACGACTTTGGATAACCCTGACCGTTATGATTTAAGCGTAACTTTAGGTGGCGGGGAAGTGAGATTACTGGATTTAACTAATGCGTATACTTCTTTAGCACGCGGCGGTGAGTTTAAAGAAGCGTATTCCGTTAACAAGGTTGTGAACCATAAAGGTGATGTTTTATTTCAACATGTTGATGTTGCTGGTACTCCTGTTTGGGATGAAAAGTCAGAAATTGTTGCTGATATGTTAACAAGTGTTCTGAGTGATCCGGCTGCTAAGGTTATGGGATTTGGTCGTAATAATGTATTAAATCTCCCATTTGTTGCCGCCAGTAAAACAGGTACAACTACCGATTGGCACGATAATTGGACTTTTGGTTATACAAAAGATTTTGTAACTGGGGTTTGGGTAGGGAATTCTAATAATATGCCAATGTATGATATTGATGGTGTGACTGGAGCTGGTCCTATTTGGCGCCAAACAATGCTTGAGGCCTATGAATATTTTGGAAACAAAAACAGACCTGTGAATATGCTCTCTAGCTTGAGCTCTGTTGTATCTCTAGAGGAGGCCGCTGTTATGCCTGAACAGCAGGTAGCGTTGTTAATACTTAATCCATCTAAAAATGATGAATATATTACAATACCAGGGGAGACTACCTTTGAAAGAATATTGTTTGAAACTACTACTAGACCGGATGTAAAAAGCGTACAATTTTATCTAAATGGAAACCTCAAGCACACCGTTTCTGAAAAAGATCATTTCAAGTATTTATGGTTACCTGAAAAAGGCTACTTTGTACTTGTCGCCAAATTTTATGATGAAACTCAGAAGCTTTTGGGAGAAGACACTACAAGCTTTTACGTATATTAGAGCAAATCCTCATAAACTTATTCCATTAATAGTAGGAACTTTTGCTTTATATTTTTTGTTAACTTTGATTTCATATTTGGCTTTTGTAGTTTTTGCAGCCCCTAGGGTTGTTGGTTCTTATCCAACTTCCGGAGATAAAGAGCTTCCACTTGATAGCACTGTTTCGATAGTTTTTTCAAGAAAAATGGACAAGGCAAGTGTAGAAAAAAGTTTATTGATAGAGCCGGACTTTGCATATACTTTGAATTGGGAAAACAACATTTTGACTATCGATCCGACAAATGACTTTTTACGTGATCAAAATATCAAGATCACTGTAGGTTCTGGTGCGCGTGGAACTAATTGGCGCGGTTTGCAGGAAGACTACATTCTTAATTTTTCGACATTATCAAACCTGCATGTGGCAATGGATTCTCCAGAGGGCTCAATTACTGAACAAGTTAAAAATATAGTAGTGATGTTTAATAAGTCTGTTATCAAACCAGACGGCGAACTGCTTACAATTGAACCCGAGGTTTTGGGTGAGCGTAAATGGGTAGGAACTAATGCATACGTGGTCAAGCCTGAGAACCTGAAGATTGGGCAGAAATACAAAGTGACAATTTCACAAGATCTAGCATCCGTTGATGGTGGTAGTTTGGCAATGGGGCATAGTTTTGAATTTGTAAATTACGCTCCTGCGGTTTTAAGCATGTCTACTGATCTAGATTTTTATGGTTACACTAATTTGGACACTAACCCTAAAGGTCCAATACTTGTTTTTGCAAATCAAAGGCTTAATCAACAGGCATTTTATGAAAAGTTTAGGTTGTACGATCCTGTTACTAAAGTAGAAGTTCCTTACAATGCTCGCTTTATTGATCGAATAGCTGCCGATGATAAGCTATATTACTATCAAGATTGGGAAGCGCTTTGGAAACAAAGGATAGAGGTGTATCCGACTACAGTTCTTGAAGCAGAAACAACTTATATGGCAGAGATTGCGCCAGGGTTTTTAAGTGAATCTGGTAATGCTGTTGCGGAGTCAGGATTTAGTATGAGCTTTAGTACCGCAGCTTTGCCAGGGTATGTTAGCTCAAATATTCCTTACGGTACTGTCGATGTTGGAGAAGATATCAGACTCGATTTGAACTTTAACTCGCCAATGAATGTAGATACTCTTAAAGATTATCTTGTTGTGAAAAGAAATGGACAAGTTGTTAGCGATGATCTATTCCTATCTGCTTATCCTCCTTCAAAGAATGTGAACGTTAACAAGTTTTTAGAACGTTCCTCGACATTTGAGGTTTATCTGCCTGCTAATACTCCTGACAAGTTTGGTCGCCCATTAGGAAAGCCGGTTAATTTGATTTTTGAAACAGCCCCTTATAAACCTTCAGTAAGTATTTACCCTAGTTACACTTATTTTGCGACGTTTGCATCTAATATAGATACAAGAATAATTACACGCGCTGTTAATGCACAAAGTTTGACGTACAGTCTTTACTCAATGGATGCAGATAAGTTTATAAACCTCTATAAGTTGGATCGAGCACAATGGCAGACATTACGAGAGAGCGATCTTATACAAAAAGGTTTAACTAAGATAGGTCAATGGAACAATGAAGTTGGTCTTGAGCAAAATGTTTTTACAGATGTAATTTACAATTTTAACAATGAAGCAAATCTCGATCTGAAGCCTGGATTATACTTTCTTGATGTTTCAATTCCTAACACCAATGCCCATGATAATCTGGCATTTGTTGTTGGTGATACTTCAGTCACTACCAAATCATCTCCAAGTGAGTTTTTAGTTTGGGCAACAAGTTTATCCGATGTTTCTGTTAAAAAAGATAAGCAAGTGACTGTTTATCGTTTGCCTTACAGCTATAATTATGGAAATACTGTGAGCCCAGAATCTTCAAACAACGATCTTGTTGTAGTCGAAGGTCGTACCAACGAAGACGGAGTGTTTTTGTCTGCAACTCCGCTACCAAGGGACTCGGCATATCTCACTATTGTTAGTGGTGGTGATGATATAGGTGTTACTTTTAGTGATTGGAATTCAGGTATTAGTAGTTACGAGTTTGAGAATGTGGCCTATGACTATACAACCTCAAGTCTTGGACCTGCAGACTATAAGGGTTTTGTTTTAACAGATAGGACGCTGTATCGCCCTGGTCAACAAGTAAATTTTAATGCTTTTTTGCGTAACAATGAACTGTACAAATATTCGCCAGTTCAAGGAACAAACAGTGTCTCTATTTCAGTATTTGATAACACTTATAATTATCAGGACCCTTCAGTTATATTTACTCAGGATTTTAATGCCTCTGATGCCCAATATAGTGGGCATTTCATTTTGCCTGATGGGCTAGCTTTAGGAAGATATACTGTTAGCTTAGCAGTAGGAGGTGTTCAAGTAGCTGAAACTCAATTCGATGTTCAAGAATATGTACGTCCAGATTTTGAGGTAGTTGCTTCAGTTCCACAAAAACCTGTTGTTAGAGGCTCTGTTATTGAGTTATCTGCTAGTGCTCAGTACTTCTATGGTGCACCTTTAGTTAGCAGTCCTACTGATTACAGATTATTTAAAAGAAACTTTATTTTCTCACCTGACGATTATAGTGATTACACTTTTTATTCTCAAAAACGTTATTTTGGTGATGACTACATTTGGCGGGGCTTCGAAGAAGAAAGTGTATTAGAAGGTTCGACTACAACTGATCAGTTCGGTGAGATAAATATCTCTCCATCTACAAGTACCCAAGATGGTATAAGTGAAATATACACTTTTGAAGCTGATGTAGAAGGAGAAAGCGGACGTAAGTTTACTGGGTCTGATGAATATGTAGTTCATATGGCTGAATATTACGTTGGGTTACGTGCTAACTCTTATTTGGGTAAGGCTGGAGATGAATCTAACTTTGACGTTATGACTGTAAACCTTGATGAATCAGTAGCAAAAGATAAAGCTGTCAATCTAAATGTCTATTTGCGAAAGTATTTTAGAACTAAATTGAAAGACAATTCTGAAGGCTATTTATACGAAGTTACTTATGAAGACACTTTAGTTCATAGTGATTCACTTAACACTGATAACCGTGGAAAAGGAACTTTTAGCTTTGAGCCTAATTCTGGTGGTACTTACATATTAGAAGTAGAAAGCTATGATTCAAGAGGAAACAGGACAGTGTCAGATTTATATTTTTATGTAAGTTCCGATGAATCAGGTTACTGGCGTAAAGAAAATCATGATCGTGTTGATTTAATTTCTGATAAAAATGAATACTCAGTGGGTGATAAAGCTGATATAGTAGCAATCTCGACTTTTGAAAAAGCAATCGGTTTATTAACAGTTGAAGCAGAAGGTATTGTGGATTACAAAGTTTTTGAACAAAAGGCTAGCGGAATGTCTCAAGAACTAGAGATTAAAGAAACTTTTATGCCCAATGTTTATGTATCCATGATGCTTGTGAAACCGGGTGAATCTACTTTAAAACCAGCCGAATTCAACATGGGTATAAAAAATATCCAAGTAGACACTTCTCGCAATCTTCTTAACTTAACAGTTTCAACTCCGAAAACAACATACGCTCCTAAAGAACAAGGTTCAGCTACAGTCATAGTTCGCGATAGTCAAAACAACCCAGTTCGCGATGCAAAAATCACAGTCGCACTAGTAGATGACTCACTCATGTCAATTGCCAGTCTACAAAGAGCTGATGCTTTTGAGAAATTTTATTCTGAAAGATTTTATGCAATTTCTACTGCTCAAAGCTTAACCCAATCAATAGATAGAATTAATCTCAACACAGAAATAGGCGCAAAAGGTGGTTCGGGCAGCAAAGGTGGTGCCGGCGGTGAATATATAGATTTAACAAGATCAAACTTTGCTGAAACCGCTTTATGGGTTGTTGATCTGGTAACAAATTCAGATGGCGTTGTTCAAATACCATTTACCTTGCCCGATTCAATCACCAGGTGGAACTTATTTGCTTTGGCACAAGATGCTTCGGGCTCGAAATTTGGGCAAACTGTTTATAAGTTTGGTTCTGTACGTGAGGTATTTGGTCAAAGCGCTGTTCCACGATTTATGAGAGTAGGGGATATTGCTGAACTTGGAGTTGTAGTACACAACAATACAGCTACTTCCAAAACTTTTGGGGTCGGTGTTGCAAGTGAAGGTTTGATAGTACGTGATGAATATTTTAAAAATATAACTGTCCAAGCAAATTCAAATGCTTTAGTAAGATTTAAAACTGAAGCAGGTGTTGAACTTCCTGAAGGTGCTAAATTAAGCTTTACAATACAAGAAGGTTTGGTAACTAAAGATGTTCTTGAAGCGAAAATCCCAGTTTTACCTTTCGGTTTGGAGCAGGTTCAAAGTATCTCGAACTCAACGGCTTTCAGTGCCTCAGAAGAAGTTGACCTAGAAGAGCAGTCCAATAGAGATCACACTAAGTTGGAAATAGAAGTATATAACTCGCTGTTAGGTTTGGCAGATAATGACTTGAATGACTTACTATATCTAGAATATTTCACTACTGATTATATTGCCAGTAAAACACTTCCATTAATCTATAGATTACGATTTGCAAGTTTCACCAACGATCAAAAACTCTATGATGAAACCAAACAATTGATTTTAAATGACATATCTTTGCTAACCAGTGTTCAAAACTCGGATGGTGGATGGGGGTATTGGAATGATTCACAAAGTACAATTTACAGTACCGCTCGTGTCTTGGAGGTTTTAGCAGAAGCAAAAGCCTCGGATGTAATGACTTCGCAGGACGTACTCGACCGTGGTATTGCATACGTTCAAAGCTCACTGAACTCAAATAGTATCGATCCCAGCTCGCTGGCATATATTCTTTACGTTTCAGAACTTGCTGGTGTAGACCAGTCCGGTCGTATTCAAACTATATATGAGCGACGTGTGTCTTTGTCTGATCTCAGTAAAGCACATTTGATTATGGCTATGGAATCAAGCAGAGGTAACTGGTCAAAGTATATTGCTCAATTAAAGACAGAGCTTGTTCAAAAAGCTGATCTTGGTAGTCGAAGAATATTTTGGAGCACCCCAGGGGGACTTTGGTATTCGGAAGGTGATCTTGGTACGACTGCTACAGTCTTACGTGCTTTCAACAGAATCGATCCTGCCAACCCAGTTGCAGATCTAGCAATAAGGCACCTAACCAATCAAAAGAACTCTGTAGCTTATGTAAGTTACAATGATCGCTTGAAGACAACAGCCCTAATAGAAAATGTACTCGAACGAAACATCAAGCTTAGAGATACAACTATCGAAGTTTTAGTAAATGATAAACAAGTAGCTACGCAAGAATTTAGTAAAAACGGCCTCGGTGAAAGCTTAAAAGCTACTTTACCGGGTTCAGAGTTACTGCAAGGTAAAAATACAATCGCTATCAAATCAACCAAAGGTGGTAATCAATACTATAATATTGTGTTAACCCAGCTTATGCCTTTTGATGTAGTTAGTGAGGAATCTAACGATATTGGTTTATCAAGAGAAGTTTATGATACCAAAGGAAATTTGATTACTGATAACATTTTTAGAGTAGGGGAGAGTTATGTTGTTAGATTGACAATTGCATCACCAAATTCGCGTCGTAACCTATTGCTGGAAGACTTTTTACCCGGAGGCTTCGAGAGTGTCAATGAAACTCTTAAAAACGAATCTAGCTTAACTGTAGGTGCTGCAAGGCAAGCCGAAGAGGGTAGTCAGTCGATATATTATGTCGATAGTCAGCAAATGAAAGATAGCAAAACCGAACTTCAAATGTCATATTTGCCGAAAGGCTTTTATGAGTATTCATATGTAGTTAGAGCAATTATTCCTGGAGAATACAAGTATAGACCTGCTCAAATATTTGAACAAAACTCTCCTGATATCCGTGCAAATACAGCTGGATCATATATTAAGATAGTCGAGTAAGTTGTTTAATTGGCCTATCAGCTTCTCCCCAAATTAGACTTGTAAAACCATTAGTGCTAGTATCTCAAAAAAGTGTTGTGACCTTATCATCCATATAGGAGGCTCAGATGAAACTCTTGCGAGTTTTTTTCACAGTAGTGTGTTTGGCTGTTATGTTGGGTTGTGGGCTTCTGCCCGTCCCCGTGAAGGAAATCAAACATTTACCGGTTGTTGTTGAAACGGTGGTAGCGGTGTCGCCGACAGCAACGCCTGTTGCGCCTTTTGTTCCGCATGTTCCTGAGGGTACACCGACACCGGACATGTTCTTGTGTGAATTGAACAATCAACATCCTTTTCAGATGTTGGTAGAAAAGTTTGATTACACACTCGACGGAGAATCCGGTATGGGTGTACGCATTGTAGGCACTTTTGCTTCTGATATTGATATAGACACTGTGCCAGGTTTGGCTCAATTATATGTATCGTGCGAAAATGCCGCTGTTATGGATCTCGTCATTAATGGTGACGATGAAAGAGGTGGTGTTATTGATTTGGTTGTTGGGCATATGGAACAGTGTGGAAGGTTACGGGTAATCGACACCAATTCCGCAGAGCTTAAGTTGTTTTTTGCGGGATGTGATGCCAACACCTATGAATTTCCAGACATAGAACTGAATGTTCGTCCTGTTCCAAACTGGGGGACCGGAGAATTTGAATCGTGATTTGAAGATGTGATGGGGTTTATATTTTAGGAGTGAAATTTACTTACTGCTGAGGTCTAAACCCCATTTTTTGTTTGGTGCTTTTATGGGGCTTTTACTTAACTGCGTCTTTTTCAAATGCTTTTAATGCACTTAAGCGACCATATTTAATGTAGTAAATTGCTAATGTAAGCAATCCCAAAGACATCATTATCATCGGTATTTGATTAGAGCCTGTATCTGGGACGGGGGTTGTCGACTGAGTTGTTTGTGTTGTACTTCCTACACCACCTGCAGGTAAAGTCTGCCCATTATGTAAGGTAAAAGAATAAGATTCGCCACCAGATGAGATAACAACAGCATAATCATCATTTCCCATTGTAGTTGCCATAGACCAATTGCCGCTTCCGTCAGCAGTTGCAGTTGTTTTAGTACCATCAATAGAAACTTCGACCGAAGCTCCATTGCCAGCAGTACCACGAAGCGTAGGGTTTGTTCCTGTGTACCACCAATCAGCATATTTCATTCCGTTTGTAGCTAGCGCACCTATGTTAGTAAGGCTGAGTGACGCTGCGGAGACGTTGAAGAGGAATAATGAAACAAGTATGAGCGTAGGTAGAATTAGTTTTTTGAAATTGGACATTACTAGAATGATAACGGTGTGTTAACAAGGTGTCAATGCATATTCCATGAAATGTATTTTTGGTGTTACCTTTTACAGTATGTTGAGCTTAACCTAAGGTCAAAACAAATTATTTCTCAACATACTGCTTTTTTTGCCCTAAAAACCTCATGTATAATAACCTCCATGCAAATAGGTATTGTAGGATTGCCAAATGTGGGGAAGTCCACACTATTTAATGCCCTTTTAAAAAGACAAGTCGCACTCGCGGCTAACTATCCTTTTGCTACGATTGAGCCAAATATAGGTGTAGTAGATGTCCCAGACAGCAATTTGGAGAAGTTGGCCCATATTGTACAGCTGGAGTACTCAAAACCTGGTAATTTAGATAATATCCCTGAAAAAATAGTTCCTGCCACTGTTAAGTTTTATGATATAGCAGGTCTAGTGAAGGGTGCTTCTGAGGGGGAAGGGTTAGGCAATAAGTTTTTGGGTCATATTAAGGAAGTTGATGCTATAGTACAGGTTGTACGTGATTTTTCTGATGCAAATGTAATTCGTGAAGGTTCTACGACTCCTGAAATCGATGCTGATGTTATAAACACAGAGCTTATTTTGGCGGATTTGGGTACATTACATAATCGAATCAATCGGCACGAAGGTGTTATAAAAAAAGACAAATCGAAAGATAACGTTCGTAAGGCTGAGCTTTATACTATTCTAAGAGAAACTTTAGATTCTGGAAAATTAGCTTCTACGCTTACGCTTAATAAAGACGACTTACTATTAATACAGGATTTAAATCTCCTAACTATAAAACCAATGATTTACGTTTTCAATATTGATGAGGATAAAGTTCAAAGTTTCTCTGGACGAGTAGGGGAGTTTAAAAACGCAAAAAGTGTCCATTTATCGGCAAAACTCGAGTCTGAGCTTAGTTCTTTAAGTGCCGAGGATCAGGTAATGTATATGCAAGACCTAGGTATAACAGAAAGTGGTTTAGATATAGTTATACGTATCGGATATGATTTGCTTGGTTTGCAACCTTTTTACACTGCTGGTCCAAAGGAAGTTAGAGCGTGGACTATTGAAAAGGGTATGAAAGCACCTCAGGCTGCTGGAAAAATCCATACGGATTTTGAGAAGGGCTTTATTAAAGCTATGGTAGTGGCTCTTGAGGACTTTCTTGCTGCAGGTAGTTTTAAAGCTTGTAAGGACAAAGGCCTATTACGTATGGAGGGTAAGGAGTACATTATGAAGCCTGGAGATATAGTAGAGTTTAGGTTCAATGTTTAGTATTCTATTATAACTAGACGTTGTCACTGGACAATTGCTAATACTTTTGTATAATCTAGATTGCAATGAGTCAATACGAATTGATGACAATAACAAAAATAAATTTGGGAGAAGACAGAGCACGCTCTGTTTCCAATCAGATAAAAGATTTAATAGCTTCCGGTAAAGGTAAGGTATTAAATAGCGATTTTTGGGGAAAAAGAAAATTCGCCTATGAGATAAACCATGATCGTGAAGGTTTTTACGAGGTCATAACTTTTGAAGTTGCCCCAGAGTTTATTCCTACTTTTAAAACCAAACTCAATTATATAAGCGGTTTAGTAAGGTATTTAGTTACGAGTATAGAAGAGTAGCATTTGCTACTACATTAAGAAGGAGGCCCAAATGGCAAACAGAAACGTAAACAAAGTTATTTTGATAGGCAATTTAACAAAAGATCCTGAAGTACGATATACACCTCAGGGAAGTGCTGTAGCTAACTTTACAATAGCAACAAATAGATCCTGGTCAGTTGAAGGTGTTCAAAAGGAGGCTGTAGACTTTCATAACGTCGTAGCTTGGAATAAGCTAGCTGAACTATGTGGTCAATTGTTAACCAAGGGTACCATGGTATATGTAGAGGGTCGTTTGCAGACTAGAAACTGGGAAGGTAACGATGGGGATCGTAAGTATAAAACCGAAGTTAACATTGATGAAATGATAATCCTAAAATCGAAGAAAGACGGCGATAGTGATGATGGTGAGGAACATGGTCATGAAATGCCTGACAGTGAATCTGACATTGATATTGATGATTTGTTAAATGAAATCGAAAATGATTCTTCGAAATAACCGAAATAGTGTAGTTTTATGAACAAACCAACTAATAACAAAAAAAATATTAAGAAAGAAGCTCCAAAGGAGTGTTATTTCACTAAAACCGGTACATTACCAAACTACAAGGATGTGCTTATTCTTCGCCGATTTATAAACGATAGAGGTAAGCTCATTCCTCAGAGCAGATCCGGAGTTAGTGCCCGTAATCAGAGGCTTCTTTCGGTTGCAGTTAAGCGTGCTCGTGAGATGGCTTTATTGCCTTATACCGATAAACACGCTATCTAGTTACTGTTCATACATTTCACTTAAAAGTGTTATTATAGTCTCATGCCCATACTGTCTTTTTATGAAGGTTATACGGAACTATCTTTTGGTGTCTTTGAAGACAAAATAGATGCAGACGAAGCCAATATTTTTCGTTTTCCATATACTTATTCCAACAATCTATTCGAAAACTCTTTTCCCCGCGATAAGTTCTATAAGGATGTTTTTTCGGTTGCATGCAAAGAGCTTAATACAGATATAAAAAACTGCACCTTATATAACTCTGGTTTTTTAAGTATCCCTGAACTACCTTTCGAGTCTAAAAAGTCTACAAGTGTTTTTTCAAATTTAACTAGCTCTGTGATATATGTTAGCTCTCAAATGATCGCATTAAACAAGGAATTTTTTTCTTATATGCCGCTTGAAGCAAACCTGGGTGATCTGAATTTTCGCATGAATCTGGATATGTATCACAATATTATGTCTACAGATTCTCGAGATGTAGTTCTTAAGGATGCTTTGCTTAGGGAAATTATCAGCCGTTCAAGTTTCAATTTACCTTCAGGTGAATTCGTTTTAACAGGGGACCGTTTTAGAGAGTTTGATCTGAACCAATCCTTAACTTATCTTTTAATCTTTGATCTGATAAAGGATTCTGGAGTATATTTTTTGCGTTTGGATAAAGATAATCTTTATGCTCATAGTGTCTCTATGGAGGATGCTACCTTAACCTACCCATATATAGGTACTCTTATAAATATAACTGGCGATGTTGAGTGTTTATATGAGACTGAGGTAGGTACTTCTCAGCTTTTTGATTTAAAAGAAGACAATATATTTATGTTACCTCTGAATCCTGGGTCTGACGCTCGCATAATGGTCAAAAGTAGTAATCAAAGCTTTGAGCAAACAGTATTGGGGGGCAGTCTTGGGGTTGTTATTGATACTCGTGATAAATCCAATCATATAGAGTTTAAAGAAGTTTATTTAAACATGGTAAAACAATCCATGAACAGGATATAAATGGATTACTACGTACCGATTTTTAAAAAAGTAAAATACTCAAGATCCCTTAACATAGAACGAACACTACCGGCAAAAGGCGAAATTGCCGTTAAAGCAGGTGATGCAGTGCTTCCTTTTACAAAAGTGGGGCACACAAAAGTCTCGAAAGAATCTTTTAAACTTGATCCGAAAATTAGCTTGTCCTCAAAGATGCAAGATAACGCGTTTGTCTATAAGGGTGAAAAAATAGGGCGTCTAGGTTTAAAAAAATTTGAAGCTCCTTACAATGGTACTATCACCCAACGAGGAAAAGACTGGTATTTTAATCAGGAAAAAAAGGACACATGGCTTTTGTCCGGTGTATGGGGAACCGTTGTAGAGGTAATTGGTAACATCGCGGTTCGTATCTCAACCCAAACTGTTGATATAAACTTTCTGGCCTATTCGAATAAGGTGTTAATGGGAGAGTTGATTGTTTTTCCGAATCCTACGGATCTCCTTGATCTAGAATATCTTAAAAACTTCTCCAATAATGTACGCGATAAAATTATTTATGTGGGACATCATATTCGTGAAGAAGTTTATCTCAAAGCAGTTGAGCTTGGCGTGGGGGGTTTGATCGCGGGTAGTATTGATGCGCGCTTATATTCTTACTCCAAATCACAGCCTACTGCAGTATGTATAACCACTGGTTTTGGATCTTATAGTACACAGCAATACATTTTCGAGTTTTTTAAATCTATATCCAATAGACATGTGTTTCTAGATGGACGTAACGGCTATCTAAGAGTTCCGGTGCCTCCAGACAACACATTTTCTGAAACTCCTATGAAAAGCTCATTGCGTGTGGTTAAGCCTGGTCTTCAGGTATACCTCTTTGACAAACAACATATGGGTCAGGAGGGTGAAGTAGATCGTATACAAGGCGAAGTGATATATGTTAAACTCAACAAGTCTAATACAGTGGTAGAAACTTTAGTTCCCAATCTTTTTGCACTGAATTAAACAACATTGGTTATGTCGAAATTCGTCAAATTTCAATTAATTTTAGCGACAGTCTTAATATCAATTGCTGCATTTTATGGTGGCTATTATTTAGGTAAGCGTGGTTATTTGTTTGAACTTCGTCAAAACCCCCCACGCGTAGAAGTTATCAATCAGTATCCTGACGATCAGCAAGTGGACTTTGCATTGTTCTGGGAAGTTTGGGATGAGGTTAGTGCTAAATATTTGTTGCGTCCAGTAGATCCCCAGGAAATGATGTACGGTGCCATTAGAGGTATGGTGTCGTCTCTAGGAGACCCTTACACCTCGTATCTCCCTCCAGAACTTAACGAAAGTGTTAATAATTCCCTTAATGGTACTTATCAAGGTATAGGTGCTGAGCTCGCTATACGTGATGGCCAGCTCATAATAGTAGCACCTCTAGACGGTTCACCGGCATCAAAAGCTGGAGTACGTGCCGGAGATAAAATACTAGAAATAGAAGGCACCTCCACGATTGGCATCACTTTAACTGAGGCAGTTACTAAAATCAGAGGAGAATCTGGTACAAGCATTTCTCTCAAGCTACAAAGAAACGAGGAGAGTCCTTTTGATTTAAGTATTGAGCGCGGTGTTATAAACGTTGAGAGTGTCTCTTGGGAGGACAAAGGTGAAGGAACTGTTTATATACGAGTAAGTCGTTTTGGTGGGGACACTAACAAAAATTGGGCAACAACCGTATCCGAGATTAATTCACAGGTTGAGGAACTGGATTCATTAGTTATAGACTTGAGAGGTAATCCTGGTGGTTATCTTGCTTCCGCTGAGTATTTAGCGGAAGAATTTTTTACTGGCGCTCCTGTAGTTTTTGAAGAAGATGCAGTCGGTAATCAGATACCCTACAAAGCCCAAAGAGTGGGTGCCTTCAAAGATATACCAGGTATATTCGTTTTAATAGACGGCGGTAGCGCCTCTGCATCGGAGATATTAGCTGCGGCATTAAGAAGTAACGCAAACGCGAAGTTAGTTGGTAGTCAATCCTTTGGTAAAGGCACTATCCAAGACGTCGTGGACTTTGAGGATGGATCTGCCGCGCACATTACGGTTAAGAAATGGTTAACCCCAGAAAAAGAATGGATCCATGATGTGGGTATTAAACCAGACTTTGAGATTGAAAGAACCTCCGAGGATATAAATGCCGATATTGACAAGCAATTGGAAAAGGCCATAGAACTTGCAAACGAGATTTAGTCTGTGTATATAATATAAATTATGCCGGAAAAAAGTCATGGTAGTGTTAAATCAGGAATACTTTGGTTTTTAGCTTTTATCTTGATAGTAATTTCTTTTTCTTTCTATTCCAACAAAAACTTTATACGGGATGTGTTAGATCTTAAGGGGCGCTCTGGCAATTCGGTGCGCGAAGTGTTACGTAACGAGATTGTTGAGGAAGAATCAACTGTAATTGATGTCATTGATATTGCTTCTCCTGGGGTTGTTTCGGTGGTTGTAAAAACTGTAGGTTACGATTTATTCTCTGGGCCTTTCTCTGTTGAGGACGGTGTCGGTACTGGTTTCATAGTCGAATCAAGTGGCGTGGTGGTAACTAACAGTCATGTAGTAGATCAAGTAGAAGGGGAGTACTCCATTGTTTTGAAGGACGGTACAACATATGAAGTTAAAAAAGTACATCTGGATCAGCTTACAGATCTTGCCATCTTAGAAATAGAGGCTACGAATCTGCCTACAATTTCTTTAGGTGATTCTGATAGCTTGCGCGTGGGGCAGACTGCTATTGCAATTGGAAATGCTTTAGGTAAGTTTGATAATACGGTAACCGTCGGCGTAGTCTCTGGTATTGCTCGTGAGTTGACTGCTACGTCATCATTTGGTGCCGATCCCAAAACTTATGAGAGTGTAATCCAGACAGATGCTGCACTTAATCCAGGTAATTCGGGTGGTCCTTTACTTAATTCAGCTGCACAAGTTATTGGTATTAATGTGGCTACCACGGTAGGTGCAGAAAACATTGGCTTTGCCATACCGGTAAATACTCTAAAACCACTCTTAGAAAGTTTTTTGCAAGAGGGTAGAATAGTTAGACCCTACCTTGGGGTTGCATATACTGTAATAACTAAAGATGTAGCTACAGTTAAAAGATTGCCTGAAGGTGCGTTTGTGCAACAAGTTCTAAAAGATTCTCCCGCTGACAAAGCAGGTATAAAAGCTGGGGATATAATAAGTAATCTTGACGGAGTAGAAGTTAATGAAGGCAGTTCTATAAGTACTATTGTCAATAAGCGTAAGGTGGGGGATAAGATTGAAGTCTTGCTAGACCGCGGGGGTGAAAAGCTCACCATTGAGATAGAACTTTCGGAAGCTCCGGATAGGTTCTAGTTTATTACTCTGTACTAGTTCCTTCTTTGCCTTCTAGTAACATTTGCCCAAGTTCACCAAGCATGTCTTCTATATTACCTGTCATCAAAGATTCAATATTGTGCCAGTTTTGCTTTACTCTGTGATCTGTAACCCTATTTTGTGGAAAATTATACGTTCTGATTTTTTCGCTCCTGTCTCCGGTTCCTACCTGATTAGTCCTAAGATCGTCGATTTTTTGCACTTTTTGTTCTTGCATCATCGTGTACAGTCTCGATTCAAGAATGCTAAGTGCTTTTTCGCGATTTTTACCCTGCGTGCGCCCTTCCTGACACTCCACGATTGTTCCTGTGGGAATATGCATGACTCTTACAGCAGTTGAAACTTTGTTTACGTTTTGACCACCTTTTCCACCGGATCTGAAGAAGTCCCACTTTAAATCTTCGGGCTTAATTTCTATTTCCACCTTCTTCAACTCTGGCAATACTGCGACTGTCGCGGTCGATGTATGTATTCTGCCCGCAGATTCGGTCTTTGGAACACGTTGTACTCTATGTGTGCCTGACTCATTGCCTAAAAGGGTATAAACGCCCTTACCGGCGATTTTTACTGAAGCTGTTTTAAACCCCCCAACCCCGTTTTCCGATGTAAATATCTCTTCTACTTTCCAATGTTTCTTCTCAGCAAGCTTTAAGTACATATTGTATAATTCTGAGGCGAAAAGCCCTGCTTCATCGCCGCCCGCGCCCGCCCGAACTTCTAGAATGGCTACATTTGGATTGATTGGTGAGTCTTGGGATGATTCGTCAGCAGTAGAAAAATTACCTTCCATTGTATTTATGGTTTGTTCCAGCTCAGCTATCTTACCTTCAAGATTCTTTATCTCATCTTCAAGCATTACCCTCATATCTACATTTTCCTCAGCTTCCATAAGAGTTTTGCTTTGGATTATTTGTTCCTGAAGTTTTTCAATTTCAGAGTTTATTGCTTGAATTGCTTGTTCCATATGGTAGGATTATATCAAATTAAAACATTGTTTTTGTTTAAGGTAGTAATATTAAGATATGTCTAGTTTGTCAGGAGACTTAATTTCACATGAACAAATACCTGCTCCCCTTGTATATGCTTCAGATGCTATCCAACGTGATCTAGAGGCTGGTCTTGCGCATGAATCCCCACCGCTCGCCATATAGACGAATGTAGGGCAGCCTTTCATCACATGCCTGAGGGTCACTGTGGCTTGGTTTTAGGTTCTGGACCCAACACAGAGGTTTGGCGGACTAGAGGGTGGGCTACACTAGACCTACAGGCGCGGGTTGGTGCTGACTTCACAGCAGATGCTAACTATCTCGAAGATATCATACCACCTGCATGTCTTGATTACGTTTGTGCTGAAAACATTAGATTTGATCCGAAAGGTGAACAAGGTGTTGGTCGTGGAAGGTTATTAGATCAAGCGAATAAGGTACTTAAACCAGGCGGTTTTTTAATCATTCAAACTGCACATAAAGAGAATATCCCAGGTACGACAGTACCTGATAGAGCTAAATATGTTAACCAGATGCGTGACCATGGTTTTGCTACAGTTGTAGAGGTATCAACACTTTATAGTCTGCCTGGCGCTGCGCATATGAAAGAACAGAGAGTTGTTTACTATGGAAAAAAGTTAGCACAAGGACATGTGTCTTCTGTGCAACGGCCACTACAAAATTAATTTAAACATGTCACTTGGTGGGCCCGGGTGGACTCGAACCACCGACCTCGCCCTTATCAGAGGCGCGCTCTAACCACCTGAGCTACGAGCCCTAGCCATGGAATATTAACAGTATAACCTAGTTGATTTCAAGTAGCATTCAAAAACTACTTTTGCAGGCTTTCCACCAACTTTGTGTAAAACCTCAAGTTATGTATTGATGCCAATCTGTAAGCGCTCATATCTTGTATTTTAAACAAGTGGTGTAGGTAGGCACGAGAGTAGTTTTTGCATGTATGGCAATCGCAGTGATTGTCCATTGAGTTAGTATCAAATTGATGTATTTTTTTGTTTATATACAAATATTCGTAATCTTGTGGGTTGCCGTTTTTGCTTACGTAAAGTCTTTTATGTCTGGCATCGCGAGTGGGTAGAGTACAGTCGAATATTTGCCAGCCCATCTTATGTAATGCAACAATATCCTCAGGCTTTCCATTTCCAAGTGCAAATTTATATTTATCGTTAGGTATCAGGTCAGCTATAAACTTTGAGATTTCCAGATTCAGTGAGTTTGTTGCCTCATCGATGACATAACCGCCGTAGCCGTATCCATCAAATCCTATTTCAATCAGTTTTTCGGCACATCTTTTGCGTAGTTCCTTGTCGTAACCGCCTTGAATAACCGAGAAGAGTAGGGGACGGGTGTTTTCGTCAAACTTGTATTTTTCACATTGCAGTAGGTATTCATCTTTTGAACGCTTTGCCCATTTGATCGTTCTTTCAACCACCTCCTCAGCTTGTTTTTTGGTACATTTGTTGTCTGCAAAATCATCTAAGCAGATCATAATATCTGATCCAATAGCAAACTGGGTTTGAATTGATTTTTCAGGAGTAAACAAATCTTTGTTTTTAGATCCTACGTGAAATATCACGCCTTCGTCGGTTATCTTTCCTGCGAGGCCCGATCTTTTTATTAAAGAAAAAACTTGCCATCCCCCCGAGTCTGATACCACTAACCCTTCATAGTTCATAAAGTTTTTTATGCCTTGCGCTTGTTTAAGCACTGCTAGGCCGGGTTCCTGTTGTAAGTGGAAGGTATTTACGACTACACCCTTAACATTAGCCCTATGGAGATCAGTGCTATCCAATGCTTTGGTAACAGCACGTGTTGCATCGGGCAAAAATATCGGAAATTTGATTTTTAGCGCTTCTAGGCGATCCATGCTAGCGATTATACCAAAAGCACGCTATAATGAGCCCGTTATGACACTGAAAATATACAAAAAGAAACTGGAATATTCCTATTCGTTTGGAATTCATCCTACAATAGAGCTATTGGAATCTCGCCCTCACTCGGTTAGCACCGTGTTGCTTTCTGCAGATACTCAAGAATCTGACGGTATAGCAAAAATTAAGGCTCTCTGTAAACGTAACAACATTAACTTTGATTATGCGGATAAAGCTATTTCTAAGCTTGCTATAAAGGAAAAGACCCATGTTATTGGTGTTTTTAAAAAATTTAAGAGCCCACTTAAAGCAAACGAAAATCATGTTGTGCTGGTTAACCCTTCTATACCCGGTAATCTAGGAACTATCATCAGAAGTATGGTTGGGTTCAATTTTAATAATTTGGCGATCATATATCCTGCCTCTGATATCTTTGACCCAACTGCTGTTCGTGCGTCAATGGGAGCGGTTTTCAAAGTAAACTATGAGTATTATCCAAGCTTTCTACAATACCTCGAAGACTTCAAAGGGCAAAATATTTACCCATTTGTACTTAACGGCAAAAACAAGCTGACAAACATGAAGTTTGCAAAGCCAAGTACTTTAGTTTTTGGAAATGAGGGTAGTGGTTTGAGCGAGTATTTCGATCAATTCAAAGAGTCTGTCACAATTGAGCACTCCAAAAATGTTGAATCTCTAAACCTTTCATCAGCTGTAAGTATCAGCTTGTATGCGTTCTCAAAAAACAAGTAATATTATTTTTATTTTTTCTTGGATTTAGAGGCTTCAGCCTTCTCTTTTGAGAGTGCAAGCTTTTTGTTGAATTTATCTATTCTACCTTCGGTATCAATAAGTTTTTGTTTACCTGTATATAGTGGGTGACACTGACTACAAATGTCAACTCGTATATCATTTGTGGTTGATTGAGTAACAAAAATACTACCGCAAGCACAAGTTACGGTTACGTTATCATTAATTTGTGGGTGTATACCTTTTTTCATAAGCATTAGGGAGTATATCAAGTAAAGGTTTTAATTTCAATGCTCTCGGACGATTTTGTATTTTTCCGCCAGTATTACGCCTAGTGTTATTACAATTGAACCGAAAATAGCTGTCTGTGTAGGTATTTCACCAAGTAGCAGGAAAGAGAAGGGGATAGTAAATAGGGGTCCCAGATACCCAAAGATCGCACCGTCTGACACATCGGAATGTTTCAACCCCCACTCGTAAGCTATGTAAGCAACAATAGAAGACAAAACGGCCATATATACAATTCCCAGAATGGGGGTTGTAGTGAGTTTTGAGAAATCTATTCCGGTCATGCCTGTACCACCCATGTTTTCATATAATGCAAAAGGGATCATTGCAGCTAAACCAACATAAAAGGTTATTGCCGTGCTTAATAGTGGGGAATACGCTCTTTGCATTTTCTCAACATGTAGCATCCTAAGAAAGCTTTTTACTTCCTTAGTCATTTTACCCATTACAACCTTTGAATACACTATATAGATTGTAAACAAGATGTTGTACATCACGACCAAAAAGTTACCTAACAATCTCAATTTGACCGGTACATCATGGGTGCCCCCAGAGTTGTTGATTAAGGGTTCAAATACAATAAGTGCTGTGCCTATGGTGGCTATGGCAACGCCTACTTTGGTCATGTCGCTAACTTTCTCATTATAAAAGTGATGTCCTGCAAAAATTGTCATCAGTGGTGCTATTGTGCTTATAAGTGCTGTGTCTATAGTGGATGTGTATTTAACCCCCCAAAAGATAAACGCCAGGGAAGCCTGTCCAAACAGTCCTAATAGTATGAGGTTTTTTATATCTTTAGGATGTACTGGTGTTGTCTTGAGCTCAATAAAAACAACAGGAAGCATTAGGATACAAACTAAGGTGAATCGAAGCAGTAAAAACGAAAATGGAGGAATAGAAGCTTCGGTAAGTTTGATAACAGGTAGCGCGCCACCCCAAATAACTGTAGCTAATATCAGAGCAAAAAATGGAGCAAAGGATTTTTTGGGCAAGTATGGTTTGTGCATCTAACTAATTGTAGCTTTTTGGGGGTGGTTTGAAAACATATGTATGGAGTTGCCTCAGACGGAACTATAGGGTATAATGTTGCCATTTACGAGACCGTTTCAAAATTGGCGCTTTTTTCAAGATGTTTTGTTTGCTGTTAAAGGT
>CAZXUJ010000004.1:0-119323 GCA_964643995.1 uncultured Candidatus Saccharibacteria bacterium
GGATTAAAAATACCAAAAATATTCTGAAAAAAGCGCCAGAAATGAAACGGTCTCGTTAATCAATGCGGATTCCGGATCTGGTGAAAAATATTCCAACAGCAAACGGCCGTTCTGGGACAAATCCACTTCTAAGGTTACATCCCAGTCGAGGCCAACTTGAATACCATCCTCGGAGGGACCCACTACAGTGGTTTCACACACGTAGCGGTTGCATGAACCCAACCTTTCAGGGGGTACCGTAGACCAGACGAAATCTCCCTTCGGCAACACCAAAGCGATTTCCTCCCTGGCGAGTGCCGCATAGGTTCCGGGCTGTAAAAGCCCGCCATCCTCTGTCACGGCGATGGTGCCTGGGGCCACGACAGCAATGGCAAGAAACTCCCATGGCTCATCGTCGTCATATTCCTCGCCAAAAACCCGGCGATCTTCCAAAAACCGGGGCGCACCATCCACCAAACTAAAACCAGGATTGCGCATGACCCCAACTTGCCCTTGCTGTACCTTATTACTACACGCTATAAGCGTGAGCACCAAAAAAATGAGCAAACTCAATCGTTTTAACATGATTTTCTCCTATGTCGTGTTTTTTGTGCCTTTAAGCACATGCTTATAAGTTTGTTGGATTTTACATTAAAACTATATAGTTTGCAACTATAGGGTGAAATCGTTTGTTTTGGCAATTCTATTGCAATTTGCTAAACTACCAACAAGCTTTCAAAGAAGGAAACATGAACAAAGACAAATTTTATATTACAACACCAATTTATTATGCTAATGGGTTACCACATATTGGGCATTTTTTGACGACTACTATTGCAGATACACTTGCGCGCTATTATCGTATACGACTTGGCAAAGATAATGTGTACTTTACTACTGGCCTCGACGAACACGGGACAACTGTAGAACAAGCTGCAACAAAAGACGGATATAAACTAGACGACTTTCAAGATTATGTCGATAAACGCGTAACACAATGGAAAGAACCTTATGCAAAGACTAACATATCCTACGATTATTTTGCTCGAACAACACATCCAGAGCATAAAAAATTTGCACAAGATTTTATTCGCAAAATGAAAGCAAATGGCGACGTATACCAAGCTACGTATAAAGGAAAATACTGTAATGGCTGTGAAAAGTTTTTGACTTTATCAGATCTTAACGATGCGGGGCTTTGTCCGCTACATCGACCAGATCAAGTCATCGAGGTACAAGAAAATAATTATTTCTTTAAACTATCTAAATACGAAAAACAAATTAAAGAGCTGATTCAAAAAGACACCATAAGAATTGTTCCAGCAGCCAAAAAGAATGAGATTCTGGCGAGATTAGAGCAAGGTATTGAAGATGTAAGTATCTCTCGCCCTAAAGAAAAAGTTTCATGGGGAGTAGAGTTTCCTGACGACACAGATCAAACAGTATATGTTTGGGTTGAAGCGCTTTTGAATTATGCCTCGTCACTTGAAATAAACAATAAACAAGAATTTTGGCCATATACAGTTCATTTGGTTGGGAAAGATATCAATTGGTTCCATAATGTTATCTGGCCAGCAATGCTTCTTTCCGCAGGACGTGAGCTTTACAAAGAGTCTTTCGTGCATGGCTTCCTAAATATTTCCGGACAAAAGATTAGCAAATCACTTGGTAATTTCATCACACCTGATGAACTAGTCGAGAGGTATGGGGCGGATGGAGCGCGCTATTTGATACTTAGTAACTTACCATATAAAAACGACACTGATATCACTTGGGAATTGCTTACAGAAAAGTATAATGCTGACCTAGCAAACGGTCTGGGTAACACCGTGGCACGAATAACAAAACTTGCACAAAATTCTGGACTAGAATTCGAAGAAACATTAATTGAGGAAAGTATTTGGGATTCGATAAATAGTAATTTTGAAGAGTACCAAGTACATAAAGCCATTGAGGTAATTTGGCAAAAACTTTCTCAACTAGATAAACATATTAATGAAAATGAACCATGGGGAATAAAAGATCAGGAAAGATTGCGCGAAGTACTGCAATACGAAATCGATGAACTAAGAAAAATCGCATTACTTATTGAGCCGATACTCCCTCAAACCAGCCAAAAACTCCAAAAGGAGCTTGGCACAAAAAGCTTAAGAAGTAGCGAAATACTGTTCCCGAGAATAAAAGCTTAAAAATCTAGATTAGCATCGATATCCGAATCGTTTTCAATATCTTTGACGATGACATCTAATTCGTTAACTGTTGTGTTATCAATTTCTATAGGTGTTGCCTCATCCTCTTCAAGTTCCTCGAATGTAACAGCAGAGTCCTTAAATCCGGCTGGATTTGAATTATCAGTAAATAGAGGCACTTCTGTATTAGCTACCATGTTTAAAACATAAAGCAAAAATACCCCTACTACAGCTGCCAAAGCTATAATTACAAGTAGACTTGAAAAACCCCTTTGATTATTACTCATTTGTTTCCTCCGTATTTCTAGCTTGTTCACGAAGCTCCTTAATCACCTCTCTTATTTCATTAGCATAGAATTCTCGAATCTCCTGGCGCTTTTCTTTGACCAACTCCCACGCATTTTTAGAATCCTGCAATGCTGTCTTGAACTCACCATCCGATTCACCACAGGCAAACTCTTGTGTTTCACTTAGTTGGGCTATGAAATCAGCATATAAGGAGACGTAGTCATTTACCATAGTTTCAAGCTCTGCAATGGAAGCTTTTAATTCCGTAACATCATATCCTTTTCCTTCTAGTTTTGTAGCAATCTCGTTCAATCGGGTTATTAAATCAGCATAGTGACTCACCCTAGTATCTCGATGATTTTCAAATGCTTTTATCTTGTTTTCTATCCTGTTGGTGACATTTTCACAAAGTTGTTCAGTACGCTCATCTTTACGTTCTTGCAATTCAGTGGCCTTTTCTTCTCTCTTTTGCTGCATTTCAGCCTTACGTTCCGCTTCCTTTTTTTTGTACTCTGCAAGCCTTTCCTCTTTTTTTTGGCGCATCTCTTCTTTATAAGCTTCTATCTCCTCAGGAGTTTTGGAACTGGTGCCATTTTCACCTGCATGCACAAAAGGCAATAAGAACGAGAACAATATGGATATTATAAATAAACTAATAAGAGGTTTAGTGTTTTTCATCATGCAGTAACTATAATTGCAGTGGGGTATTGTGTCAAATCAGTTAGAGCTACTCTTCAGTCTCATCGGACTCTTCTTCTTCGGATTCAGGTTTTTCACCGGTGACTTCAATCTGCTCCAAAAGCTCAGCTTCAGTCTTTTCTTCTGCTACTTCTTCTTGGGTGACCGCATAGTCAAGTTTTACAACCAAATCATCATCCTCATGGTCTAATATCTCTACTTTAGATCTATCATAGTCAAGTTCTGCGACAGTAATACCGGCGCCAATCTCAGCAAGATTCTTAACATTAACTATAAAAGCGTCGGGAAGATCAGTTGGAAGTGCTTCAATTTCAATTTCATTAAATACAGCAAATACCAAGGCCTCGCCACTTCTTACCAAGGCATTTTCTTCGTCACCCTCTATTTCTACAGGAATTGATGCGGTAACTTTTTCTTTCAAGTTAACTTTATGGAAATTTACATGTACTATCGAGGAACTTACGGGATGAAATTGCACCTCTTTAATTAGTACTTTTTCGACGGAATCATCGATTTTCAAATCTACAAGATTGGTTTCACCAGCAGTGGTATAAACTTTTACAAAATCATTAACATTAAGAGTGATAGGTATTGAGGTCAAACCCTTACCAAATACTACACCAGGAATACTACGTTCCCTTCTTAGTTTTCTGTTTTCTTTTCCAAATTCTTGTCTTTTTTGTGCATTAAGCTGCATATTGAATCTCTTTGTAACTTTTTGTGTATTTTTAACACATCTTTGTAACTAACGCTAGGGGCATCAACAAACTTCTGAATTTCGTTGGCAGTCAGATCAGAAACCAATGGCATAACACCCGCTCCCATGGATGTTATTGTAATCATGTTTTCAGATTTACACTTGTCACAAGTTGCGTGAGCAACAACTGCCAGAGGCAACTCTCCTAAGGGCACTAGCTTTGCAGTGTCTAGACTCGAGCCGCACTTACTGCAAAACGCTTTTGATAAAAAATTTTTTAAGTGATTATTCTCGGTCATTGGACATTGTGATTTTACACGTCCAAGCTAGATTACGCAAGCTTGCAACAAAAAATCATTATCTCAACTGAACTTGTAATTTAAGATCCGTAGTTAGTTCGCGACTTAGCTCTGCGGTGTTTGCACCTACGGTCATAGCGGGTGTTGTACCCGTTATAGCTGTGCCAAAAGGTGAATTGAATGTGAATTTTACTTTGTCGTTGGCTGTGCCAGGTTGTTTTTGCCAAACCAACGAATAATCTGAGGACTCCTTTGTTATAGATAGGTCAGGTGACAGGTCATACTCGAAGTTGAGAACTGCTGTTTTCTGTGGATCCAGAATGAAAGCGAACTCGAAGGTGTTGTATCTACCAGACTTTGATACGACTACGGAGTCGAAAACGTCTACGGGATTGCCACCATCAATGATCAGTTTAGCACCGGTGAGTTTTGAACCCCTTTGAGAGAGTACTCTTGCGTAATTCGTATAAGGACCACCAGGCCAAGAATTATCCACACCAGTGTGCTTGTATGTCAGTTCCAACTCGGAGCGCAATAAACCATCTCTGGTCTTAGAAAAAATGTTGTAAGCCATCGAAGGCTCTACATAAAAATTAGCCTTAGTCCCACCAACATTCGAATTTACTATATATAAGTAGTCGGAAGTTCCTGTTTGTATTAAGCTACCATCCCAACCTTTTTGACTAAGGAAGCCAGCCAAACTACTATCAGGCATGTAAACTAAAAGGTGTTTACTATCGAGTGAATTAACTAAGTTTTCTGACACTGTCACCAATTCGTTTTGTTCCATTGAAAAGAGCTTTTCCAGTATTTTACCTCCTAAAACTGTCAAGAATGAGCGCTTTTGGTCGGAGCCATTTTCATAGTTGAATTCACTGTGAAACTGGGCACGCTCATAAACATTATCAGCATTTATCTCTTCGTTGTAAGCCGTGAGATATATAGGACCCGTGACACGTAGTAGATTTTCGACAAAATACAAATCTACAGCTATGACACCATCAAATTCACGCCCATCTATCTTAAAAAACAGATTTTCTATGGCTGCACTGCTTACCATAAAATCTGGGTCCCAGTTAGCATTCCTAATGTGAAGAACCTCTTCCTGTAAGTACTTTTTAATCGGTTCGGGTGGTACTTCTTTAATTTCACGTAAATCTATTTGTCCATCAGGATTATAGACATCATCAATCAGTAAATCCGCAATTTTGCCATTTTCAAAAGTTAGTGAGGCATATGACCCTATAAAACCTCCCGTAGCTCTTAACTCGTTAGAATTTTGGAATAGTACTAAATAGTTGCGTTTTTCTTTCAGCCCCAAGATTTCATCAAGGGAAGCGGTAAGTGCTACGAGATTTGTGATATTTTCCGAGAGCAAAGATAGATTAGAGGCATATGAATTGACCCTATCAGGGAAACGCGCTAGATTCACTTGTTTCATTTCGGCCTCTGCTAGACGGAGGTTATTTTGAGCGGTAACAAAAGCCGATGTAGACTCAACGAAGGTTTCACTATCAAACTGCTCAGTAGAGTTTGGCTTTATTGACTGCCAAAGTTGGGATAAAGGTCCGGCCCCTTTAGATAAGAAGTAGGCAGCCTTAGAGGCGTTTTCCGCAGAATTTAGAAGGCTCTGAATGTCCTTCACATATGCTTTCTGACCAACAACAATAAATAACCACTCTACTTTTCGCAGAGAATCCTGAGCCTTATAAAACTCTTTAAACGCTGTATCCGCATGTTCCTGTGCTGCCGTAGTATTAAGAACGAGTAAGTCAGCTTTAACCGTTTCAAGATTATCGACGCCACTGGTGGCATGCACATAGGTCTGAAGTATGGGAACACCAACAATCACAACAAAAATAGAAAATAGAGCTAACAAAATAATTGCTGATTTATATAACCTTTCAAACTTGCTGTGCTTATTTGGCATCTCAGTTGATGCGGGCTTTACTAGATTTGGACTTAAGTTTTTATAGTAGTCAGTTGCCTTTGGAACAGACTTTCTGTGAAATCTAAATTTTGCCAGTAAATTCTTCAAAGGAGATACTTTAGGTTTAGATGGTGCCTGTTTTACTACAGGCAATACAGTGGTGGCAGGTATAGGGGGTTCTTCCTTTTTAAAATCAACAATTGAAAAAACACTTTCCTTCTTTTGTTTCTGCTCAACTAGTTTAGCCGGCTTAAAAGAGTGCTCATTAGCTTCATACCCCAACCAACTTAGAGTCTTTATAATACCCTCTTTGAACAAGGTGCGTTCCTCCCAGTTCAATTCTTTAAGAGAACTTCTATCAGGTACACGCAAGTCATTTGACTGAACATAGGAGGTTTTTGGCTTAAATACTACCCGTACCTCGGCATTTGCTAAACTTTTTACCAAATAGGTTGTTTCCAAAACCGTATGTGAGTTTTCACCTACAAAAGTATATATTTTTCCCTTAGAACCCTCACTGAATAAAGCTTTTATTAAACCTGACACAGCATCAGCAACATAAACATAGCTTTCCCGTTCAACACCATCCCCATGAACTACTAGGTCATTGTTTTCGACGAGACTTTTTATTAACAGACCTAAACTACCACTTGATTCCAAATTCATGCGCGGGCCAAAAACTTCTGGAAAACGAGCAATACGAACGTCTACATGATGTCGTTTGTAGTATTCCCATACTAAAGCTTCCGCATATCGCTTGGCCTCTGTCAATGAATACTTTTTTTCTTCTTCAGGAGTTTGTCCAAAATACTGGTCCAAGCTTAAGGGCGAGATCATACCCTTATAAATGTCTATTGTTGAGGCAAGAAGAAGTTTAGCATCACAGCTTTTTGTGAAATCGAGCACGTTTTTTATACCAAGCGCATTTGTAAGTAAAGACTCAAGTGTAAGATCTTCCTTGTCAAACAAATAAGATTCAAGGCTAGCTAGTTGAAAAATGTAATCGACACTCTGTATTTCCTTTGGCATACCATGGTTAATATCCACATTAAACAAAGCAAATTTTGGGTTATCAAGAAGATTATGGACAAAAATATCCTTACCAGTGCTGAAATTATCAACCACCACAACACGAGCATCTTTTTTAAGTAAAGCTTCAGAAAGATGGGAGCCTATGAAACCCGCACCACCTACAATAAGCACGGTAGGGGAAAGAGCAGATTTTTTTATTATATTTGATTCAGCCATGGGCAGTTTTTTCTTTTTATTGTAGTTATATAGAGCTCTTTTGACAAGGTAGCTTTGACAGCATTACTCAAAAGTGATAAACTGACCCAAGTTAAAAAAGCCCTTAAGAATATTTCGAAGGGCTTCTTTTTTTGCAATTTTTCCTACGCTGAAAATGAAAATCGAAGTGATTTTTTTTCTTTAGCTAGAAAGGTCAAGATGCAAGATCCTATATATATAACAAAAGAAGGGTTAGAGAAATTAAAAGAAGAACTACGCAATCTTAAAGAGGAAAGAATTCCGGAAGTTGCAAGAAGAATTCAGGTCGCTAGAGATAACGGGGATATATCTGAAAATGCGGAATACGATGCCGCTAAACATGAACAGGCAATTACAGAAGGAAAAATAAAAGAATTAGAGGACATAATTAAAAACGCTAAAATATCAAAAGGAAGTTCCAACGAGGTCACTGTTGGGTCGAAAGTAAAAGTCCACGTTGATGGAGATGAGATGGAACTTCAGATAGTAGGCGAAATGGAATCTAATCCAGCGGAACGTAAAGTTTCACACAGTTCACCTATAGGTTCAGCTTTAGTAGGCAAGAAAGTAGGAGACAAGGTGGAAGTTGAAGCTCCAATAGGAAGCGTAGTTTATACAATACTTAGTATTAAGTAAAAGTAACTAACCCGTGATTTTAAAAAAAGGCTCCGACATGTTCGGAGCTTTTTTGATGGAAAAGTAAATGTTATTTAGAAAGATCAGCTTTAACTTTTTTCAATGCAGTTTCAGCACTACCACCACCTAAGACACTGTTTACAGCAGCTTTTAGAGCATCTACTTGAGTTATATTACCGGCACGACCAGCAAACTCATTGCTTCGAGCATAAGGAGCTGTCTGCAAAACAGGGGCCAAAATAGGATTGCTCACACCGGAGGCAAGAGAAGCAACAGGATAAGGAGCTCCAAAGAATCTAACTTTAGAAGCTTCATCAAAATACATTAATTGCTGCTCTTCTTGAGATATGAAGTTTAAGAAATCCCACGCAACGGCGGATTTAGTAGTGTTATTCGGTACTGAATACATCCAAAAAGTACCCCAAGCACGTGGATCGTCTGGAATTGCCTGCGGAACAGGAGCTACACCAATGGAGTTTGCATTGGGGGATACACTTATAATATCCAAAACCTGCCAGGAAGGAACAAAGATCATGGAAACCTTCCCTTGGGAAAACGCGGCGGAAGCCTCGGGAAAAGAACCATTCCATACCCGATCCTCGGATGCGAAATTGGTATAAAAGGTTAATGCGTCATAAGCGGCACGAGTGTCAAGCTCATTTACCAGATTGCTATATTGTTCCAACTGAGCAAAGTGCTTTTTTGAGACCATTTCCGGAGTAACCCCTACATCAGCCTGCGCCCACATTAGACCCAAGATATCGCTAAAATGGTCAATGTTATCGGCAGTACCTAATGCAGCACCAGCACGAACTATGCCTTCTTCACCACTACGAACTGTTAATAGCAACGCAAGGCGACGAAATTCCTCCCAAGCTGTTGGTGGGAGAGATTGATTGATTTCCTCAAAATGATCCTTGTTATAAACCAAAACTAAGCCATCGTAATAAGCAGGCAAGGCTTTGATTTCATTACCAACAACACCACTAGCAGTAACAACTGGAAAATATTTGGTTTCGTAGGCGGCTACATCCATTAGGTCAGCGGGCATAGGGGACAATGTAGAACTCAACCTTGATACCCAACTGTTATGAATCAAGGCAATGTCAACTTCAGCGGTAGGATCTTGGAAACGGGCAAAAACACGTTCTTTGTATTCAGGGAGTGTCATAATAGATCTATCCTCATAGGAGATAGTGACATTCGGGTGCTGCTCTTGATATTTGTTTATAAGACTTTGGATAACTGCTGGATCTTCCCAAAGACCCCACACCTTAAGAGTCACAGGTTCGGTTGAAACATCTTTACCACCAAAATATTTTCCAATAACCGGAAGATCTTGCAAGGTACATGCAGTAAGTACCACAGAAAGTATAGGTAATAGGGCAAGTACTCTGATTTTTTTATTCATATTCAGGCAGACCTGTAAATCAACTGGTGTAATTATATGCGAAATAAAAACCTAGAGTCAACCAAAACAATAAAAACGTTTGGTGCATAGTTAAAAGATAATGATCAAATAAACCCAGAACTACAAATTGCACAAAGCTAATCTGAAAAATAAGTATAGATTTTTTGTAAGACAAAAACACAAAAACATATATAAACACATAAAAGACGAATGCAAATAAACCACCTTCAATGAACATTAGTACAAATATATTGTGAACGGGTTGTGGATATTTTATAGCATCAAAATATCTAAAGTGGTCCGCGGATATTCCTGTGCTAGCGGCCAAACCAGTACCAAACCAAAAATAATCATTGAGGTTATCATTTACCACCTGATATAAACCAATTCTTCTATATATTGAGGGGTTGTTAGGAACAAGTTTATTAAGATAAGGCAATGTGTTCGCCAACAAAAGAGCCGATACTACAAAAATTAGGTATATCTTTATGTGATGCTTTGAATCTAGGCGAGGCAACAAAAATGTCAAAAAAGCACCAATGGAAAGTGCCAGAATTGCGGTAAGGCTAGTTGTCAGAATAATAACTAATATGCTCAAAACAATTGTGATTGTGGTTAAGTTCCTCAAACGTGAAGATAGTGAAGTTTTTGCAGAAAATAACCAAAGAATAACCACACTTAAATAACCAGCAAGGACATTAGGATGGCGAAAAGTACCATAGGGAGGCACTATAGTTTTACCAAAAAACGATTCTCGAGAAATACCATAGGTTGAAAAATTGTAGGGCTGTTCACCAAAAAAAAGATAATTATCAAAAACAGAACCTTGTTGAAAAAATTGTAAAAGCGATAATACCGAAATAAATAAGGTGCTAAATAGAATTAACTTTATGAGGACAGGCCACAAATCACTTATACGAAGTGAAAACCCAATGATCAAAGAAGTAAAAACATATAAACAGATACGTAAAAGAAATACTACGGAAATTGAATAATTGATGGAGACGAGCGTGGATAAAAACAAAGAAAAAACTAAAAACAGTAATAATCTTGGAAACCACACCAATCGAAACTCTGGGCGAAAAGTTCTCCCAGAAAGTAACCATGAAAACACCAAAAATAAAACACACAAATCTTGCAAATAAACTGTAGGAATCAAATAATCTACTAACAAGCCATTGATATAGCTTGAAGCTAATACAAAGTGATAGCCTAAATTGAAAGGCATAACCAACAACAATGAGTATAGAAATAGCAAATACATAACTTATTTTTTGTGGGCAGGGTACAAACTAGATGCAAAGCTTTTTAGCTTGATCATGTGCAATATGAATTAAATTGTCCTCTAAAATTGGTAGTTCTTCAACACCTAGACTTTTTTTTAGCAAGTAATCTGCAAAGTGTGGGTTTTTTGAAAGTATGGGACCATGTAGATAAGTTCCTATAGCGTTTTTGTACATGGCGCCTTCAGTAAAATCCTCACCATTATTCCCAAAACCTCCTAGAACTCTTCCAAAAGGCTTTGTCCCAGAGTCTAAGTATGTACGACCTCCGTGGTTCTCGAAACCAACCAAGGTATTGCCAAAGGTAGCATCATCTAAATTTAGGGAGGATTCAATACAGATGTTACCTATACAGCGAGATTTGTGATTACCAAAATGTTCAGTATGAAGACGAAATATACCAAGGCCTCCTAGAATACTTTGGTCAGCAGCTTTATAATAGTGGCCAAATAACTGATAAGAACCACAAATAAACAAGCCAACACCGCCCTGTTCAACATAGTCCCGAATATACGGGCCTTTGTTTTCTACAAGATCTTGATAGAGGTTCTGCTGACTTGCGTCCGGTCCACCACCCATGAAAATAAGGTTGATACCAGACATAACACTTGAATCCAACTTAGTGTCTAGGCCTACATATACTAGCTCAGTAGCATAGCCACGCCTTAATGCACGATATAATAAAATCTCTACATTTCCGTTATCACCATATAAGTTAAGTAAATCCGAATAAAAGTAACCTATTTTTAGCTTTTTCATAATATTGACCTGCCTAACAGTAATTTTCGCAACGCAAGCATTGCAGAATAATTGGGAAATGTGACGACTTGGCGAATGTTATCTAGAGCACTCATCTTAGCAACAATCTCAGAAATGTTAACACTTATGTTTTCTAGAGGGAGCGTAATTCCGACATAGTGCAAACGAACTGCCAAATCATAACAACGCGTACCAGAAATAAATATATGCTTGAAAGGTTTAAGACTCTTCGATAAAGCATCGGAGTCTATGTCATAAATCCATGAGACATCCCGACCATCAGGGATATTATCGTTTAATAGTAGGAAAACGGCAGTGTTTATAGGATTAAAATCAGCCAACAACGAAAGGTTATGGTTAAAACTGGATGGGTTCTTTGCAAGATAGATATGCTGATTTGCAATACGCTCCCCACGCCCATAGGCAAACTCAAATGTTGCTAGAGTAGGAAGTAAAAAATCCTCAGCAAAACCAAATAAGCGCAGAGTATACAAAGCTGCATTTAAATTGTTAGCATTAAAATCCCCTTTAAGCTTAGTTTTTAATAAGTAATCCTTGGAGTCATCAAAATAGTGCACATTACTGAAATTGCTAAGCATGTCTATGAAATCAGGAGTTCCTGAATATGCAACAATGTTGCCTGGGGTGTCACGCACTATTGAGTATCCCCATTTTTCAGCAATGATATCGGTTTCACCATAACGATCAAGTTGATCACGGGAAAGGTTTAACAGCACAAGCACATTAGGACACAAATAAGGTAATAGGTTAGGCAAAGTGAACTCGTCCACTTCAAAAACACCGTAATCTGCGACTAAATGCCCACGCAAAGAAGTCGCTAAAAGTATTGATGAAGTAATGCCACCTAATAAATTGGCACCAGTGTTATTAGTTAACACGGAATGTCCGGTTTTTTCCAACATGTGCGCGATAAGTTTAGCTGTAGTTGTTTTACCATTGGTACCCGTGATAAAAACTACGCCTTTATTGAATTTGATGTGCGGGTCTTTTAATACATGAGCATTAATTTTTAATGCTAAATAACCAGGTAGCGTATAACCAGCCCCAGTATTAAATATTTTAATTGTCCAATAAATAAATTTTGCAAACAGTGTTGTAAATAAAAATTTCATTATTTAGTTCTTAACATTCAATTAATATATTGTATATATAAAAACAGTAGTAATAGTAGTATACATTGTTGATATATAGAATAACTTCTTTACATGCATTTGTTTAGCCTTTATTACGTCATGTGCCTTGTTGAAAAACTCTTTTAGTTTTTGTACCTGCTTTTTATGATGCTTTAATTACCTTTGTCTTTATCAAATCAGCTTTTTGGACTGTGTATAAATTGGCCTTTTGTGTGGATAACTTTGTAGATAAGGTACCTAGTTATCCTTTGTGCCTATAGTATTTGGCTTGTTGCCCCCAACTGCCTTTTAAATTTCCACGTATTCTCTACATTTTGTCCACTTTGTTATTTGTTACGTTTTTGACTGCTTTCCTTCCTTATTTCTCTAATCCGCCAATATTAGTTGTTCTTTTGTGTATAACTTAATTGTGGTATATAAATTGTTTGATGTTATGAATGTCTTTTTTTGCTTCCATTGTTTTCTCAATATCCTCCTCGACCTTTCTCACACCATGCATTATTGTTGTATGGTCTCGCCCTCCAAGTAGTTCTCCAATGCTCATGTATGGTGTTTGGGTCATCTCATACATTAGGTACATAGCTACTTGCCTAGGTATTACAAGATCCTTAGTGCGGCGTTTTCCTTTGATATCGGTCATACGTACTGAATAGTATGAGCATACCGCTTTGAGTATTTGATTTACGTTTACAGGTTTGTTCCTATCTGATTTCACGATGTTTGAAAGCGCTTGTTGGGCAACACTTACGGATATTTCCTCTCCCAAAGCGTTAGCCATGGTAACTACTTGCATATACGAGCCTTCTAACTCGCGAATGTTTGTAGGAACATTTTCAGCTATAAAATCTATTACATCATTTGGAAAGTTGTGTCCGCTTCTGTCTCTTTTTGCTCTTAGGATTGCTGCACGTAGTTCATAATCTGGTTTTTGAATGTCTGCCATGATCCCACTTCTGAACCTCGACGTTATGCGCTCCTCGATGTTTTTAAACTCTTCCGCTGGACGATCCGAGGCCAATACTATCTGTTTTTGTTTCATATGTAGGTCATTAAATGTATGGAAGAACTCCTCTTGAGTTTGCTCTTTACCAGATATGAACTGAATATCATCGATTATAAGCACGTCTGCACTTCTGTATTTTTTTCTAAATTCTGCATTGTATTTACCCTTACCGCTTTTTTTTTGGATGAATTCAATTAATTCATTTGCAAAACGTTCTCCTGTACAGTAAATTACGCTCGCACTGGGCTTAAGGTCCAGAACTCTGTTACCGATCGCTTGTATAAGGTGTGTTTTACCGAGTCCAACTCCTGCGTAAAGAAAAAATGGATTGTACATAGTACCAGGACTATTAGCTATTGAGTCTGCTATAGCATAGGCTAATCGGTTTGTATTACCCATAATATAGTTTTCAAAAGTGTAATTGGGGTTTAGCCCTGCTTGTATTCTGGAATTGGCATCAGCACCATTTTTCGTAGAATCTTTGCTTAATGGTTTAAATAAGGGCTCTTTAAATTCCTGCGGTTCTTCAGTTTCTATGGAATTGCTAACCTTAAATACTAGTTCATAGGTTCCCTTACCAATCTGATTCACTTTTTCTTGGATCATTGACCTGCAGAACCCTTCCAGTTGTTTTTTTGCGTGTTCATTCACACAGGCGATCTCTAGTATATTATCTTCAAATGATAGAGCTTCGGTTTTTTTTACCCATGTGTTGTATATAGTCTCTGAAAGGGTAACCTCAAGAGATCCTTTAACCGCTTTCCAAAGTTCTTTTGCATGTATACTTGTAGGTGTCATTGTGTATAAGTTTACAAAAGTTATCCACAGTAATAAAGCAACTTTAATTGCACCAATTGCTTGGTTTGCATTATTTGACTATTTGACCGCGATGTATTAACATTCCTCTTGTATTTCTACGTGATTTTATATGACTAAAAGAACCTATCAACCAAAAAAACGTAAAAGAGTAAAGAAGCATGGCTTCTTGAAGAGAATGTCCACAGTTGGAGGGAGACGTGTTCTTAAGAGTCGTCGGGCAAAAGGTCGTGTATTACTAGCTAGACCTTTAAAGAAAAAAAGCTAGCTTTTTAGAACACTTAACTATGGTCCCCAAAGAAAACCGTTTGACCAGCAGGTATGAATTTAATAAGGTCAAATTTCTCTCTGATAAGTTGAATTCAAGATTTAATGGTAAATTTTTTAATCTAATATTTGCTAGACCCCTAAATTATGTAGGGTCAAGTAAATTTGGTATTGTCGTTTCAAAAAAAAGTGTTGCGTCTGCCGTACTGAGAAATACCTTAAAACGAAAGTATAGAGAACTGCTGAGAGGTAAACTTTCTGATTTGAACGAGGGTGTTTGGGTGGTAATCTACCCCAAATCGCGTAGTATAGAAGCAAGTTATGAAGAGCTTAGTTCTAGCCTTACTCAAGTTTTACAGGCTAACAATATCTCCAAATAGATTGGGCTTAAAGGTATGTAGGTTCGAACCTAGTTGTTCGAAATACACTTATGAAGCGGTGTCCAAATATGGTATTTTAAAGGGTGGCTTGTTAGGCTTTTGGAGAATCTGTCGTTGTAATCCATTTAGTAAGGGAGGTTACGATCCGGTAAAATGAGCTTTATTTGGCATACATTATTGGTAAATCCAATTCTTAATATCTTGGTAGTACTTTATGATTTAACTGGTAGCTTAGGTACCGGTATCATTTTAGTAACTTTACTTGTTCGTACGTTATTGCTTCCGGTGATTATTCCCTCTATGCGTCAAATGAAAAAGCAAAAGGCCTTACAACCTGAACTCGAAAAGCTCAAGAAAAAGTATAAGGATGATAAGAAGAAAATGGCAGAGGCGCAGATGGAGTTGTTTAAGAAACATGGCCTAAACCCTGTGTCTGGTTGTTTAACCCAAATACCTATGCTTATCGTGCTTATTGCTGTTTATAATGTCATTAAAACAATTTCTAAAGCCCCTGATTTTGCTACTATTAACTCCCTCCTTTATTTTGATTCAATCAAATTGGTTGAACCCGTTCACACTAATTTTTTGTACATGGACTTGTCTCATCCTGATCCTTACTACATCCTTGGTGTTTTATCAGGTATTCTTCAGTACTTTACTTCTAAACTTTCTTTTGGTTTTACAAAAAAAGCAGAAAAAGTTGCTCATAAAACATCTGACAAAACTGATGACATAGCGTATAATGTCCAAGAGCAAATGCTTTATATAATGCCTATAATGACAGTAGTTATAGGCTTAACACTCCCCGCAGGTGTCGTTCTTTATATAGTGACAACTACACTATTTTCGTTAGTGCAAACTTATTTTACTTTGGGTAAGACCGAGTTTCTTCCCAAGAAGGAAGAGTAATCATGAAGGAAATGACAACTTTTATTGAGCAATACATAAATAAAGTAGCTAGATCATTGGGTATCAAGCCAATTATTGATGTTACTGCAACTAAGGCTAACGATGATGAAGTTCTTAATGTAGCTATTACAGGTGATAATCTTAGCTTTCTAATCGGGTATCGGGGCACTTCGCTTGATGGTTTACAGCACTTACTTTCTCTTGCTGTTTTTAAAGAATTTGATAAATGGCCTATCTTAGTAGTGGACGTAAACGACTATCGTTCTAAAAAGAAAGAGGGTCTTGAGGAATTAGCTAAAAGTTTTATAGATCGTGTGCGCTTTTTTAAAACGGAAGTGGAAATGTCTCCTATGTCTTCGTACGATCGCAAACAAATTCATGAATTCGTTGCTGGTTATGATGACGTAACTTCTTTTAGTGTTGGAGAGGGCGCAGATAGACGTGTGGTTATTAAACCTGCTCTATGAAATTTACCTGCCGTAAAGACAACTTATTAAAAAGCCTCTCTATAGTATCTAAAGCTATTCCTATTAAGCATTCGTTTCCTATTTTGACGAATGTTCTAATAACTGCTAAAGATGGTCGTCTAAGTTTATCAGGCACTAATCTGGACACTGCTATAGTTACCTACGTAGGAGCTGATATTGAAGAGGAAGGTTCCTTTACAGTACCTGCTAGAGAATTGGCCGAATTTCTTTCCCACCTTGTTTCTTCTGAAACTCTTACCATTTCTTTAACGAAAGATACTTTGCATATTTCGTCTGGTACTACTAAATCTAAGTTTAATGGAATTACTGCACAGGATTACCCTGAACTTCCCTTATTGGACGAAAGTTTGGCTTGTATTGAGTTGTCTCCAAAAGAGTTTAGTTCTGCCGTTTCTCAGGTAGGCTTTTCGGTGGCTCTTGATGATTCTAGACCAGTGTTCTCGGGCATTCTCATCAAGTATGACGACAATAAACTTTACTTTGTGGCGTCTGATGGCTTCAGATTAACTGAAAAAGTTTTAGCTGTTGTATCAGATGTTGCAGACTTCACAGTGATATTACCTGCCAGAACTCTCTTGGAAGTTGCTAGGATATTCGGTTCCTGTGATGAAAAGGTTAAAATCTTCTTGAGTCAGAATAAAAATCTTTGTCTATTACAATGTGAGGATATCTTGGTTTCATCTAGAGTGATTGATGGAGCTTATCCTGATTATCGCAGAATAATTCCTAAGGACACTAAAATAAATGCTACTTTTGAATCAGCTAAACTACACGAGGCCGTTAAACTTACGAATGTATTTACTAAGAATTCAAGTAATTCACTTAGATTGTTGTTTGATCCTAGTGGTGTTTTGAAAGTTTATTCCACTTCAGAGGAAGTGGGCGAAAATAATACTGAAATTAATGCAGAAATCGAAGGCGACTCTTTAGAGATAATGTTTAATTCAAAATACATGTTAGATTTTCTTTCTAACAATAAATTTCAAACCTTACACTTTGGTGCCAATGATCATGGATCTCCCTGTATCATTCGTTCTGTAGACGACGACACTTTTCTCCACGTTATGGCTCCTATGCAATCTAATGAGTAAATTATTGTTATCTCAGATCGAGGTTTAGGTTAAGATTATCTTTCAAATCATTCCCATTTTTAAAATCAGGCTGTGCTGTTTCCTGTACATTCTTTAAGATCTGCTCACTTAGTTTGGCTGGGTCTATTTCTTCTGGGATTACAGGCTCATTTACAGGGCGGGGAGTTGCATCGGTTTGTGTTGTTTGTTGTGTCACTGGTGTTTGAGGCGGTTCTGCTCTAATTGGCTCATTCTCTTTTGCTATTGTAGGGTTTACGAAAGGACTTGCGGTCGGTGCTGTAGCCTCCGGTTGCTTTTTTGGCATTTCAAAACGCTCTGCAGGTCTGTAGATCGTTCCTGCTGGTGGTGTTGGAGGTTGTTGACCTGCGGCTTTGCGCGCATCTTCCTCTCGCATTTTTAGCAATTCCTCAGGGTTTGTTGTAATTAGACGATGTTCTTTATCCGAAGCTTTAATCTTGATAGATACGTGGTTGGCTCCTGCAAAGAACAATCCTTCACCTTTGTCTGCAGAGAGTAACAATCGTTTTTCACCTTCAGAAAGATAAAATGTTTCAGCTACTTTATCTATTGCCGCAGGATGTTGCTTAAGTAGTATTTGTATAGACGAGTTTGTAACAATAGCCTTACCAAAATCTGATCCTAAAAAGTCATCTACGTCTTGGGATATGGTTGTTAGTCCAAGATAATACTTTCTACATCTTTTAGCTACTCCATAAATGAATCTGGCACTATCATCATTTTGTAATAATGACCAGGCTTCTTCTACAATCAGCACACGTCGCTTTAAGTCCTTCTTTATTCGTGTCCATATGAAATCAAGAATTATATAGTAGGCAATTGGCCTTAGCACATCCTCAAGTGTTTGGGTAGAAAATACTATCATTTTGTTGTTTATATCTACGGTAGATTGTTGATCGAAAATACCCGCTAGAGAACCACGAATATATTTCTCTAATCTTTCAGCCATACCTCTCGCTTCTGGTTCTTCTGCTCCACGCAAAACCTTGTATAAATCTTCCATAACTGGTGGTTCTTGTTTCAGTTGGGTATCTGGATCTGTTGTTATACCTTTTATTCTGTACGTTTCAATAAGTGCCCTGTCTAGGATGGCCTCCTCAGTGGGGCTAAGTTCTCCCAGCATTAACTTAAAAAGTGTATGTAGCGATAGTAATTTTTGTCCTAACTCATTTTCACCTTCTGTAACAATCCCTGATAGGTCAAATGGATTCACTTTGTCTGGAGATGTAGCTGAAAAGCTTATATAGTTACCTCCTACGGCATCGCATAGCATTTTATATTCTTTTTCAGGGTCAATAATAAACACATCTGCCCCAAAAACCATCAGCCTCAACGCCTCTAACTTAACAAGATATGATTTACCTGATCCAGACTTAGCGAATACTACGCTGTTTGCGTTTTCAAGAGAGAATCGATCAAAAATAACCAACGAACCATTGTGCCTGTTTATTCCATACATAATTCCTTCATCAGAGGTTAAATCGGACGATGTAAATGGAAAAGTTGTTGCCAAACTTGTCGTATCCATATTACGTGTAATAAGTAGTTTGTCAGTACCTGCAGGTATTGTGGCTTGAAAGGCCTCTTCCATTTGGAGAGTTGCACTTTTTGACAATAACAGTAGTGATCCTAAGGTTGATTCCAGTTTTTTGGTTGTATCTTCTAGTTCATCTATTGTGTCGGCTGGAATTGTTATGTAAAAGGAAAATTGAAAAAATTTCTCCACACCTTTTACCAGTTGTTCTTGTAGGGCCTTAGCATCTCCAAGCGCAATCTCAACAGTAGGGTCATTGATTTTGCCTTTTTCCCTATTTGACATCATGGTGGCTTCCATTTCAGTTATTTTTCTTCGTAAGTCGTCTAGTACCCCTTTTGATTCCACAGGGTAGTAAAACATAGCGATATCTAGGGAGTGCTCAAAATTTATTACCGGTGCTAACCAGTTTGCACCTACAAAACGGGGGTATCCAGAAACGAACAGAGTTCTATAATGTTTGTTTCCTATTTTGACAACATTAAAATCAACCTCAATGGCAGGAGGAGCTATTATATCGCGTACGTTAATCATGCCTTCTGCTAAAACCTCTGCTGGTTTCTTTTGTGTTTTAGCATCTTTTGCAGCTAAAGTTGCTTGTGTTTTAGCATCTAAGGCACTAGCTTCTGCAGCGGTCTTAGGTACAGTGCTTTTCTTTTTAAATAGCGTTAGTGCAGGTAATTTCATAATTATTCTATAATCGCAGGATTTACAATTGCTGTCTTATAATCCTCTACACTTGTTCTAATTCTTTGACCATGCATGGAGCTTGGATTGTAAATGTCAAAGTATAATTCTACCAGTTCTTGTGTCGTAAGCTGTCGTGTTTTTACTCCTAGTCTGTTAAATTCCGCTGAGAGATGGTCGATTTTTGGCTGTATATCTCGTATGGAATCTTTTATAGCTTGATCAACATTAACATTCACTCGTTTATTATGCGCTCCTAATAGCACCATGAACCATCCAAATGGGTTGGAGCTTTTGTTTACTTGATTAGTTCCTCCAGAAGACACCACCACATAAAACTTCTTGTCTAATACGTCATTCCTTTCTATAACATCCTGAACGAATTCTCTATATGAAGTTGCTTGTTCTCGAAACAATGGGTCCGTAATTTTTCTTTCTAAGCGGTGAATTTTTTCAAGATATTTAGTAATATCTAACTTTTTTGATCTGATAACAATTTGAACAGGAAAGGTTATAGAATTGAGTAGCATTGCAAATGCCGAAATCATAGCATCTTGCTCAATCTCTGACAGTAAATCGAAATTAACAGCTGTTGTCTGCATCAATGCACTTACGGCTCCACTTTTAAGCACCACTAAATTTTGTTTGATATCTAGAATATCTAAGTGTTCTTGGGTTGTTGCTTCAATAAATGACATGATTACGCTCTTCCAACTATATCTACAGGTGCCAGTACAGTTCCCGTAGCTTCAAAATTAATTATATCAAAGGTAAGATTAGTCTTGTTAGCTTTATCTGTCAGTATTGTATAAGATCCGTTGGATAATGCTGTCGATATAACAAATTGTCCCAATTGATTTGTTTTTAGTCCTCTTACAGGTTCTTCCTTATCGTTTTTAATTATTACCACTACGCCATCTAGGGGGTTGCCTGCATAATCCTTAACAACACCAGAAATTATATTTGGCTTATTACTCAAGGGGTTAATGTTTGCAGTTTGTGCTGGTACAGAAGGTTCAGGTGGAGGGGGTTCTATCTTTGTTGTTTGGTTTGTTTTAGGTTCTGGTTCTGTAGCAAGCACTGGGGTTTCTACGGTTTGTTTTGTTTCTTGTGCCTTAGGTTGCATAGCAGGTGGTGTTTCTATCTTATCCGAATACTGTTCATCCGTTTTTATTTGATTGAGTAGTTTCCTTAATTGTTCTGCTTTATCCTCTATATCTCCTTGAATTTTTTCTTCATCTGCAGTCTTTAGTATTCTTTCGCCTCGTATAGGCAGAATTATTTCTCCTTGTTGTGGCAGTAAGTTCGTGAATTTTCTTCCTGAATGTCTGTCTGGTGTGATAGCTCTGGTCTTATACGATTGTTTATCTTCTTTTCTGCTCGGCATCAGTGCTGTCATTAGTTTCTTACGTTGTGGTTCTTTTTTTGGTTCCAGCGGTTTCGGTTGTTGAGGTGTTTCCTGTGCCTTAGGGGTTATCTCCATAGGTTTTTGCTCTTCTTTGTTTTTGTTTTCCTCAGGGTTTGTTGGTGTTGGAACTATTGGAGGTGGTGCTATCACGGGAGGTGCCGCTACAGGTATTTCTTGCACTTCCACTAATGGTTCCTCTACTAAAGTAGTAGTGGTTGTTGTTGTGCTAGTGCTTTGGAAAACACTTCTTAGTTTTTCTACGTATTCGTACTCGGATATGTCTAGCGGATCCGCAGGAGCCTCGAGTTCCTGATGTTCCAAAAAATCCTCTAATTTTCTACGGCTGGAGGTTGGTGTTAGTGTAATAAGTTCCTGCTTTACAACTGCTAAATTTTCCATAGAGAGTGCTGCAGGAATCTCGGCCTCCTTTTTCCAGATTCTTTGAGTTGGTGCGTACATTGATTTAAAAAAGTTTATAAACCACTCATCAAGTCCGCGTTCTTGTAACGGAATAAATGCAAAGCCTATTCCCATTAACACAATTAGAATAACTAATGGCCACTTAAGTAAATTATTAATTCCTACAAATGTTCCATAGGCCATAGCACCAAACACCATCAAATATATGAATTGTCGCATTGTTAAATCACCTATGATCTTGAACTCAACGTCCATTATGTTTTGTGGAACAGCATGTTGTCGATTTGTAGTTTGTACGTCATTTATAGGCATACGATCTCCCTAATTATGCACTATCGAGATTAGTTTTAATAGGAATTATTTTCTAACGTCTTTTTTACCAAGTAACGCTGTTTCTAGCTGCTTAGGTAACTTCCATGCTTGGCGGTACCCATAAGCAAATGTGAATGGAACTACAAAAGGCATCAACATTATTGCAAAGCCTAGGTCTGCAGCGGCAGGTATGTCATTACTTGTAAATTCGAACCCTACACTACATGCATTTGATATAGCATCCCCTATAACCAGAGCTACAACCAAATTCGTAAATGCAATTAAAGCTCTCATACCTAACATTGCCAATACTAACACACCTATCTCTTTAAACCAGTCGGTAGTTTTGGTTTCATTACCTGGAATTGCACCTATTGCAAAAGTAAATGGTGCCCCAATTGTCTTTACGATAATCTTCAAATAGATCATTAATACTTTTATTTGTATTGCAATATATGTTACTAACGCCGCTATGAAACCTAATGAACTAAGTATCATAATAGATAATCCAGGGCCACCAGTTGCCGCTAGAATTATGAATGTACCTACAATTGCTAATATTCCAAACCCTGTGACTTCTGCCGCGGAAGTGCCTGCTAATGAATGTACTATCTCTATAGCACTTCCTCTTAGGGCGTAACCAATACTTGCGAATGTAGCTCCAATAGCGTAACTAAAGGTAATTAAGAATAGTGCGATTACAATTCTTGGAATAGCATACTGTACTGTTACCATAGCTTGTGCACTTACTTTCTTGCGAGTCATTATCATGACGCCAGTGACTATCATTATTAAGGCAATAAAGCCGTAGGAGGCATCCCTAACTATTTTCCACAGTTCAAAAGTAATGTTTAAAAGTGGTATACTACTATAGTCGGCTGCTGTAGAAGGATTTATCTGAGCATAGGCGGTTCCTACCAAAGGTACATCTTCAACTTGACGCTTAACATAGTACGCTAAATTTAGTGGCAATGGCTCACGATTAAATTTTGTTAATTGCCCTCCAATATAAGCAAGGCTTCCTCCTGCCTGTATGCTGCTTCCTGGAGCTTGTACAACGCCACAGTTAGGATCGTCTCTACAGTCCACATCATCAACATAAGAGTTTAGTAGCCCGGCGCAATATGCAGCATCTTCGTCGCGCATTTGACAAGCTGCTGGTAATTCACATGAAAATAATGTAGAGGATTCTTGAATGTAGTCCACACATCTAAAGACATTTGCAGGAGAGCCTCCGGTTGCTATCAAGAAAGGTAAATCTACAGCTAATGTTGTGCCTGCATTTACCATTGTTCTTCTAATACTGATATCCTCTAATGCATCTCTAATTCTTTCAAACAGTCCTCTGTCTGGTTGGCAAAGCTCTTCAAGTGATATCGCATGGGACTTAGGAGCATATACCGCAACGGACATAGTTAAAACTAAAATTGTTATTAAAGACTTTATGCTAAGTTTAGACATCATAAATACGTTTCAAGTAAAATTCTAGAATATAAATTACAACCTTACAATACTGACTTTTTTCGAATAGCCCAAGAGAGTTGGTGATTCTATTCAATTTTTATTATAGAATATAATTATGGCGGATTCAAACCCCAATCCATTTTATTTCGGATATTACCCTGGAGAGCGCCCTGTTTACAGGGGCGGTGGTGGTAAACCAACTGGTCCTCTTTTTGATATGCCTGCAGGAATGGATCTGTTGGGTGGTATAAATCAACTAGAGTATCAACTGGAGCGTGCTTTAGATACCGTTAACTTGCCTGGTTGGCTAAAGGAGAGATATGTAAAAGATCTTACTGGTAGTTTAACCATTGGTGTTACTCCTGAAAAAAGAATAGACATGGAGGAGTTTGAGCGTCGTGGTACTGAGGCCTTAGAGGATATGCCTGGTGTGGCGGTTAAGATTTCTATCAATCCTGCGGATTGGGCAAAAGACCCTGGTGGAATGGCAAAAAAGACTGTGCAGGGTTGGGTAAGTGGTGTCTTTGATTTTGATGACTTTGATAGACGTTCTCGTTATAAGCTCTGGGCGACCATGCTCAGCGATGATAAACCTGATAACACACCATCAAATGGATCTTTCATAGATGATACGGTCAGAAGCTGGGAAACAAAATCACGCAAGGCTGCTGTGGCTGAAATGGAAAAAGCAGCCTTACGTTATGCAAATGGCCGTGGAATGACCCCTGGGGTCGGTGACGATATAAGAGCAATCCGCAAAGATGTTCAACTAATAGGACGTGGTAAAAATCCCGATGATTATACCTCTACTATTCTCAGTCTGGATGATCCGATGTACTCGGGTGTTAAACAAGCCGTATTGGACTTTGAGCTGCATTCCACTAGCGTTAGGAAAAGGGAAGAATCTTATGATAATTTCGTGAAGAAGTCTCTTTATGCCATGGACGAGGACATAAAGAGTCAAGTTTTTCTTGCTAATGCAATGCAGACGCTCGACTTTAGCGATAGGCGTAATTGGGATGAGGATTTTGCTGCCAATGTTGATGCGCTAATGAAAAAACAAGTCCATGGTATGGATTGGGATGGTGCCAATGGTAGCTATTACTGGGAATCCGCAAATTATGAGGAAAGTATTCGAAATCTTTATAGACGTAATGGTATTACTGATGCTGCAACACTAGATAGATATGTAGATCATGTTCAAGGATTACACTCCCAGGCAGAGTTATCACGTTATTTTGATAACTTACAGGCACAGATTGGGCAGGCTAGTAGAAATCTTGACGAGCTTTTAGTCTCAGAAAATCCCTTAAAAGCTATAGATGCACAGGTTAATATGTTAGGGTTTCAAAAAACCTTAGGTCACGTAGATCAGAACGATATCAACTCATATATGACCACTTTGGATAGGTCTTTGCGCGCAGCTTATAGTGGTGATGGTGTCGCAAGAACTCAAACTGAACTGGATGCTTTAGTAAACAAGCGTATTTCTGAAATAAAGTCTTCTTTAGAAAATGTTAAAAGTTACTCTCCGGATCAGATAGAACACCTTATTAGTAAATTGCCGCTTGATCAACAGAAAAAAGTGCGTTCGGATATGCAACGCCATTTGGAATCTAGACGCGGATTAATAGGTACTAGACGAGAATTGGACAATATCTTGGGTGGTTTTGATGTAACCCAAATAAAAAATCTAAGTGTAGCTGAACGAAAAAAGTTGAAGAGGCAATTGAAGGAGCAACTTGATGGTGTAACTAAAGTTGGTCTAATAGGTGAAACTATTACAGGTGGTGATGTTCCATTGTGGGGGTACAGTGCTCAGAGAAAATATCTCCGCAACATTAATAATAGTTGGTTCAAGTATGACGAACATGAAAAGGCACTCGGTGGGATAACATCTAAAGGTAATGTACTTTTTTCGTTAATACCAAGATTAGAGGAAGAGCGTGCCCAACAAGAATGGGATGAGTTTTTTAATGCAATAGAAAAGGACGGCTTACTAAAGGGAATGTTAAACACCTATGGTTGGAGTAGGTTGAAGGCTAAGTACAAATATCTTACTCCGAGTTATTACGTAGAAAAGGCACTCAGGAGTGTAAATAATTTTGGTTTGAAGATTGAAGAAGCCCATAAAATCACTCGAAACATTAATGGTGTAAATGTAGATATGGATTATCTGTTCAAGATTGGAGGTGCCGGTGTTGGATTCCTTGGAGATAGTACCGGAAAGACAACCAGGATTTTTGCCAATAGTTTTAAGGTTGAGTTTGATCTTCCAAGTGGTGTAAAAAAAGCCACTTTAATTGGTGGAGATCACTTTAATTTTCTAACCAACCATAAGTTCAAATCACAACTTAAAGAGTTGCGTGCTAGAAATCTTTTTAATCCAGATTCCTTTAAAGATCTGTTGATGTCAGGTTCTGAAGCAGAATTTTTACAAAAGCTACGTGCCGTGGGCTTTAAGATCCATGGGGATGCTGCAGCTGATCTGTTCAAGGAGTTTACTGCTTATAAACGTTGGTTGGATAAGCAGGCCGCCAAGTTAGGTGGCAACGCTAATGATCCAGCTTTTGCGTTTTCGATCTTCATGGGAGTTCATAACTATGACTTGATGCAAGATCATTGGGGAGTATCAAGTGTTGTGGGCATAACAAAGAGATATGCCGGGCCGTTGCAGAAAGTCTACAAATATCTGAATGCCTTTCAAACAAGGTTATTCGAAACAACCTTAGGGCGTGTGCTCAATGTCGCCGTAAATTATAAAACACTTTTAGCACAAAAAATTGCACGTGGCTCATTAAGAATGTTTATTGAGCGTGCTATAACTAAATTACTTTCTTGGTTTGGACAGGCTGCTGCTTCAGAAACCGTAGTTGGCTCTTATCTTGTAAAAGCTATTGAGCCTGCTATTAGATATGTTGTAAAGAAAGTACTGGATGTTGGAGAGGCCGTTTTTAAAGCAGCATTAAAGTGGGACTTTTCAGGGATATTTGAGGAATTTGGTGCCGCCGTTAATGCCGCGTTCAAAATGATTTTAGGTGCTCTTGCGATACCAATTATAGTTATGGTTGGGGCAACGATTGTTATCACACATGTGCTTGGTGGTTTTGCTCCCGTCAATCCTGCTGTTATGGGTGGTGGTGAGTACACTTATGGGGGTCCTCCAGGTGGCGGTGTAAATGCAGCACCTCCTTGCCCAGAGGCAACCATAACACCAAGTAGTTGTATTTTTCGTGATGGTGGTGTCGTAAGCACAGGATCTTATACATCGAGTAATGAGACGGGACACGGATCAAATACCTACTGGAACAGTCTTGTAAACTGGGGTTATGTAAATGATCCTTGTGACTTTAATATACCAACCTCTGCCTCGGGTACGCCAGCAAGGGGTAGTTTGGTAGCAAGTAATGTTTGCAATGGTTTGGATCCTGCAAGGAGTTACTATGGTTATGCTTCTGATAATGTTTCTAACAGTTGTTGGACTGTATATTTGCCAAATATTGCGGACAGTTGGTCTGTGGGTAATGTAGGGTCTGCTAACTTTGGTGGTTTAGCGGTAGCTACTGGTTATAATTCAGCCGGTGATGAAATATACAAAATGACTTTGTTACATATAGCTGTTGGTTCTGCTGTAACAGGCACCCTCGAACCTGGAGCCAAAGTAGCCGAAACAGCAGAATGGGGAGAAAACACTCATGTACATGTAGAGCTGGCAGAGTGGACTGGGAACGCATGGCAGGGGATACCCCCAGAAAGTGTTATTTGTAATTAGTTTGAAAGTGCAAAGTTGATGTCTTCATTTATAAACAAGCTAAAAGCAAACAAAGGACTGTTGTTGATAATATTTGGGTTGTTAATAATAGTACTGATTTTTATATTCGACCTAGCTCGTCTTAATGAAAAGTCTACTACACAAACTCCCAAGATTGTAACTCAGGAAGATGCTCTAAAACCGGGAGATATTGTTCAATTGATAAAAATGACCCCTGCTGAAGGATTAAAGCATCAAACATTGGATCCTTTCCAGGTGATTACTTTTGAATTTAGTGATCCGGTAGATTTGTCTACCATAGAAATCTCTGTATTGCCGGCTATTGATCATAACGTACGCGTTTTGGAAAATGATAAGTCTAAGGTTGTGGTATTACCAAAAGCCTCAGGTTGGCTCCCATACACAGAATATCAGATAAGAATAACAAATCTTAGATCAACTGACGGTAAGGGGTTATCTGCAACAGCGAGCTATAAATACAAAAATACTCCTCCGGAAATAAAGTTTAACGAATTACCCTACTAAAGTATTAGTTACACCCTGAAATACCACTAAGTATTGGAGGTCCGCTTACCGTGGAGTTCGTTAAAAATTCGCAAAATCTTTCCTGCATAAGTCCAAAAACTCCGCCTCCAACCAGTTCTATATTGAAGCCAAATGCACCAGCTATTATCGAAAACATTGTGTAAAGCCCAGTCACTGCAACCAGTCCCCACACAGCATATGTTAAAGTGTTTTTTGCTCCCAGTGCTCCCTTAGGATCACCCAATGAAGTTGAATATTTGTAGGAAGCGAAACCTACAATCGCAACAAATACTGCCCCCGCGGATAAAATTAGCATGTTTATAACACCGATAAACGGACATACTATTTGTACGATTGAAGGATCATCATAGTTTACGTTGTTACAATTTTGTGCAAAAGAAATCCTTGGAAAAGTAAAGGTTGTTAGAACAAATACTCCCAGTACTAATAAAGTTTTAAAACGTTGGAATACCATTCTGTAAGTCCGTGTTTGACACGCCTATTGAATTAAATACCACTGCCTTTATGGTTAATGCTCCTCCGCAAAGAAGAAATGCCAGTATACTATACTTGAGTGCATTTTTTGCACTGTCTACTGCTTTTGGATCACCAAGGCTTTCCATAAATTTTATTCCCGAAATAATAATAACTATTAATGATATTGCTATACCTGATCCTATTATATAGTTAAGCACTACAGACATAATTGCACCTAAACTCTCATACTGAGTTCCCGTAATATTAGATTCTTCTGCAATTAAATTAGTTAAAATACCCACAATCACCTACCTTTATCACTGAAGCCTCACCCCTCGGGGTGAGGCATAAAATAAGTTCAAATTCAGAGTCTAGAACGGAGTTACGTTGTTTAAGCCTGCTGTATTTGTACCACCTGTTAATACGTTTGCTACAACATATCTGATTGTTACTGCTGCTATAACAACTATGAAACCGATAACTGCGTTTGTTAATGCACCTCTAGCTTGTTCAGCTGCTTTGGCATCACCTCTAGAAGTTATGTACTGTATACCTCCTAAAATCAAGAATACAACTGTCAAAGCTATACCAATACCCAACACGATATTTGTTATTATCGTAAAGATCTGTGCTAAAGTAACTTTTGTACCAAGAGCTAAAGGATTCACAACAGTGCTTGTCGAAACTGCTTGTGCTAATACTTCTCTTAACATTTTCCTACACCTCCTTCTATAGATTACTAAAAAAATTTACATACTGATGCTTATAAATAAGCTATATATATTATAGCAAATTTATTACTTTGATATTGAACTAATCATTCTCCTACTGTCCTAGGAAGTTTTTCAGAATAATTCTCAAAATGGATAGTGCTAAAAGTAAGAATAATAGTCCGGATATAGCTGCTGTAAGTTCTTCTATTCCTCTCTTTACTTTCATTGGATCGCCTTGACTGGTCATTATGGTGTAACTGGCAATTGCAACTGTAGGTATACCTAGCAATCCTATAGCTATGGGTAACATAAGGCGGTACATGTTTTGTAAGAAGCTCTCATAGTCCACGATTGATCCATCATATTCATTCGGAGTTATAGGTTCGTCAAAGATAGCAAAGGGATCGCCACAGTAACTGTTACCATCGGTGTATTGTGTGCAGTTAACGCCACCGCAACATCCTCCTGGTACCGGTGTCCCCCCTGAAACGCAGACATTCCCGTATGGTATACAGCCCTGGCCACCACAAATACCTCCTCCGTTTTGTTGCACAGTACAGGACCCCCCTGCACACTGATAGTCATACGTACATGGAGACCCATCTGGTAACACATTTCCACAGGAGCCTAGTGGTGGTGTTATACATTGCCAGTTCCCGCCAACATCCTGACCACACTGTTGTCCTTGGCTACAACCCCCTTCCTCATCACATTCATTGAAAGTTCCGGAATCTCCACATGTTATGGTACATGCCGCACTTGGTTGACATGTTCCAGGTTGTGGTGGTGCTGGAGGTGTTTCCGCCGGATTAACACAGACATATCCCGCCGCACAATCGACATCAGACCATGGTCCTCCACATGAGCCATCACCATCATCACATGAACTGCCTGTAGTTCCATCTCCTGCGTAAGTTTTATTGGAACTTAAGGTAGCCACGAGCAAGAACAATATTGAAATTTTCATTATGTCTTTAATGATCACTTTATCTAATTTCCAAGAAAGTTATTTAATACTATTCTAAGTATTGTCAAAGCTAATAGCAAATATAATATTCCTGCTCCAGTGGCAGTTAAGTCTTCTGTGCCTTCTTTTAATTGGTCTGGGTTGCCTCGACTTGTCATAATTCTATAGCCAGCAAGCGTGACTAGAGGTATTCCAGCTATCCCTATGGCTAGAGGAAGCAACAGTTTATATAAGTTTGACAGCATGCTTTCAAAGTCCACTATGGCTCCTACATAGGTGGGTGGTATGGCCTCCTCATCTTCATATGTAGTTTCGTCTGAAATTCCTCCGCTACCTGCTGTACAGTCGCAAGTGCCTCCATTATCAGGTTCGTTAGGATTTATTGGTATACAGGTACCTCCAAAAGTACATATATCTTGACATATTTGGTCTCCTGCAACACCCACATCGCAAATAGGTTCGGCACTAATGCATATCTGTGTGTTTGCCCATGCGTTAAACGCGCATGTTTGGCTGCTATCACAGCATGGTGTGTTTATTTGATTACACTCCTCTCCGACAGTAGCACAATTTGGTCCTGGGCCACTTCCACATACCGTATGATCAGCACATATTGGGTTTGATCCGGCCTGACAGTATTGTGTGCTTGGGCATCCGCCTATACCACAGTCTGTGGCTTCGGGTGTACCAGTTACGGGACTAGTACAAGGTGTGCCTGTGGGGATACATTGTGCTCTATTATTGCAGGTAGGCTCTCCCCCATTACTTTCGCATCGTTGCCCTGCGGTACACCCGCCGTCGCCACAGGTGTCGGGATCTACTGTTGTTGTATACCAGTATACTGGAGGTCCGCATGATGCCGTACATTCTTCACGCGTATTGCATATGCCACCACCACCTAAAGTTTCACATCTTTGTGAGTCGCCACAAACGCCTTGTCCACATTGTGTAGAATCCACGGGTGACTGGTACCAGTATGCCGGTGAACATGCTTGTTGAGCGTAGCATGCGCTTCTTGAAACACATTGGGGTGTGCCACTTCCGTTAGACTCACACCTTTGACCGGCTGCACAAGTATCCTCGCCGCATGTATCCGGTTCTACTGCCGTTTGATACCAATAAACATTAGGTCCGCATGGATTTGGTGGGGGAGGGGCGGGAGTTTGGCAGTTGGCTGCGGCTGATACAGTCTCAGTAGTGCAGTTGCCACTAGTATTACAGTACTCCCAAGTGTAGGTTATGTTTGCAACAATATCGGCTGAGTGTGTGTTCACTGTGGTTGAAAAATTCCAACCCGGTGGGCATGGTGACCCCCAGTCGCAAGTGCATCCGAAATTGGTACATGTAGCATTTCCTCCCCATCCGTCTGATTCAGAGTAGATAACACTTCCATTTCTTGTAACAACCTCTTCTACGTCTATATCGCTGTAGTAGCCCTCCTCTGGTACTAGAACGTAGTCAACATCTATGCCACTTGCCCCTAAAGTACACTCCGTAATCTGTACGCTAACACTGCCTGCGGCATGTGCGCTTCCTAAACCATGAAACCAGAAAGTTATAAAAAATAGAAAAATAAATAAATATTTCATAAACCTCCTAGAAAATTACGTAGGATTATTCTAAGTATAGAAAGTGCTAACAATATGTACAAAATACCTTTAACTGCTTCAGTCATATCTTCTTTACCTTCTTTTACTGCTTTAGGGTCACCTTGGCTTGTAAGAATCCTGTAGGCACCTAGTATTACTATCGGTATTCCGCCTAAACCAATTGTAAGTGGTAGCATCAACCTGTATACGTTTTGTAAAAAGCTTTCATAGTCAATAATTGGCCCCGTGTATGTTGGAGGTTCAGCAGATTCGTCCGCAATGTTTATCAAGGATCCTGGAGGAAGTGTTGCATCTGTGTTACACACGCATGTACCTCCTGCATCGGGGTTGTTTATGTCTAGTATTTCACAGCGTCCTCCTAGTGAACAGGTGCTGTTGCACTGGGAGTGTTGCCCTGGTTCGCACATGTTTCCTGAAGTGCACACCTTTGTTCCAGCATAGGGAATAAAGCTACATGATTGTGAAGTATCACAACAAGGTCTTGTGTTTACGTTGCAAACCTGACCAATTACAGCGCACTGGCCACCATTACATACGCTGGAAGGTACGCATGTTGGCGTCCAATTTGGTGGCCCTATTACACAGTAATCCCCGCTGCCACATCCCCCAATTCCGCAATCATCAGCTGTAGGTTGTTGTGTATATGAAACAGGATTTGAGCATTGTCCTGGATTTCCCGCGCATACAGCAGCTGATATGCATCTTGGTTCCCAATCCGGGGCACCAATCACACAGTATGAATCAGAGGCACATTCTCCACCGCAATCGTCTATAGTAGGTGTCTGGCTATAGGGGATTGGATCTCCGCATTCATCAGGGTTAATAGGTGTTGTGCAAACCGCACTCCCCGTATATTGCTCTGTAATAGTCGTTCCGTTTACATCGGTAAAGTCCCATGTCATTTGTACAATAGCGGTAATAGTCGCATCTTCCTCGGTTGCAGTCTCTGTAAAATCCTGTGTGATAGGGCAAGGGGATCCCCAATCGCAAATACACCCTTGACTATCGCATATTACTGTTCCTCCCCATGCGTCTGGATAGCTGTATATTTGTGCGCCATTTTGTAGTATGGTTTCTTGGACTTGTATATCAGCATAATTGCCTGGTATTGTAACCATTTCGTAACTGATACCTAAGTTGTCTAGTCCCGTTTCACAAGTTGTAATGTCCACATTAACACCTCCGGCAGCAAAACTGGCTCGGGGTAGAGCAACAAATAAAGAAACAAAAAATATTGATAATAGATAAAGTTTTGTGAAATTTCTCACTTTAGTAAAGTATATCAAGAACGAAACCAGACTGCGATGATATGTTATTATTCACTTATGCTCAAGGTTACTAAGATAGTGCCGTTATTTTTCGTTTTATTTTTTTCGCTAATCTTGATGGCAATAGTACCTCTGACTACAGTGTTTGCGGATGACCCTTGTAAAAACATATCTGACCTTGACGATAAAGCAGAGTGCTACGAAAAAGAGATAGAAGAACGTGAAGAAAAGTACGAGTCTACTAGCAAAAAACTTGAGGATGTGCGCAACCAAAAAAACTCTGTTACTTCAAAGATAAGCAATTTATTAGGTCAACTAAGTGTCACCCAGGAAGAACTGACCGGAATCCAGAATGAGATCAACGACATGAACAAAACCCTTGAGGAGATAAAATCTAACCTTCAGGACAAAAACGTTCAATTAGACAAAAAGGTTGATCTTAGAAACAGAATAGTTAGAAACTATACTAAACGTGGTGTTCTAAATGAACTTGAAACCTACTTTGCCCAACGCAAAGAAGCTGGACTTAATGGTTTTCAATATTCCACGGTTTCCTATATTTTTCAAAAGACCCTTAACGAGGAATCTATACGTCTGATAAACATACTAAACACCGAAATATCCAATTTTGAAAAAGATAAAAAAGAAGCTGAAGATCTCAAAAAGGAACTGGAAACAGCTCAGGCTAGTTTGATTTCTGCAAAAAACCAATTGGAAAATCAGAAGAATCAGGAAGAGGGAACTTTGGATGTTTTGTCTGACAAAGAAGGTGACTACGAAGGTGAATTAAAGAGTTTATCTGCTCGAATAGCTGAACTATCCTCCAAACAACAAGAAGTGCTATCTGCAAAAAATGGCGGCGATAATGGTTCTGTTGGTGACTACGAGTCGCCTAGTTGGAAAACACCTGATCCACCTTTCAAACCAGCATTCGCTGCTTTTAGCTATGGCGCATACACTCACTATCGAGGAATGAGCCAGTATGGTGCAAAAGGTCGTGCAGAAGACGGACAAAGTTATGAGGATATTATTAAGTTTTATTACAAAAAAGATGTCGAAGAGAAAGATGACTTTCCTGACGAAGTTAATGTCGATGGTTACGGTGAGTTGGATTTTCAGTATTATCTTTACGGCTTGGCCGAAATGCCAAGTGATTGGCCTGAAGAAGCTCTTAAAGCTCAGGCTATTGCCGGCAGAACGTATGCCTATAGGTACGTAAAACAAGGCAAATCTATTTGCACATCTCAAAGTTGTCAGGTTTTTCTTAAGAGTAAAGCCGACAACCCCCCAAGTCGTTGGAAAGAAGCTGTTGATGACACTGAGGGCATGATTATTGAAGGAGATACTCATGCTATGTATTCATCAACCACAGGTGGCTATATTGATGATGGCGTAGGTTGGGATGGTAAGTGGCCCAGCGACTCATATGAAAACAAAGCAGACTCACCTTGGTTTTATTGGGCGTGGTATTCCAAGAGTTACACTTTTAATTCTGATACTTGCGGTCATGCACATCCTTGGCTATCAGAAAAAGAGATGGCGGACATCCTAAACGCTTATGTGGTGTTGAATGATCACTCCGATAGTAAAGTTTCCCCATTAACCACCAATTGTTGGGGAGGTGACCCATACTCCATGGATGAACTACGCGAAAAAGCTGACGATATTTCAACAGGTTACTCAAAGGTCACGAATATAGATGTTAATGTAGGTAATAACGGCCAAACGACTCAAGTAACCCTTTCAACTGATAAAGGTACCATCACTGTGGATGGGCAAACTTTTAAAAAAGCATTTAATTTACGTGCTCCTGCATACGTTTCAATAAGAAGCAGACTCTACGATTTTCAAGTCAAATAAGCTGGGAGCTTTATCAGATGCAATTCCAGTCTCAACCTTCGTAGTATATTTCTCCAAAAACCCCTTTAAAACATGATTATTTTCTTTTGGACACCCAACGTACCATTCGTGATCTAGGGCACCTTCAAAGACAGTAATATATCTAATCCCTTGGCTAAGCAACTCGTTTTTCATTTCATCATTGTTCTTTCCACTTGTTCCAAAGTAATAGTTAGAATTGATGACATGCGTATCGTTGTCTTTCATAAACAAGAAAAAGATTTGATGGCCTTTTTCACTTGCATTTAATATTTTGCCGTTTTGGGCTACCTTCTCAAGTATTTTGTTGTATTCGTAAGTGTCTTTGAGAAACGTTTTCTTGATATTTTCTTCGGCAAAAGACTCAATAGGCGTAAAGGCTATTTTTGTTGCGTAACCAACTGTTGTCACGTTATGTACCAGACTTGCTACTACAAGAATATAAACCACTTTTTTAAATTTCTCGTTGGTTATCTGTTCGACTAGTGTAAAAAAAGCTAAAGCGAAAAGAGGGAATAAGTAAAACAAATACCAATATGGTGCAGCTACAAAAACGTAAAACGGTATTAGTGTTCCCAGTCCTACCCAATATAATTTTCCGAACTTGCGCCCGAAGATAGCAAAAACAAAAATCCCAGCATATAAAAATATTCCGAGGCTTTGCAAGGGTATTTCAGCGAATCCATAATTGTTATAGCTGGTTATGAAAAACAGTGGTTGCAGTAAAACAAGTTGTGTACGTGAGCCATATATAAACGAGCCATAATCGCGCGCAAGCTTGTCATTTATACATTGCTCTAGTTTCTGCTCGTTACGTTGTAGATAGGTCACATTGTTGGGTTTTCCAAGAGTTCTATCAAAATGGGGGACTGTAATCCCCAAACTTAAAACCCAAAAAAGTATAGGGATTAAAAAAGCAGCTCCTCCAAGTAGAAATAAAGGTAGATTTTTTCTAAAGCTAGTTTTCGCTAGATATATAAATGCTAATAAACCTAGCATTATCACTGTCGGTATCACCGAACTTTTAATCAAAACACACAAACCTAGAGTCAACGCAAAAAAAGGGAACAATTTTGCTTTTGAGTTTTCCGTGATCTCTAAAAACAGTATTAATGCGCCAGTAACTAGAGCATACAAAATCATATCCATCTTAAATTCCAAGAACGCTAAGGCTAAAAAGGGTTGTGACAAAATAACGAGTAACCAGCTAGCTTTTTGTACTCTCGTATCCTTGGACAAGTGTTGTAACAATTTGAAAGTTAAAACTGCAGATATAATAGCCCAGAGCCCCATTGTTAAATTCACTACTCTTAAACTGCTCAATCGCAAAATTATGCCTAACAAAAATTCAGCTAAATACGGTTTTTCAGGAAAATTTACTTGACCATGATCTGCAACAAGCAACACCATTCGCCAATGGTTGTTCAACCCATCATAAGAATAAAGCCGAGTGTTAAAGTAAGAAAAAACTAAAAAGCTAACTAGTGATAACGCCAAAAATGGCTTAGCATATTTTCTCCACGTAATAGTCGCCAGTTTTGGTTTGAACCACATTACCAAGAGACCAGCACTTAGGCACAAAAGTACAATTAACAGACCAACCGGTCGAAAAAAGTAATATACCGTGATAGTGCTTACAAGAAAAATAAAAAGTAATAGATCTTTGGTTTTAGTTGTCATATACAGTTAATATAACTGGGCGTATTTCACTAATTTTTGGTAAAGCCCAACCCTATGGTCGGCCCCTACTGGGAATACAGCACAAGTAAACTTTTTTAGATGTTTTATAATCTGTGCAGCCATATAATTTTCTCGTTTTTCGAACCACTCTTCATAATTCTTCCAATAAATAGCAAGATTTTTGTCTGCTGAATACTTTTCCAATATTGGAATGCACGTACCGATAGCTGTCGTGTGTTTTATTGTGATTAGTTTGTCCATGTCATTACTGTTAATTTCTCTTATGGTGCCCTTGTTTGCCATTTCCCGTTGTCGCTCAACTGTTGCAAAGTACAATTTCAACTTATCTCGCTCATCCTTCGTAGGTTTGGATGAAGTCAATATATTATGTAAAAATGAGAAGGCTTTTCCATACCCATCACTAGAGATTTTCTTTGCGAATATCTTGCTTCTATTAGGTAAGTCTACGGGTATAACAGTACAAGTATGTTCTTGATGGTACCAATTAATTGCAGATCCCTCCTGCCCTTCAAGTTCCTCCCCAAAGGGTATACTCTTTTGCATTGTATTTTTGTGCATTTCTGGAGGTAACTCTTCAAAGATTACTTCAGGTCGAATTTGCTCTATCGCTTTGTAAAGGTCCAGCGCAGTATATCGCTGTGTGCTTTGATGAATTGTTCCTATAATTATCAGTTTTGTCATTTTCACGATTTCCTATATGCCTTTTAAAAGTTTTCCAATGGCGGAGGGCATGGGGCGATATTGGAAAATATCTATCCATGTATCCAATGAGTATTTTATCAAAAGAAAATATATTTAGAAAAAACTAAACCCCCTCTTGGTCAACTTGCTTTTTGTTAACCATTTGGGGGTTTTGGGCAGGGGGTTGTTTTAATCCTCTTTATCCTTGCCTTTGCTTTTCAGATAGAGGCTGAACAGATTCAGGAGGAAAGCAACAAACCAAAGCCCTGCGATTACCAGATTAAACACATTCTTTTCTGGGTTCATCATGTACAAACCAAAGTTCATGATGACCAGAATGACATTCAAGATGACCAGAATGACTTTCAACATTTTCTCAGCTCCTTATTTAGATTGGCGCTTGGATTTAAGCGCAAGGATTACAGTTTTCTATACCCTATAGTATATTACAGGATAATAGATTTGTCAATGTAGATTAGTCTTTTCTACTTATAGGATAGGCACAGAGTATCATATTCTTCATATTTTGGCACTTCTTAAGACAACTATCCCACCACATTAAAAGAAAACAACCACGCCCAAAGGGTGTGGTAAAATTCCAAGTTTTGTGGTGGGGAGTTGGCGGAAATGCGCTGTTGCTTGTACAATGCTGATTAGGAAACTGCCCTACTCTAAACATATGTACCAAGAAAAGGCTAGTTTCTTAGATAAGTTAATAAACACTCTTTTATCCCCTTTTGACAGATTTATTTTCAAATCAAAGCATAATATTGGTGATGATAGTTACATGCAGATTTTGAATGGTGGAAAAGATATAACTAAACTTAGTGAAAAGTGGCTTAAATACTACTATTTACATATCCACTCAAAGCTATATGAAATTATGTGTGGCGTTTATGATGGTTATGATAACCAGCCAGATTATGTATTTGTCTCAGTAGATACTGAACTAGATGACTTATACCAAGAATTGTGGAATACATGGAGAGTAATTGATAGATACCCCTTTATTGACGCATTAAAACTTGGTCAATATAACTATTTCAAATCTCTAAATTATGACACTTCATATAGGGTTAAAATGTGGCGAGGAGTTAAAAAGGGATTTGTTGGAGATATTGAAAGTATTGGAAAGGAATTATCACTAGAACCCCTACCAAATGACTTGAAACTAGCCTTTACAAAGATTGATAAACTGCTTTTAGAACATATAACCAAAAAGAATTTAGTACTTTTTGGCAACATCATAAAACACAAAAAAGTTACCCTAAACAAAGACCAAAATACAATAACAATTGAGGGTAGGAAGCCAATAAATATAACATCAAATGAGTTAAGGCTACTTAGGCTTATGCTAGAAAGTATTGATAGCACAGTTACATATAAACAAATAGCCGAAACCCTTAATATAACCGCATATTTTGGTAAAGTTGATAAAGCCTTAAAAGATAATATTCAACAAATCAAAAGGGATATTTTTGAGACACTGGTTTCCAATAATGTAGACAAAGCAACTGCAAATGAGATAAGAGACTACTTAGAACCAGTAAGAAATACAGGCTATATAGTGCGCAGTAACAACTAAACACAAATTTCCCCATAAAATTCCCCATCATTTTCACATGTAAATAACTTGCTAAAAACCCTATTGTCAGCCCATGCAGGAAGCAAGTGGGCAGAAACTCAAGCCAAAAAAAGAACAACTAAACAAAATCAAAGAAGTCTTTAATCAAGATTACAACTTAAATCTTTCTGATAAAGAAGTTTTGGATTGCTATATCTCATTTTTCTACTTAGGCAGGGCAATTTTTAACTTCAACTTACAGAAAGGCAGTGCTATATGAAAAATGTGGTTAATCCCCATGGTCGCCAAAACGGCGGTAGCCGTGGCGACCATATTAAACTAGATAATACCGTTTTTTATGACCGCAAAAAATTAAGGGGTGAAAAAGTGCTTCATAATGGCAAAACTTATGAAGTAAGTAGACTCAAAGTAATAAAATCCAAAGACACAATAGAAGTGTATGACTATGAAAAGCCCGTTATCCTAAACCAGCCACATTTTAAGACCAAATTAGACAAGCCCTTGGATGAACTACCCCCTGAACTTAGGGCAAAGATTGAAAAGGAAAAGCAAAGCAGAAAAGCTGAATACAAAAAGCGAAGTGCAATAAACGCTATCAATAACATAAGGCGACTTGTTGATTGTAACTTTAACAGCAAAAGCAAATTTGTAACCCTAACTTTTGCAGATACAAACAAAATTGATATCAGGGATATTAAACAAACTCATGGGGTTTTTAAGCGATTTATTCAACGCCTTAAAACATATTTTCCTAAACTTAAATATGTCGCGATTCCAGAGTTTCAAGACAAAAAGCAAAGGGGTGCAATTCATTACCACATGATTAGTAATCTTTTATATACTCCAAATGAGACATTAGCCAAAATCTGGCGATATGGTTTTGTAAACATTAAATCCATTGAACATGTATCAAATATTGGTGCATATTTAGCAAAGTATCTCGCTAAAGATATTGATGATAATCGCTTTGGTAGTGCTAAAAAAGTATTAAGAAGTAAGTATCTTGAACACCCACAAGTGGAATACAGTAAAAACGCTTTAAAGATAATTAACAAATATAACTTAAGAAATCGCCAGCCAATTTATGTTAAAAAGTACAAAAGTGAAATGCATGGTGGTAATATATCCATAAGTTTGTTTGATTTAAAAAACCCTATCCTGCCCACTAAGGATAGTAATGACTGAAAATAATCAACTTAAATATTTTATTTATACTAGAAAATCCTCTGATGAAGGCAATAAGCAAGTTCAATCTTTAGAGACTCAAGAAAGGCTTTGTTTTGAACTGGCTAAAAATAATAACTTAACTGTTGTTGATATTCTTAAAGAGTCAAAATCTGCTATGGATGATGGTAATAGACCAACTTTTGATTTGTTAATTTCAAGAATTAAATCAGGCGAAGCGGATGCATTAATTGTTGTTGATATTGATAGACTAGCAAGAAATCTTGTTGAAGCAGGATTTTTATACAAGTTAATGGAAACAGGGTTTATCAAAGAAATTAGAACTCTTAGCAAGAATTTTAATGCTGTATCAGACTTGTTTTACATGGGATTTGAGTTTTTGAGGGCAACACAATATTCAAGGGATTTATCAGTTAAAGTTAAGCGTGGTGTTCAAACTAAACTCTTAAATGGGGAATATCCAAGTTATGCCCCTATTGGTTATGTAAATATTGATAGAAAGATTTATCCCGACCCTATCAGAAGTGTGTATATCAAAAAGGCTTATGAACTATACGCCACAAATACTTATTCAGAAAAAGCACTTGCTAATATTCTTTTTGAAGATGGCTTTAGAACGCGTGTAGGAAATATAAAAGTTGTTAAGGCAGTAATTCATAGAATATTAACTGACCCTGTATATCGTGGAGATATTAAACGCAGTGGAGTGATTTATGAGGGTATACATGAGGGAATTGTTAGCCGAGAACTGTTTGAACGAGTACAAGCTGTTTTAAAGGGCAAGAATAGGGCTAAAAAGCGTACACATGACTTTTTGTATAGGGGTTATCTAACATGTGCTGTCTGTGGTTGTAATATTACTGCTACTCAAAAGGGAGATAAATACAAATATTATTACTGTACCAATGGCAAAGGACTGTGTAGTGAACACAAAGACTACTTAGATGAAACTGATATACAAGACTTAGTAGCATCGTCTTTTACTGGCATTATCAAAGATAAAAAACTAGCTGATTTATCTTTAGAAACTTATGGCAAAGAACTGTTAGAACAAGGAGGAAACCAAATAACCATAAAACAAAACTTAGAAAGCCAACTTAAAAACATTGAAAACAAGCTTTCTAACTTACTAGACGCATTTATTGATAATTCCATTGATAAAACTACATATAACAACAAACAAAACACATTAAAGTCAGAAAAATTGCTTATCCAAGAACAACTCGCCAAGCTTCCAAAAGAAACCCCACAAACAACTTTGGAAAAACTGAAAACCCTTAAAGAATACTGTTATGACTTGCCAAACATGTTTATTGAGGGTGAAGAACCAGTTAAATCTGATTTATTGAAATCTGTACTTTGGAAAATATCTATTCAAAACAAACAAATAGCGTCAGTACAATATAATTTGCCCTATCAAAGACTGGCAGAAGCCTCTAAAAGTGGTGATTTTGACAACTGGCGGAGAGGGAGGGATTCGAACCCTCGTGCGAGTTACCCCGCGCATAGTTTTCGAGACTAGCCAATTAGACCACTCTTGCACCTCTCCAGTTGGCAAACAGATTAAATCACCAAAAGTACTTAATGGGAAGCTTTGATCGGGTGTAATTGTCCCAACGACAACCTATTCCTAAGGTACCTAATGTGTTTTGCACGTTCTAGAGAGAATTTTTCTGTGTCTTCGCCGTATTCTTTTGCAAATTCTGAGACTAGCTTTCCCCCAATGAGTTGTGGTAGGAGCACATATGACGCTCCAGCATCATACAGTGCCAGTGCATCATGTATTCTAAATGAAACTACAACAACAATAGAATCTTTGTTTATGCTTCTTACTTTGGTTAAAATTCCTAGGTTAGTTTCGTGGTCAGGGATTGTCGAATAAATCATTTTTGCTTCCCCAATGTTTATGTCATCCAAAAAGTTTACGTCTTCTGCATTCCCATAAACAACCTCTAAGCCCTGTCCTTTAAGCTTTGAAATTAAGCGAGGATCAAAATCTACAATTAAAAATTTTTCCTTCAGTTCTCGATAGTGTTCCAGGAAATCAAATGAACTTCTACTGCAACCAAACAGTATAACCTCATATGATCCAAGAAAAGCAAGTTCTTGTACAGCATTTTTTCTTTCCAAAAAGCTGATAAATCTTTCCATTTTTGACCAAAGCGCATCTGCGCCCATTATTAGGTATGTTGACCCGGCTATGGTAATCAATCCCACAATCGTAATCATTGACACCACCGCACTATCTATGTGTCCCATTTCAAGACCTACTAAAATAAGAATTAACGAAAACTCGCTTATCTGTGCAACAGTCAGTCCCGACATGAATCCGGTTTTACTGTTGTACCCCAACGCCCCCATCAGAATAAAAACTATAAATGGGTTTCCAAACAGTACAAAGATAGAGAATATACCTGCGTGAGTCAGAATTGAGCTAAAATTGTCAAAAGTCATTTCAGAGCCGAGCAAAACAAAGAACATTATTATAAAAAACTCACGTAATGGTTTGAGCTTTGATTCTACATCTTTACCGTATGGGGAGACTGATAACGTTACACCTGCAACTAAAGCACCTATCTCAATAGAAAACCCAACATAGTGAAACAACCACGCCAAACCAAGCCCCCAGCCGATCGTGAATAAGAAAAGAAATTCTTGCGAACTTGCAAAAAAATCCTCAAGTTTCGGTAGTATATACTTACTTATTGCCCCAAAGATAAGCACCAATACAATTCCTTTTGCCAGCGTAACTAATAGAGTCAGGGCCAAAGTGTCGCTTTCTGCTAGAGAAGTTACCACAATCAAAATACCCATTGCGATCAAATCTTGCACTACCAAAAACCCTATTGAGATTCGGCCATAAAGTTTGTGTATATCTCGTTTCTCAGTCAAAAGTGTCAAAATAATGATGGTGCTACTGAAAGTTAGTGCTACTGCAATATACAAAGAACTGACAACAGAATAATCCATGAAACGTGCAATAATGAAACCAAACAAGCTAGTGAAGAGTACCTGACCAATACCGGTTAGCAATGAGATTTTTCCGACTTCGCGTATAACTACTGGACTCAATCCAATTCCAACTATGTATAAGAGAATAGCAATTCCAATTTTGGCGAAAGCCTCTATAGCCTCGTGCGCATGTGTAATATTAAAAAATTGTGGGCCTACCAAAAGTCCTGTGATAATATGCCCGAGTATTAAAGGTTGCTTGAGAAGACGCATTACACTTGCTGCAAGTGTCGCGATTACGATTATTAAACTAATTTCAACAAATATTTCCATTGGGCAGACAGCAATCTATATATAAGTCTAGCAGTTTAAATTGATTTTGTTTATACAAAGGTATATTTTATAGGGGATTGAACATCTGAGCATGCACAAAAAGGAGAGTGCACAATGTATGCTTCCCATATCTTTTGGTTTTTTGTTGCAGTTGGTGGTATTGCTCTTTCGGTAAATAAACTGAAGTCACCTGTCGAGGTAAAGGTCATAATAGGCTGTATTGTAGCCTTATTTGGTCTGACAGCGGCGGATACCATCCTAAGTCATTTCACCGTGGGGCACTTTATGTCACTCAATGGAATTGCCATTGCAGTAGGCGTTCTATGGATTTTTCGTAAGATTGGTCTGGCTTTTGCCGGGTGGTATATAGTTGCGCGTATTGCAGTTTTTTTAGTACTACTGGCATTGACTTGGGGTTTTGTATTTTGAAATCTTTTTGTTGGTGCCAAAAAAAGTTTGAGGGCGAAACATTAAATCTAAATAAAAGATAGAATGTTTCACCCTCACTAGGTGTCAGGAAAATTCGTTATGCGTATTGTTCAGTCAGACGACCGTTACCTGCATTGCGCATAAATAATCCCCAGACGATGTTTAACAGAACCAGCACTATTGCGGCGGCCATGGCGGAGGTTGGAATCAGTTCAGGCAACCCAAAGGGTGGTTGCAGGCTGATCTGGCTCTGGGCATTGGGATTAAACCCATGTTCGCCAAAAAGCGCTTTGATAGCCGCTATGCCCGTTACTAGGACCAGTTTTCCCCCTGGGTCGTTGACCCAGAAACATGGGGGTAAATGGCTTTTCCAGCGGGCGGGGCCAGTATACCCAATGCTAAAAAACGTCTGATCCGCTGGTGACAGTGAGAATACCGGGCAAACTTTGTATGATACAGCCATGCTCGTGGCTTGCCATGCCAGTTCGTGGTTACCCATGGTGTCATAACGGAATTGAATTTGTTCTGCTACCACTACACCGGTAGTGGTCCAGACTGAGATACTGCCCCACGGCTTCTCAAACAGCAGAGTGCCTGGGGGGAGGGCCGTATAGACCCGGTTGGTTTCGCCCTTAAAAGCGATTTTGTACCAGGAGAAACCGGTTGTCGCCACCAACAGTATTACGTACAGGATCAAATTCAATTTGATCCAAAAGCCGATACCTCTCTTAAACATTGTATTACCTCCGAAAATATTGTTGTTCCACGAAATCCGTGTAACCCTATAGTGTACAGCCTGTTTGCCAAATTAGCAACCACATAGGTCCTCAAAAAGCTGTCATGAAAGGTTCCTTGCCTTGTATTTGTTTATTGATATCTTGAGGTAAATGGGTAGGTTGTGTAGTGTTATCACTTGAATGAAATTTGATTTAAATCTCAACCACAACCCGTTGTTTTAGCTTTTTGCCTGTGTTTGGTTAACATGATTAGGGCAGTCCCCAAGGGTAACTTGCCACATTTTGCATGATCCGCACACAGGTGTTTTGCATTTACTACATCTGTTCAGAAGCTCTCCTCTGAATGTTCGACTACAATGGCCACACATGTGGCCGGAGCTGGTACTCTTTTTCGCCATTGCTGGCCTCCTTTTATAAACTCTAACGGATAAGATAATCTCGGGTGATTCTATATTAAATAGTAGTTTTTGCAAAATTTTGAAAAGGTGTTGCGTGATCTATACAGATCTAAATGAGAAAAAATAATTTGTTCTCAACCGCAACTAAACTTGTCTAAAAATTATCCGTTGGGGCAAATTCCCAGAAGACTGGCCGCTTTGCACACTCCGCACACCACTTGGCCACACTTACGACAAGAATTACTTCCTCTAACGCCTTTGCCGCAGTGGCCGCATGTTTCAGAGCTTTCTTGTGACCTGCGTCGCCGCATCCATCTGGGTTGATTCATGTACAACATTGTTGACCTCCAAAAAAGTGATTTGTGAGTAAAACAACACTATTCTAGTACTTTTTATTGATTTTGCAAGTTTACAAGTTGTTTAGGGTTTTTCAACCTCACTCTTACCCAACATCCCCGCCAAAGCTCCGGTACCTTTTACCACGTTTGCTGAGTTTTTCGCAGACCAGTCCATGGCTACTTCAAGAGTTTTCCCATAGTTCAGTGCTGATACAAATGTTGTGGCGTAGGTGTCTCCAGCACCGGTTTTGTTTACGATTTTGTCCACAGTTAGGGCCGGTTTTACTACAACTTTGGAACCATCGTATGCGCTTGCGCCTTTAGCACCATCTGTGATTACAGTTAGTTTGGCGCCAAGTTTATGTAAGCCTTCATGTAGCAAGCGCCCTTCAACATCATCTTTTATTTCCAAGATTTTCTTAGCTTCTTCTTTGTTTACAAATAAAACATCTACTATTTGCAAGAACTCTTTAACTTTGTTTAGATTTGTAAGTTGTATCGAGCCAGGGTTATATGCGACACCTATATCATCAGAGGCTTTTATGTATTTAACTAGATTATTTTGAAATTCTTCGTATCCATGGGCTAAAGAAGTGTAGTAAATCCATTTAGGCTTTTCTGCTCCTTTGAGGTGTTCAAAATCCAGATGGTATTTTCGAGGTTCGTGATAAGAAAAGATCGTTCTTTCTCCAGCATGCAAAATTATTGTATGCACGTTTGTATTTGTGTTTTTTGCTTGTCTACATAGTTTTGTATCAATTCCTTCGGTTTTGAATGTTTTTATAAATTTATCTCCATAGTCATCGTCTCCTAGTTCTGTGTAAATTCCTACTTTTAGTCCAAGACGTGCAGCTCCTACTCCAACATGACAAGAGTTTCCAGCGAGATTTGCATAGAATTTATCAACCACAATTTTGCTTCCATGTAGAAAGCATATTCTTTGTTCTTGGGTGCTTGGGTCGTTTAAAACCGCAGAATCTTCAATATCCATGTATTGATCTACTGAGCAGTCACCGATTACTAATAAATCCATATTTAAAAAGGTTGTATGTAAGTACTTTCGAGCAAAGGATCCAGAAACATAGCCACTATAACTATTTTAGACATTGTATAGGTTACTGTTCCTACCAACATAGACAGCATGACTTTGGTCGACGGTTGTACGTGTTTAAAAACGCGATGCATGGCAAAGTAGGTGCCTGCAACGATAAATGTGATTGTGAAAAATTCTATTATTGTCACGAGCGGGGAGTTTACAAGAACTTGTATGAGTTTTGCGTCAAATATTTCCATGAAACAATTATTGCACAATTTTTTCTAAAATATTATGTTGTGCTATACCGTACTTATCCTTAAGCTGATTGTATTCTCCTGATTTGGTAAACACGTCGTCAACACCAAGTATAGTTAATGGCGTTGGGAGTTGTTGTGATAGTAGCTCTGCCACCGCGCTACCTAAGCCCCCGATTTTATGATGTTCTTCAACTGTTAAGACTTTTTTGGTTTTTCTAACTGACTCGAGAATTGTTTTGGTGTCTAAGGGCTTGATAGTCGAACAATTAATAACTTCACAACTTATTTTATGTTTTTCAAATGCTTGGTTAGCGGCACCAAGTGCATCATATACGCTTGGTCCTGTGGCAATAATTGTTAAATCAGTACCCTCAGCTAGGATTTGCGCCTTTCCTATTTCAAAAGGTGTTTCATTAGTTGTGAAAATTGGAAGATCTACTTTGGAATATCTTAGATAAACTGGTCCATCGTGAGCAGCCGCGGCAAATACTGCTTTTTTCGTCTCTAGTGCGTCTGCTGGAGATAAAATCAATAAATTAGGTAGTGAGCGCATCATTGCTAAGTCTTCGAGAGCATGATGTGTTGCGCCATCAGGTCCATTACTTAAACCTAAATGAGATGAACATATTTTGACGTTTGAATGTGAGTAGCATATCGAAACTTTTATTTGATCCCAATTACGTCCTGGGCTAAAAACGCCAAAAGAAGTCATAAATGGTATTTTTCCGCTCAATCCTAGCCCCGCGGCAATTCCTGCCATGTTCTGTTCGGCGACGCCTACTTGGAAAAATCTTTTTGGGAATTTCTTGGCAAATTTAATGGCTTTTGTTGATTCTGACAGGTCGGCACTTAAAACAACTACATCTTCGTTTTGTCCGCCTAATTCGGCCAAGGCTTCTCCAAAGGCGTCTCTACCTGTACCAGTATCAATAGTTGGCATAAAAAGTTTATGGGCAAGCTTCAGGTTTTTATTTAGGTTCATCTTTACTCAGTAACGCTTGGTGTCGCTTCTTCAGTTTCGCATTCTACGTTATTTTTAACTCTTTCAAAATCCAGAACTTTATCGGTCTTTGATATAACCGCTAAGTCTACTGCCACATTGGCGACTGTATCATACTCATCTAAGCATTCGTCGTCAGGCTCGGTTTCCTCTACCAAAATCTTAAAATTACCAGATTCTTCATCTTCGGTAACTTTTTTTATCTTTATTTCGTACCCATATGTCGCATTTGTCTCAGTGGAAACACCAATCAGATACTCCTTGTCAAAGTTTACATTTTCTTTGAGGGTTAATTTTCTAGCAGGATCTACCTTATTTAAAAACTCACTAAGTTGGGTTTCGTTAGTGATGATAACTCTTTGCTTTTCCATCACCCCTACGTCACTTACTATGGTAGGGAAGCCTTCCAAACGTGTGAGTTCGGTGGCATCTCTTCTAAATTTAGGAAGTTTAATTTCGCCTCTCAACAAAAAGTATCCTGCCCCTATAAGCACAGCTACCAAAGCCAAAATTGGAAGTATAGTTGCATATAAAATTTTCCCATCTTCTTTGTTAGTTTTATTCATAGTCATGCCATTTAATTCTGCCTTCCAGTGTCCTAAGTTGTTTAAGAGCCTCTGCCGCCTGCTCTTTGTTAGGAGACCTTCCGTGCCATTCAAATTTATACTGCATAAAGGGCACATCTTTGCCAGGAATCGTGTGTGCAATTATTGCTGTTGGCCTTTCGAAAATGGTTTTGGCCATATTGCATGCATTAATAATCTCTTCTATGTTGTGTCCATCAACCTCCAGAACATACCACTGAAAAGCTTCGAGCTTTTCGCGTAAAGGTTCCAAAGGCATAATATCCTCGGTATAACCGTCAATTTGAATATTATTTCTGTCAATAATCCAGGTTAAATTATTTAACCTTCTATTACCTGCGAACATTGCTGCTTCCCAGGTTTGTCCTTCATTTAACTCGCCATCACTTCCCAAACAATAAACTCTATTTTGTAAATCGTCTAACTTTGATGCAAGTGCAATGCCTATTGCTTGTGACAAACCTTGCCCCAAAGGTCCGCCGCTATTTTCTATACCGGGGAGCCTTTTAGCATGGGGATGTCCCTGCAAGCGGGAGTCCAGTTTTCTCAGAGACCTAAGCTCTTTTTCTGGAAAAAATCCCTTCATTGCCAAAGTTGCATACCAAATTGGACAAATATGCCCATTAGACAAAACTACCCTGTCTCTATCAGGGTATTCAGGTCTGCTTGGGTCAATATTTAAAATGTGAAAGTATAATGCTGCGAAAACGTCGGCCATGCCAAGTGATCCAGCACTGTGCCCAGACTTTGCCTCGAGTAACATGTCAATCACGTTTTCCCTTAGTTTTGTAGCAATAATCTGTAAATTAGCTACCTCATCGTTCTTACAATAAGAAATAGTCTCTTTATTCTGGGGCATCATCGTTCAGTATATGACGTTTCACACAGCATCGCAACTTTCGGAGTTTGTTCGGGTACAATCTGTGATCTAACTGTTAACACATTTTACTATTGATGTTAGGTCCCATAGTGTGCTATGTTAGAGGTGTTTTACTTACCCAATTCAGAAGTACCTACATAACTGGAGGCAAGCAATGAGTGATAGCACCAGGCGACAACGGCATCGAGCAAAATCTCGTATGCATGATTTGGTTAAGGCAATAAACTATACACTGTGGTATCTAGGGCTACGCCCATACCCTGTGTATGAAGAGGACGAAAATGCCTGATGTAACTTGGATTATGTATGTTCCGTGTGGGCTTTTGATTTTGTTAGGTTTTCCTGTGCTCTTTTTCACTTCGAAAACGAAGCGAAAGCGGCAAGGACGCAACCATGCAGTGAAAGAACACCAGCGTGGTGGACCTGTAGATGGCACCCACCGTGGTCAAGGTTCTCCTGATCGTGGTGGTCCTGGTTCCCGCTAGAAATTTTTTTGAGACAGACTCGCTTGGGTGTGTAACACCTAGTTTTAATTTAAATGACCATTTTTAAGTTAAAGCAATTTGTTGCACACCCAAACATCATCGGCTTAGGTGTTGCTAAACTATAGTTTCTATTTTTTCCAAAGATTTTATGTAGTCCAGAACTTCTTGTGGAGTGGTGCAAATACGCAAAATATGTTCTTCACCGTTTTTGAGGTACATATAGTTTTTCATATAGTCTACAAAGTGTTTCCAAAAATCCCCATATAAAACCACAGGCTTATTGTTAGGTTCGTGAATCCATGAACTAACCCAACTCATACCAAGTTCACTCAATGTTCCAATGCTTCCATTAAAAACTATATGCATATCTACAGCTTGTAACATGACTTTTGTTCTATCGAAGTAGTCTAAAGTTTTCACCTCTTCATCAAAGGTATTTTCAAGGTCTACACCTTCATAATGTCTCTTAGGCTTATTTGGGTGGTAAGTTATTGCAAGAGATTTCCCTCCTCCCGCATGCGCTCCCTTTGTTGAAGCTCTCATTACACCCGGGCCGCCTCCGTTAACTACTTGATATCCGTTTTCGGCTAAAAGTTTGGCAACATCGAAAGCATCTTTGTATGCTTGATCGGTATCTTTCCACGCGGCGCCACCTAGAAACGCTATCTTTTTGATCTTTTGCATTTTGTTAAGGGATAAGTGCACTGCTTGTATAAGGTCTCGGTAGGCTTGCTTTGGGTCTGGTGTGCCAAATATTGCTGATCCTACAACCATATCGTCTACCCCTGCATCTAAAATACTGTCTAGCGTTTGAATCGTTACACCACCATCGACTTTACACATCATGCTAGGAAAGGCAACCTTAAACTTTTTAATTTTGGGAAGTACCTCGCTAATAAATCTTTGTCCCTGTTTACCGGGATTTATTGTCATGAATTGTACATAATCTATACGATGTGCATGCGGCCAAAGTGCATCAATATCAGTTTCAGGGTTAATGGCAATTCCAACCTGATAACTATTTCTCCTGCAATTTTCAATAAAAGCATCAATTTCATCTTTTCTTTCGATATGGGCAATAACTGCAGTGACATTTTTGATTTTGTCTTCAACAAACCTGGCCGGATGCTCGACCATGAGGTGTAGCTCTACGTGAGCTCTAGTCTCTACATTATTTAACTGCTTTACGTCTAGAAAGGTTTTTCCTTCTACAAAATGTCCATCCGTAATATCTATCTGAACATTTTCTGCAACATCATCTATCACATCCAGCTTTTTTCGTACTTCTTCAAAATCTTTTTCGAGAATTCCGGGGAAAATCATTGGTCAATTTCATCAATTTTTTTAAGTCGTCTAACGTGTCTTTCATCGCCACTAAAGTCTGTTGACAACCAGCCATGGACAACGTTTAGGGCTTCTTCTCTTGTCAAAAAGTCTGCAGGAATAGCAAGTACATTTGCTGCGTCGTCGTTTCGGCTCGACTGTGCATGTTCTTTCGACCATGATAGTGCGCAACGTATGCCTTTAAACTTATTTGCGAGCACACTTACTCCGACGCCGTTTCTACAAATCAATATTGCCATGTTTTCAGGATTTTTCTGAACTTCCTGCATTGTTGGAACAACATAATCAGGGTAATCATCATCGGGAATTAACTCTGTAGGTCCCATATCTTTGACCTCGATACCTTTTCGTTCTAAATAGGTAATGATGTCACCTTTGTACTTGAAACCACCGTGATCTGAGGCAATGTAGAGCATATGCAATAAGTATACCAATTATCAAGGCTAAGGAAAGTGTCTGTGTTACATTCAGCCCATTTATAGTCCAATGTTCTTGTCGTGTATTTTCAAGAAGTATTCTAACTAGGGCATATCCACCGACATATACTGCAAATATAACCCCGTTAGGGTTGAACCATTTCTTTATGTAACCTATCTGTATTACAGCGAACAGCATCAGATTTAACCACATCTCATAATAAGCAAATGGAAGCAGCTCATTGTTAAAAATATTACCTATACGGCCGATTGCTTGCCCAAGTGGTAGATACAGCACTGCTAAGTCCAACCATATAAAAATGTTTTGCTTTTTTACCTTAAGAAAAATACTCACAGCCAATGTTGCACAAATCAATCCTCCAAGTATCCCAAGGCCTCCTTGCCACACATAAAAAACTTCCAAAAGATGCAGTTGATAATAGTCCCAGTAATCAATCACATGATAGGTGCGTGCACCGAAAACACCAAAACATATAACAATCAGCAATCCATCCCAAAAGACTTCAGAAGATAACTTTTTGTGTTTAAGTTGTTTTTCTGTGAGAAGTGCCCCGACTAGGATACCTAGGGAGATCATTATTCCGTACATCTAGATTAGACTGAGGCCGAAAAGCAAAACTACGACAAGTCCACAAGCATACAAATAAAAAGTATTTTTGTCGGGCTTCTTTTTAAATGCCCAAAACCAATTGTCTGTTCGATTTTCAAAATGTTCTTCAGCCATACGATACATTGAGTTTACAAACGCTGAAATTGTTACTGCTTTGATAAGCATACTAGTTGGAGTACCTGCTACAACAATTACGAGACCTGCTAGAGCAATTTGAAAAAGTGCGCTATTTAGTACGGCGTCTTTAATCTCACCTTTGTGATAGTAAATATAGTTCCATGCTCCAATGTAATCTTTGTGTTTTGTATATCCACGAACTTGTGTTGAGAAATCTCTCTCTGGTTCAAAAAAATAGGCATATATGAAATAGTCCAAATCAAGTATGAAAGTTCCAATGATAGTGCCAAGGGCGATCAAAAATATTTGGAAAACACTTCTTTCTACAGTTAAAGCAAGAATCACCACGAAAAGTGTAAGAGCTAGCAGAATGGGTAACTTATAGGCATCAAAAATCTTTTTACCTGTCATATATTAATTAAATTCTAGATGATATAAGTCTTGGGGTAAAGGCTTAATTATTGTTCTTAAGTTGTTCTTTTTTGAGCTCACTCAACTTCCACATAAAAAGTCGTCCCTTTGTTGTTGCTTTATCTTGTCCCATCACAAATTCCCTTGCCCTCTCAAGTAATACACGGCTCTCAGTTTTGGCTAGTTTGATATAAAGTGCTCGATGCTTAATGTCCCCAAATTCTTCGGCTAATCTGTTGCCATAGGCTTGGAATTCATTTTTATTACGGAAATCAGCTGATTTGTTTTTGTTTTTGATGATCTCTTCGATTTTTCTCATTAGGATACTTGTAATTTAAGATGTACAAAATTGCAAGGGACAGAAGTGGTGCAGTGAAGAGAGGTGACTTGAAGTAGAACAAAGTTAGTAACACAAACCCTCCCATAATAGCCAAGTTGTACTTTTTTTCTTCTATTAGCAATAGGGCAGGGATTATCAAGAGAATTTGGTCATGAATATGTACATGAAATCCAAAAAGTAAGCTTGCAAGTATTGCTATGGTATAAAGTTCCTCTCTAAGAAGTGCATCTTTTTTCATATAAAGAGCTACTAGAAATGAGGTATAGAAAATCAGTGCGATTAGTACGGATGTCACTTCTGTTATGTTTAGTGCATTCTGCAAATAGGCTTGGCTAGATATATAAATTTCAGTATTTATAAGTTCCTTAGAGGTTTCTACAGTTTGTATCATCTTTATGAACCCTAGCAACCCTCCATATGGTAGGGTTGCGCTCAGAATACCCAAGATAGTTAGTGGTAGTAACCCTTGAACAAATTGCTTTTTTTCCTTTATAGATAAAAGCACAAACGGTATACCTACGATAAACTGCAATTTGAACAAACACAATGAATACCATAATCCTGCTTGGAAGGGCTTGTTCTTTTCAAGTGAAATGTACGCCAGGCACATCCCTAGAAGTACAAAAATTGCAGTTTGGCCTTGCGCCAAAGAAAAAGCTGCTGGAGAAAAAGCTAGAGCTAAAAGTCCCAAATAGGGACGTCTTAATTGTTTACCTACGATAGTTATAATTATGAACCCTATACCTATATAAATGAGATAGGCTTGTTGCACAGTAAAAAAACTCAGTGGTATGAAAATTGAGAGTGTCCCCGGTAATGCCATAAATGGGAGCTCGTGACTGAATTTAGAGATATCGTTATAGTATTGCTTTTGCAATTCAAGATTATACAACTCTCTCCATCGATCATCTCTTACTAATGTTCCCGCGGTATAATAACTTAAGAAATCTCTTCTATTTAAAATGGTTGGGTTTGCCCAAGCATGTATAAGTTTATATGAATTAACAATTACCATGCTCAACAGGAAAGTTGCTAGGATAGCCTGTTTTACTGTCCTAGTTGTGTCACGATTTGCTTTGATCATTTTGAATTAGTTGTGGAAATGTGAGAAAAATAATTCCAACAATGATATACAACGAAGTGCTAAGCATATGTATTTTTATATAGGTTGCGGTTAATAGTAACAGTAAACATGCATATGTCAGAATGTTGCTATTGGTATAGCCCTTTTGACTGCTTGTTGCTAACAGCGCTATGGAAACGTAGATTATGAGCAAATCCTGACCAAACACGTGTAAGGAGAATAATATCCCAAATAGTACTGCCATACTAAATAAGTATTCCAGAGAATATTTTTTGGTTTGTTTATACAGGATACCTCCTGTCAAAGCATACAGAATCATGGACACAAAAATTATGGGACTAGTTGTGGTATTAAGTCCTGCTAAATTTGTTAAATAACTTTGAATTGAGGCTAGCCTTGTTGGGGGGCTAAAATATTCTGTATTCTCAGTATAGACTATAAATTCTGGGTATTTTACAAGGACGTCTGGGCCGACCAAGACTAGACTGAAAATGAAGAAGCCTATCATAGATATTAAGAGTCCAACTAGATATCTTCTATCTAATTTAGTTATGATCCATATAAATGGTGTTATCACGATGTAATGTGTTTTTAGAAGATAAAGTCCGCTGACTAGCCCCGCATAAAAAAGTCGTTCTCCCTTTATTAACCTATATACCACTACTGTTACTAACATCAGCAGAATGGTAGGTTGCCCCTGCCCTAAAGCTATGAATGTTGCCTCATATGCTAGTAAACCAACAAAAGTCACAATCTTTTGCTTTGTAGTATGGGTCTTGTAAGTGAGTAGGTAGCTTGCTATAAGAAGTGTGCCGAAATTAATTAACCAAAATGTCCAAAATGCATTGCTATAGGAGAGGTAGGATAACGGAAGCATCAAAAATGCTAATGGAGGTAACGCTCTGAACGGTAGAAAGAATTCAGTTATCAATCCAACATATTTGTTCTCGGTATATTCGTGATATTTATTAATATCTATCCCGGTTATGTCCCGATAATAGTCAGCCTGTACCTGCAAATCGTATAAATTCTGCTTATTTTCCCGTAAGAGCTTAGCCCCCATATAATAGTTTGGAAAATCAACCCTTTTTATGAGCTCTTCAGATAATAGGTAGGGAGTAAAATAAACAATATTTCTTATAGCTACGGCTACTAGAAAAATGACGATCAACGTGTGCAATGTTTGTCTTTGTTTTGGCTTTAAGCTCACTTGTTGAGTTGGTCTCTTACGAGTTTACCGAGATATGGAATTTCCCACTCCTCATTATTGTAGGCTTTCCACATAAGTATTAGCCACAAGATAAAGGATCCGATTGAGACTATTGGAGTCAGTAAAACCCCGATTAGAATAGCCGTGCTCATAACTGCAATATTCCACGCGAGAAAAACTGCTACACCGAAGAAGATTGACTGCAGTGCGTGAAAGCGCACGAATTTATTTTCTTTTTCGAGCATGAATACTACTATTCCTGTAATAGGTGAAATGAGATATGCAAGTGCAGCTTCTACGTTAGGATCTAGATTATAAGGTTTGGTGCTTGTATTAGTTTTATTTTCTTTCATACTTCTATACTACTCTTTCGTGGTAGGTTTTGGTAGTGTAAGAGCAGTATAAGGACAACGACGTAGCAGGCAGTGGTAAAAACTGTAGTTTCAACAAAGGTTAATGCCGTGAGTGCCCCCCACAGAAGCTTTGGAACATTAATTTTAGTTAACAATACCAATGCAACAAACAAAATTATCTTGTCGTACCGATAAGCATGTGCGGTAAAAACTACCCCTGCTACTAGTGCTGTGCTAAATAAGTACTCCAACGTTGACGTTTTAGATAATATGCCCAGTTTTAAAATGAGCAGAAGGTATCCCAAACCTGATGCAATCAATACAGGAGTACTAAAAATCGGCATTTGTAAAACCTCTGCTAGATAGGCCTGTACGGTTATCATATGCGGTAACAAGCAGTAATCCTATATATACTCCAGCAGCAATTAAATAGGCATCATATAAACCCACCCTAGTGAGAGGGGCAAAAAGTATTGCAAGTACAGGCAATCCCCTAAATGGCAGATAATATGGTCTTGCAGCTGCTGGCACCTCAATTTCTTGTATGGTATAGTACGCGGCGGTTCTTATACCTCCAATGCTTTGATAGGACTGATATTGAGTAGCTGAGTCGTATAGGAGCCGAGGGGTTGTTTTTACCAGATTTCCTGCAGAGTAATATCCCGGAAAATCTCCTTGACGAATACTTTGCTCTCGCAAGATATGTGGTCAATAAAAGAAGATGTTTTTGCCTGTAAACACAAGTAATATGGCGTAACCAGTCGTGAGTATTATTCTCCTTATGTTGGGTTGTTTGCTATTGGTAATTTCCACGTTTTTGCATGTTTAAAAGGTCTATTATTTCTTGAGGGGTTGTGGTGTCACTTGCACGTTTATCATCCCGAAATTTCAATAGTCGTGGAAATCTCAATGCATACCCCAAGGAATGTGTTTGTGAAACTGACACCTCGTCTGCCCCTAACTCTACGACTATCTCAGGCGCAGTCCAGACATCAGGTTTATAAAGTTTGTTAACAACATAATTTTTCGGTTGTTCCTTTACAGCGACTTTGTCGGCTTTCTGCTTTAAAGTGATCCAATCCTCATCCTTGAGGCCCGTACCAACCTTGGTTATGGTTTTGTACACACCTTCATCCGGATCGAATATTCCTACTAAAAATCCACCAATTCCAAATTTTGATCTCACGCCTCGCCCAAAATAGTAACCCAAAACAACTACGTCTACGCTATCGTCAAGCAACTTCGTATCCGCAACTTTTATCTTTACCCAATTAAAAGACCTTGCTCCTGCTTGGTATTCAACCTCAGGCTTTTTCAAAATTAACCCTTCAAGCCCTTTTTCTCGTGCTTCCGCAAAATATGACTTTAATCCCTCAACCGTTCTAATTTCTGGATAGTCATCTACCAAAATAACATCGCCCTCTTTAACTATCTTTTTGAGAAGCTCTTTACGTTTAATCAAAGGCTCTGTAGTCAACGATTTTCCATTGAGGTAAAGCAAATCAAAAACAAAATACTTCAACGGAATCTTTTCGGCTATTTCTTTGACATTGTGCTTACGTTTTCTTTGCATAATCTGTTGAAACGGTAAAAATTCCATAGTTTCAGGATCATATCCAACCGCCTCACCATCGATAATCACACTTGTTGCATCGATTTGACCTAATGCAGCCTCAACAATGTCAGGATACTGATATGTCACTTCCTCAAGATTTCGAGTAAAAGTCTTCACAAAGGTTCTCTCAGGAGTTTCTTCTGCAAATAGATTTTTTTGTTCGAGTTCTGTCGTCTCCAGCTTTTTAGACTTATCCATGTGAAGTTGAACACGTGTACCATCAAACTTGTACTCAGCCCAAACACACTCCATTTTTTCGATAATCTCTTCAAAAGTTGGTATCCTTTGACACTTTTGCGGCAGAATGGGCACGCCGACTTCAATACCAATTTTATCTACTCCGGTATCACCAAGCTCTTTAATCTTTTTAGCAATCAAGCCGATATCAGGGTGCAAATTGTAAATTTCTTCGAGTTTAGCTTTAAAATCCTTTTTCGCTTCTTTTTCGGTCTTGCCTACGTACTGCACCAAAGCATCCAAAACAGTCAACTCAGTGAAGCCAAGTCGCATAGTACCCAAAATAATTCTCACTACATATTTTGCGGACAGCGCGTCAACGCTTTGCAAAAGCTCGGAAGTTTTGGCAATTTTCAAATCTTGTGAACCGGCTCCGTCGGAATCTGCTATTTCCCAGAGCTTTTTGTAGGTATCGGGGATGTTTAGACCCTTATGGCTGTTTTCACCAACTATACTCTCTACGACTCCGCCTAGATCTCCTTTTTCAGAATAAAGCCTCATAAGTTCCTCGGGGCTTTTGTGAAACGCTTGTTCTAAAGCTCGTAAAATCATCTTGTCGGCAATATTAAACTTTTTGTTCTTATATTGAGCTTGCAGCTCACCAAGAGCCAAATACACAGCCAAGTCAGTTTCTTCCTTGTCCAGCTCGTTTAATAGAGAGGTCAAAATATCAGTGATTTCTAGCCTCTTTGAGGTCTCTGCAAGCTTTTGAAGGTATATAGCGAAATTACGGAATTGCATACCTAAAGTATACCTTATAGTGAGTTTTTGGCCTTATACCAACACTTTTGTAGGTAGGCTATACCCTGTAGTAGCAACGATACCTAGCGTTTGAGCGCTGAAACTTTGACACACTGCGGTATAATTAACTTATTGTCGGAAGGCAAACCAATATATAAGGAGAGCACATGAACCCGATTACATGGTTGTTCGGTACAGAAGATGATGATGCAGTTGTTCCGTTTGAGGTGTCCGAGGAAGTTCCTGCGTGGTTAAAGGAAGAAGATATTCATGATGCAGGGACTCACCAAGAGACTTCTGAGGACAATAGCTGGGTGAGACTCGGTTTAGCCAAGCTGCACAAGCGCCGTCAAGGTTAGTTCTATCGGATGGAGAGTTACAGCTTAATAAATGAAATTCTTTTTATTATTCTGTCCTTGTCTATATGACACTCCATCCAAATTTTTTCTTTTTACCTTACCCTCAAGTTATCCACAATTCTTTATTTATTCTATTAGCAACTAAAAATGTTCACCCGTAAACTATAGGGCTTTACCTATATTTCACTTATTACGTCAAACCCTTTATAGCTTCCCACAATCGCTAGTCCGAATACTTTTTTGGCGACGCCTTCATCTTTTAGTTTTTTGGCAACTTCATTCATTGATGCTCCAGATCCAACTGCATCATCAAGTAGTAGAACGTTTTTAAACTTTACTGATGCGTCTTTGATGTGAATAGATGAACGTGCATTTTGTATTCTTTCCTCAAGTTTGCTGAGTGTTTTTTGTGCTACTGGAAAATCACCTTTGTATGCTTTAACCAAAGTTATTTTAGGTATTTTGATAGTTAGATTTTTTTCGAGTTCTTTCAGAAATTGAATCTTTCTCGGTATTGTAGGTGGGATTATGCCTAACGCATTAATCTTATGTTTTTTAATGATTTCGTGTACCTTATCGTTTACTTCTGTTGAAATACCTTTTATTAATTTTGGTTGTTGTCCTTGTTTGGAGTATAGAACAAGTTGCCCCAGTCGTGTTTTCCCAAATTTTGGCAGACTATAAAAATCCATAAAATAAACTTCATCTATTGCCAGATTTTCATCGAATGTACTGTTTAACTTTTGCGTTGCATTTATCAGCCCAATTGAATTTCTATGCCTCCCTACATCCTTCATTATCTTCACGTATTCATTCATTAAGGTGTGTATACGAGGGGACATTTTTATATTAGCTACCCATTTTTGAAAACCCTCAAAGCCATATAGTAACTCTCCAGAAGGGGACACCCACAAGTAGTTATCATCGATAAAGCTACTTGCTTTTGATTGAGGTGCATCTTGTACAGTAATGGCGGTATCACTTTCATTAATTTCATAAAAAACCAGCGGTGCTTTGCCTAGTTTTGTCACGGCCTCTTCTTCTTGAAGATTTTTGAGGTGTCTATGTATGATTTGCCTGCTTAGCCCAAACTCTCTACTTAGCTCTTCTATACGAGCTTTTTTGTGCTTTGCAAGGTAATCTATCAGTTTGGATTTGGTATTTCGAAACCCCATATGTTTACAGTTTACAGTCTACTGTAAACTCTGTGATTTGTAAACATTTTCAAGTTAGTTCGTAATGTGAGCTTTTGGTTTTACCTTTTTTAACTACAATGTTTTTATCCATCAATCCCTTAAGTTCTCTCAAAACTGTATCTTCGGAAATGCTTGGAAATAGTTTAGGGAAGTCGGTGTTTTGAAGCATGCCAAAGTCCTGTAGGTATTCAATAATTTTTTCTTGTCTTTGAGATAATCTTGCTTCGTCCCCTGCGGCACGTGCAATCTTAATGTCGCGGGCTAGCATCTTAACGTTTTCGGCTATGCTAGTAATTTCCCTACTAAAACCTTCTGTGAAGTAGTCTATCCATCTGGTGAAGTCGTCATTTTTGTTGGCGTCGTAGAGTGTATCAAGGTAAGTTCTACGTGTTTGCATGAAGTATTCTTCCATGGCGTAAAAGCCTTTGATGTTGTAATTGAAAGTTTTTAGACATAGATTGGCCAATAGATCAGAGAGTATGCTGTTACCCACCTCAAATGGGGCAATGTACTCAATGCGCGCTTTAAAGATGGCTATTGATACCAGTGGATGAGTTTCTTTGGCGTCCAGGCTGTTGTACCAATCTATAACTGCGCTAAGCTCTGCCAATATTTCTGGGGCAGGGAGTTTACGTTCCATATGAGCACTACGATAGGTTAAATTTTTGTTAAAGCAAAGATAAATGGCTTTTATGTCAGCTTCGTTTATTTCCATATGCCTTGAAAGTGTTGTGGCTACATCTAAAGCTTTTTGATAGTTTTTCATTTCAACTGTAGGTGAAGTTGGCAAGCCTGAAACAAATCTTTTCACAATATCAAAATTAATGTTTAGGCCTTCTCGCATAAGTGAAAAGTAAATTGTTCTTGTTGTGGCATCTTTTTCTAGTTGTGTAGTCCAGTTGGGTAGTAAAGTAGTAGTCTCAATTATTGCCCGCGCGTATTCGCTGCTCGCTATGTTTTTTAGAGTATTTCCAGTGATTGCGTATTCTGGGAGGAACATTTGATTTATTCTCGCATATTTCCCGCAGAAACTCTATACTTATGAGGAAAGGTTATAATACAAACATGTGGCTAGAGTTACTCCAGGTGACTTTGTTTTATCTAAACATATTTTCCATCGGTCTGTTTGGTACTGTGTTTATTCGCAAGTTTTTTGGATATTCCGTAGAAACTTCTTACGTTTTTGGAAGGCTCGCAGGGCTACTTATTTTGGCTTATATAACTTGGTTTCTTGGCACAGTTGGTGTTGTTTCGTTTTCGAGTCGTTTTATTTGGGTTATATATCTTATTCTTATTTTCACGGCTTTGTGTTTTTCTCGGGATCTTTCATTACGTGAAAGCTTAGGGAAGTTATTAAAATTAGAGCTGGTATATTTTTTACCTTTTGCTTTTATAACCATCTACTTGTTTGTGTTTCCAGACATTATAAATGCTGAAAAATACATGAATTTTGGTATTTTTAATTCATTGTTGAATTTCGATGTGTTGCCTCCCAAAGATATGTGGTTAGCGCCCTATAGCTTGAACTATTACTACTTTGGACATTTAGTTTATGCGATACCTGCTAAAATGTTCTCATACCAGCCTGAAGTAGTATTCAATATTGTTTTATCCACTATTTTTGGTCTAGTGTTTCTTCAAGTTTATTACTTCGTTTACGAACTCACCGCAAAAGCTAAGTACGCATTTCTTGGAAGTTTTCTTGTATGTTTCGCAGGCAATCTTTTTCCGGTGTTGTACTTTTTATTAAACCCAGCAGGAGATGTGAGTGTTATCCAGCGCTCGGTGCGTTTTATTCCAGATGCTATTAACGACTTCCCAAGTTATAGTTTTTTTCTGGGGGGGCTCCATTCCCACGTTTTTGACCTCCCTATAGTGATACTGTTTCTGTACCTACTTTACAAGCTATATGTTAGTGGAACCAAGCTAAAGTTACATTTGTTTGTTTTGTCCTTTTTGTTAGGTGCTATGTATGTGACTAACAGTTGGGATTTTCTTGTTTATGCTTTTTTTCTTGGTTTTGTCTTGGCGGCATTTATGAAATTGCGTGTTTTGTTGCTGACTTACACCATAATTATTTTTGGGTCTTTTTTGTTTTTTGTGCCTTATCATTTGACTGTCGTGTCCTCTGCCATATATGGAATTGGCTATGTTGGAACGCCTTCTGGTACGATACGTCTAGTAGCGATGTTTGGTGTTTTTTTCCTCTTGGGAATACCTTGGATGCTTCAAAGGTTACCTATAGTGTTCAGAAGGGGATTTCGCACTTTAGATAAGACCGATAGTTACATTTTCTTGATGATTCTAGCGAGTTTACTGATTGTTTTTAGTACAGAAATTTTATACATAAAAGACTTGCTTGCTGTGGAGAATTTTTCGCAACGCAGATCAAACACTGTATATAAGTTTTGGTATGAGGCTTGGATTATGTTTAGTATTGCTATACCTTACGTGCTGTATAAAGTTTTGTCATTTCGGAATAGCTTTTATAAACCTACTCTGCTTGTTGTACTGGGAGTTTTGTCTTTAACGGTCATTTATCCTACTTATAATTTTGTAGCAACTTACTACAATCGTGTGCATACGGTAGAAAATCCTATCATAACGCTCGACGGCACCAAATACTTACTTATGGATTTCCCTGATATTTATAATGGAATAGCTTACCTAAAAACCCTGGACCGCGATGTTGTTTTGCTAGAGCCTCCGGGAGAGCAATATGGTGAAAATCATTCCATTTTTTCATCTTATACTGGCGTCCCATCCGTTTTGGGTTGGTACAATCATGAGCGTGTTTGGAGAGGTGCGCCCCCAGAAATTTATGATCGTCTGTATGATATAAAAGCTATTTATACTGCAACTGAAACCGACAAAATTGCTGAGTTGTTACAAAAATACAAAGTAAATTACGTAATAATAAATGACCATGCACGCGAGCTTTATGGTGATGGTGCAGGTGATGGGGTACGCGTGTTTTCAACAACAGTCTATAAAAACGACTCTATTGAATTTTTGAAAATCTCAACCCTTCCTGACCACTCCCAACAGTAGTGATAATGGTTTGTTGTAGGGGAATGATGTTTTCAATTGCAGTTCTATGTTCTTTATCAAGTTCTGAGTAAATATCGTCTAGCAATAAAACAGGCCTCATACCTACCATTTTTTCAATGTAATCGAGTTCACAAAGTTTTAAAATTAACACCAGTACTCTTTGTTGTCCTCTTGAGCCAAATCCAGCTAAATCATGCGTATTGAATACAAACTCTATATCATCACGGTGTGGCCCCATTAAGGTCGACTTTGCTGCTATTTCGCGAGGTTGATATTCTATAAGCTTTTCGGGTGTAACTTCTTTTTTTATATATTTTGCGTGGTAATCATTTTTCTGTTCGGTTAGTTTAGCCGCATATTTGTGTATGTTGTCATTAAGAAAATCCAGAAAATCCTGGCGCCGCAGTTGGATCTTGGTTCCATGCATCAAAATCTGTTCGTCCCAAAAATCTAACTGTTTCAAGCCTACATGTTCCTCTCGGATTTTTTCCAATAATCTGTTTCGTTGACGTAGCGCTTTAGTATAGGCCGTGTGGGCCTTTTTATATTCGCGATCAATTTGAAAAAATACTGTGTCCAAGTATTTTCTTCTTAGGCTAGGGGAACCTATTACGAGTTCGATGCTTTCTGGTGTAAATAGCACGGTGTTTAACTGCCCAGCAAAAATGCTAAGACTTTTGGTTGTTTTGTCTATTTTTGCTAATTTTTTTGACATGTTTTCGAAATTTGGGTTTCTTTGGATTGCCAACTGTAGGTTTATGGTGTCCTCGTCTCTGATAATATTTGCTACTACGTTAGCTGTATCGTTTTCGTGATTGATCATTTCTTTGTCATATTGTGCCTTCATTGATTTAGTTGTAGATAGTAGGTGAATTGCTTCTAAAATATTGCTTTTTCCACACCCGTTCGGCCCTTCTATTAGAAATGAGTCGCCATTGAATTCAATTAGTAGTTTTTTGTGGTTCCTAAAGTTTTTAAGCTCGAGTTTTGTGATTTTCATATATCGTTTGCGAATAAGGTAGGGATATCGCTTTTGAATTGGCACCTGCTACAAAAATATGTTCCTCTTCCATTCAATTGTTTGAATTCAATCTTGCTAGAACATCTGGTGCAAATTTCTTTTCGATATACCCTAAAGTAGTTTTGTTGTTGGCCTTTTTTACCAAATAGATCAACGTAGTCACTCATACTTATGCCACGATTTTGTATTCCTTCTTGAAGGACATCCTTGCTGGCGTCTAGCAATCTAGCCGCCATAGTGAGGCTGATCTGTTTTGTCTGAGTTTCAGGATGTATCTGAGCTATCCAAAGTGCATCTGTTGCATAGACATTTCCCAGGCCGGATATCAGATTTTGATCCAAAAGTGCATTTTTTATTGTTGTTCTCTTGGATTGAACAATCTGATGAAATTCCTGTGGCCTTAGTTTTGTATCCAGAGGTTCTGGTCCGTATTTTTCTTTTATCAGTCCTAACTCTTTGCTATTTAATAGTTTTACCTTACCAAACATTCTCATATCACAGAATCTTAATTCAAAGCTTTTACGGTTCTTTTCTAGATCGAAAACCACTCTTTCCCATTTATCACTTGCTTGCTCAGGTTTTCGAAGTAATAACCGTCCAGTCATCGCAAGATGCATAACAATCCAATTGCCAGAAGATAGTTGAACCACAATATTCTTTGCAACTCTTTGTACATCCTCAACAACATAGTTTTTTGCTGCCTTTTCTAAGGTTTCATTATCGGGAAGAGCGCTATATCCATCTCTGATGTGAACGTTTTTTATTTTAGCCCCAAGAGCGTATCTCTTAAGGTCTGTGGTTATTGTGTGTACTTCGGGTAGTTCCGGCATTAAAAGCCTCCCATTCTTTATCTACTACTTGTCTGAGTTCTTGTTTAAATCTTTCCTTATCAAATTTTTTGATCGAGTTCTTTATTTTAGTGGAGTCAAATTGTTTTGTTGTAATCATGTCATCAAACTTCTTAAATTTTTCCAGAAAGCTGGCAACATCAAACTCTTCAAAAAATGTTCCGCTAACGGCATCAATGATAGTTTCTAAATGACCGCCCGATTTATGAGCAAAGACAGGTTTACCATGTGCCATTGCTTCGATAGGTACGATGCCTAAATCTTCATCTTGAACAGAGTTGATTACCCCAAGGCAATTTTCCAGCAGTACGCTTTTTCGTTTTTCAGAAACTTGTCCTTCAAATTTGATGTTATTGTTTGCCAGTAGTTTTAATTTATCCTCTTCGCCACCGGTCCCAGCAATAACTAGTGTTTTGCCCAGCTCGTTGAAGGCATTTACCAAAAAGTCGAAGTTTTTGTATGCCGACAATCTTCCAAGTGCAACGTAATAGTCCTTATATGTAACTTTTTCATTTTTATCTTTTTCGTAGGTGGTTTCTACTGGGGGATAGATCACTTGTGCCTCACGTCTGTAAAACTTTCGAATACGTTTTTGTGTTTCTTGTGAGTTTGTTAGCAGTACGTTTGGTCTTTGTGCAGCATAGAAATCCCAAATTCTGAGACCAAAATCTATCACCTTAACGAAAGGCTTGAAATACCAAATATTACGTTTCTGACTTTCTACGGAGTATCCATAAAGAAATCTTGGAGGTGTGTGAATATAACTTATATGCAGTTGGTCTGGCGTTGTTAGTACACCTTTTGGCCAAGCTGTTCCGTCTGAAATTATAATGTCATATTCCCGTAAATCGAAGCTCTCAAAAACTAGTGGCATTAGAAAGGTTAAAAATTTTTGAAATTTGCTAAGAAGTTTATTTTTAGGCGCAATTATCTTTTGTTTGTTAAGAAAATCTGAAAGCCTATCTGGACTATATATCCCAGTGTAAATAGGCGCGTCAGGGAAGACTTCGAGTATTGCTTCTAGAGTTTTTTCCGCGCCACCATACTGTACCAAATATTCATGTACCAAAGCTATTTTTGGTTTTTTCATGAGTGTATTATACAGTCCATCAGTCTTTTCTTGTATGAAACATAATTTTGTGAGTTAATATACCCATGCGCCCAAATGAGAATGGCTTCTCTGCCGTATTAACACTTTTAGTAATCTTTTCTGTTATTGCTGTACCGACCTATTTTATTTATTACACCAATACCGTACAAAACCCTCGCAATCTTGAAACCAATGTCAGAGGTGTCTCTACTTCACGTCAGCTTTCTACAAAGCCGGGGTTTGGGGTTTCTGTTACCTCAGGGGCAGCAACCTGGAATTTGGTGGAATATTTGTGCAACGACTTGGATGAATGTCTTTCTTCGTTAAATTCCGGTCGTCGGTTAGGCACAGTTAGCGGTGGGGAAACTGATCTACATGAGGTTGTCGTTGAATACTCTGCCGACTGGGCTGAATATGACTACATTAAATATTTTGTTCGTTCCGGCTGGTATACATCGAGTGGTGCCTTTAAGGTTACCTCTCTTGGGGACGTCCCAGGTTCCGAAAAGCATATTATAGAAGATAATGGTGAGGTTTTCGAAGTAGTTGTTTCTCCAATCGTAAACGTAACTAATTCATTTTATTCTTCAGCTACATTTTCTGACGTAAACTGATTTTATATAGTTCTATCCCAAATAGGGGTAGCAGTGCCATTGTGACCGAAAGCACTAAAAAGTCACCCGTTAATGGTTGTGTATTGAGTAATGTGTTTCCTGCCTTTGTAAACACTGCTAACAGTTGTAAGGCAATTGAGCCAATAATTACCCAGTATAGAAAAAAGTTCGGTCGCAGTTCGTTTGAAAAGACCGAATGTCTCTCAGATCTATTGTTTAATGAACGAATCATTTCGGACAATGCAAGGGTAGTAAATGCAGCGGTTTGTGCAATTGCCACAGAGACTTGAAGTCCTAAAAGAAACATCGCAAGAGTGCCCGTGGTTATTAAAACAGACTGGATTATAATCATTGTCCAACGGTCCTTCGTAAGAAGATGTCCTCGCGGACGAGGTTTTCTTTTCATGATATCCTTTTCGCCTGGTTCCATACTTAGTGCTAGGGCAGGAGCTCCATCGGTAACAAGATTAATCCATAAAATCTGAATGGGTAGTAATGGTGTTGCAGGTGTTAATACCATAGCTACAGCTACGATCATAATTTCGGCAATGTTGCATGAAATCAGATAGGTTATGAATTTCACCAGATTATCGTAGATTATTCTTCCTTGTTCTACTGCTTTTACTATGGTTGCATAATTGTCGTCTTGTAATATCATATCTGAGACTGCTTTTGAAACATCTGTGCCTGTGATACCCATTGAAATGCCAATGTCCGCAGTTTTGATAGCTGGGGCGTCGTTAACACCGTCCCCTGTTACTGCTACTGTTAGCTTTTGTTTCTGTAATGCTCTTACTATGTTTAATTTTTGTTGTGGCGATACTCTCGCAAATACCGTTTTGTGCTTTAAAATCTGTACTAGTTTATCGCCGGTGGCATCACCAAGTTCCATACCATCCATAGCTTCATCATCAGATGTTATTAGGCCAAGTTCTCTTGCGATGCTTGTTGCGGTTAGTCTGTGGTCTCCTGTTAGCATAATAGTATCTATCCCTGCTCTTCTCGCCAGATTCATTGCATCTTTGACCTCTGGTCGTAAGGGGTCTTTCTGTGAGATCATTCCGAGATAAACATGTTCGGTCGTAAGGATTTCATCTAGTATGTTGGCGCTCTTAGCCTCGTCAAAGGTTTTCTTCGACATTTCGCGATAACTAAATGCCAGATTGCGTAGTCCTTTTTTTGCATAAATCTCATTGATTTCTTCAATAGATTCACTAAAGTCAGTAACCATTGTGGATACCATTTCTGCGGCACCCTTAGCAAATACCATGACTCCATCTTCATTTTGAGGGTTCTTTGTCACTACTATCATTCTTTTCGTCTCAGAAGAAAAGGGTACTTCATAAAGTCTCTTATATTGTGTTGTAAGTTCAACGATGTTCATCTCAGCGAAATGCACAAGTTCAACAAGGGCTGTCTCTGTAGGATCACCTAATGTCTCGAGCTCTTTATTCTTGATACTAAACTCGGAATTATTGCACAGTAATGCGTTAAGCAACAATTTATGTAATCTTTCGTCCTCCCTTGGTGTTATGGCGCGCTGTTTCTGTGTTAAGAATGTTTTGGTATTACTTTTTGAAGTTATAACTTCGTATGCGTCTGACGGGGTTAAAACATTGGTTGCGGTCATTTTGTTTTGTGTTAATGTGCCAGTTTTATCTGTACATACAAAATTTGTTGAACCAAGTGTTTCAACTGCTTGTAACTTTCTTACAATTGCTTTATGTTTTGCCATTCGTGAAACACCTATAGCTAAGGTTATAGTTACAACCGCAGGCAATCCTTCTGGAATGGCGGCTACAGCTAGACTTATAGTTGTTAAAATTGTTTCTTCGAGTGCTAGCCCTTTAACAAAGCGCCCAATTACAAAAATTGCAACTATTACAAGTATTGCTGCTCCGCTTAATCTTTTTCCAACTATGTTAAGCTCTTTTCCTAATGGGGTTTCTTCATTTGAATTATCCGACAGCATGGCGGATATCTTTCCGATTTCAGTGTTTTTTCCTGTAGCTACAACTAGTGCTTTGCCCCGACCGAAAACCACACTTGTGTCTTTGTAAACCATGTTGGTCTGATCACCAATGGCCAAGCCCTCTTGTGCCAGTCTCTCAACTTTCTTAACTATTGGACTAGATTCACCAGTAAGTATGGCTTCTGATACTTGCATTGCTACAACCTCTATCAAACGTGCATCCGCAGGAATTTTATCGCCACTTTCCAGTGTGATAATATCCCCAGGCACGAGCTCAGTTACCTCGATTTGCCTTACTTCTCCGTCACGCAATACATGCGCATATTGTGTCGAAAGCCCCTTAAGTGCTTCAATAGCACGCTCAGCACGGACCTCCTGTATATAACCCAAAACACCATTGACTACTACAATACCTAAAATGACACTAGCATCTAGAACTTCCCCTAGAGCAAATGATACTGTGGCTGCAATTATTAGTATTAAAACTAAAATGTCAGTAAATTGTTTAAAAATTTTATGAAATGTAGATTCTCGCTTAGGTTCTGGAAGTTTGTTTTTACCGTATTTCTTGTATCTGTTTTGAACTTCCTCGGTTTTTAAACCACTATCTAAAGAGGTGGAAAACTCATCTGCTATCTCTTGTACATTTTTTAGATAATACACGCTTGAATTATACCAGTGCAGTCGTTGTTTGTTCTAATATGTTAGTGTTCCAAAACTCCAAAAGTTTTATGTTGAGATACTCGCACCTCTGTTTTCTTTGTAAATAAAACAAGTCAGCAATTGGATTTGTGATTACATGTGTAGGTTTCAGTTTCATTAGCAGTTTAGTTTGAAATTCTTCCAGTTCTACATCCGAAGCAAAGTTTCCAGGATGGTTTATTGGGAACAGTACGTCAATGGTGCTGATATTTTCTAGTACTTCCAGACGGTTTTTCAGAGGGTTAAACAACCATTCAGCATGTTTCCTATAAGCGCGGGACATTTCGTCACTATCTAAACCTACGGCTAAAAAATCTACATTAGCTTTTGCAAACTTGAAGAGACGGGTATGTCCAATGTGCAAGACATCAAAATTACCTGTGATAAGTCCTACACTTCTGCCGTCTTTTCGATGTCTAGCAATTTTTCTAGACGCAAAGTTAATGGAACTAACTCTCATAAGTGCATTGTATTTGATACAATCTAGAGCATGCAAGTAATTGATCGAGATTCTAAACTTTGGACTTATTTATCTGAGGACATTCGTGGTCTGTTGATTGATGGTGAGGATCTTATAGACCATGCTATGAAACACGGGGGCGAGGCAGCTTCTGATTTTTCTTATTTAGTGTTTCCTTTTGCCAAATCTTATGAGGGGTTTCTTAAGAAACTTTTTTTGGACCTAGATCTGATACAAGAGGACGAGTATTACGGTGACGACATAAGAATTGGCCGAATTCTAAACCCCCACTTTATGAAAGAGAACAAAAATATTTTTGGAAGACTTTCAGAATCCAAACATGCAGGACATGATACTGCGAATTTGATGTGGGACGTTTGGAAAAAAGGTCGTAATCAGGTTTTTCATTACTTCCCTCATAATTTTCGAAGACTATCCTATGGTGAGTCAATAGAGCTCATCCAGCAGTTTGTTCAGGCAATGCACGCAGCTGTAGCAAGTTGCCCCATTTGTTAACATTTCATTAATTTTGTTTTTTTTCAGCTAAAGTGCTAGATTATCTCTGCAACGAACGACAAGTATGCAGGTGATACACTAATACTTGTTGTAGCACCGTCAGGAATTTTTTCGGTGGCGTTGCCGTTTTGGAACCCATTGAACTTTCCAATGACAGGGGTGCCGGTATCACATATTTGTTTGCTTGTTTTCGCAGGGGTCATTTACCGTCGCTTCGCGGAATAAAAAATAAATTTAACCGAATCTCAGCACCTCACTTATAGCCTTATGAACAAAACTAATTTTCAAAACAAAAAAATAGCCTTGGGTATGAGTGGTGGTGTGGATTCCTCTGTTGCCGCATATTTGCTTAAGGAACAAGGTTATGAGGTCATGGGTGTTTTTATGCAATGTTGGGATTTTAGGGCTGATGGTTGTCGTGCAGATGAAGATCGTGCGGATGCGGTCAAAATTGCCTCTCAGCTCGAAATACCATTTGTATCGCTAGATTTTGTTAAGGAGTACAAAAGCAAGGTTATTGAGCATTTCTATTCTGAGTATCGTCTGGGTAGGACTCCAAATCCAGATGTTTGGTGTAACAAAGAGATAAAATTCGGGATGTTTCTTGAGTGGGCTTTAGTCAATAACTTTGATTATGTTGCTACCGGCCACTATGCACGGGTCGAAAAAATTGCTTACGAATTTAAATTGCTAAAGGGATTAGATGAATCTAAGGACCAGTCATACTTTTTATACCTTTTGGACCAAGAAAAACTTTCACGTACACTCTTTCCTTTGGGAGGTTTGCGAAAGACTGAGATTAGGAAAATCGCAAAAGAACAAAACTTCGACAACGCTTCAAAGCCTGATAGTGTAGGCATTTGTTTTATTGGTGAGGTCGACATTAAGGAATTCTTAAAAAAAGAAATTTCCCCGAAAATCGGTAATGTAGTTAATAGTTTGGGAGAAGTGCTGGGCGAGCATGATGGGGTTTGGTACTATACCGTTGGTCAAAGGCATGGCTTTAGGGTTAAAAAGTATGTTGGGCTACCTTTATATGTTATTGGGAAAAATGTTGAGAAAAATGAGCTTATAGTCGGTTTTGTTGGTGAGGTCAATAAAAATGTGTTTGAGGTTGAAAATCCTCATTGGGTAGGTAGCATGCCGACGTTACCTCTAACGTGTGATGTTCGCATCAGACATTTAGGGGAGTTGTTTAGCTGTGTGGTCTCAAAAGTTGGTAAATCAGGGGATTTAGTCGTAACTATGGATGATGAGGTGTTTGGGGTAGCTCCTGGGCAAAGTGCGGTTTTCTATGTTGGAGATGTGCTTGTAGGCGGGGGAGTTATTAAATAGGGTTTCATAAGGTTCAAGCTCCTATGGCTACAATATACGCCTAAACAGGCTTCATGTAAAACTGCCTGAATTAACCTGTAGGAGTATAGTAAGAGGCCTATTACTTCATTGAGTTTGGTGTTTAAACGGAGGTTTCCCATGAAGTTTTGGACTACGAAGACGAAACATTGGCAGACAACCCTTACGGTGGTTGAAGATCATGAAGCAGAGGTGATTGATTACCACGAGACCTTCCAGTATTGGTTGCCAAAGGTCATTGTGGTAGCAGTCTCCGGTTTGGGAATATATTTAACCCATTCCGTGTATTTTCTGCTAATTCCGTTGGGTGTTGGTTTGGCGATTGCTATAGATTGGGCGATTGGTCGTTGGGGCAAGTGGATTCGTATAGGAAAGTGGCTCCTTATACTTTTCTATACAATACCCCAATACCCCCGCAATAAGGGCATCTAACTTATAAATCCGAGATTTGGAGCTCACTTTCTACCACCATTACTGTATCCACATATTTTCCATTACTAACCTTTAATAGTGCCGATTCCTTAGTTGTTTCCCACATCCCATTTTCGTTAACAGCCTTATAATCAATCCCAAAAACACCTTCTCGGGTTATCTCAATTGGCTCTTTGTATTCAATCCAGTCGATATCATTGCCAATTTTGTAGTAGATGGTTCCCGTGCCAGTAAAGCTTATTGTTGGAGCAGTGGTGTACCATCCCTGATTGTCTTTTTCTCCCTCAATAAGTATTGTTGTGGATGGGAGTACGCTATCTTCTATCTCTCCAAATAGTGCAAATCTTGAAAACATACTCGTTGCTGCTGTTATTTTTTTGTTTTCCAAATCTAGCAATAAAGTCTCCAGTGGTTCCCATTGCTGTGTTTCCTCGTTGAAGTGATAAATCTTTAAAGAAGGTAAGATTACTCCTTCCATCTCTATAGCGCTGAAATCTATGGAAAGTACAACAGGTTCATACGTTTGCTTAATTGGTTTGCCTAAGAAGTTTATCAGTTTGATAAGGAATGAACTATTTTCTATATATTTTAGTGCTGGTCCAGCTAAAAAAGTTTCATCGATTTTTGGTCTGGCATAATTATATATTTCTACCACTGCATCAACCACTAGAGCACCTTCTGGGAAAAAGAGACTTTTATTTTGATTTTCAACTGTGCCAGAGTTGCCAGATTTGATTACTTGTTGTGCTTTTGGGACTCCTACATCCCATAAATATTTGCTTGTAGTTCCGGTATGGGTACCCAACGTGTCCTGCCAATCATAATTTGTCCAAGGGTCTTCCAAGTTGCTGTTCTGCCATCCGAATGGATCTACTAGGCCGGATGGAAAACTGTTTATATGCCCATTATTGTTTAGATCTTTCGTAATGTTTATGTGCAGGTGAGGCCCGGTGGTATTTCCAGTCATCCCAACCTTGCCAATGACATCTCCTGTGCCTACCAGTACAGGCACTTGCTCTGTATTAACCAAACCCGCACCCTGCAAATGCATGAAAGTGGATTCATACCCGTTTAGATGGTCAATTTTTATTGAGTGTCCACATTTATCACAGTAGTGGTAGGTTGCGTACCCAGAAGCTGGCGCTATTACAGGTGTCCCATATTCTAGTTCAAAATCTATACCGTTGTGTGAGCTGTAATACTGGGTTGGTTCACCAGATTCAATCCCCATAAAGTTCATGGTGGTCTTGCTAAATTCAGTAGGTTCAGAAAAATATCTATATCCAAGTAATGGATACCTGTGATCGAAGTAGGCAGTGACCTTATCAAGTAGTTCACTTTCTGAATTGTAATCCCATGGGATTCCCAAAAATGGAAAGGACTCAGGAATTTTACTTGGGATTTCTAATCTATAAATCCCGTCATTGTGTGTTACTGCGAATATATAACTTGGTTCGCTATACAACCAAGCCAAATCCTTAATGTTTGCATAATTTCCTTCCGACATTAAGCCAGTATCCTGCCATATGTTTCCACTATCGTTAGAGCTGAAAACAGATCTATACTCCTGCATATTTGTTTTTCCTGCATAAAATGTTCCCTGAAAGTAGGAAATCGCTCCCGTCGAAGAGTTTCCCCAGTTGGTGACTTTTTTCCATGTGTTGCCTAAATCTGTAGACTTAAACATGCCTTCGGTGTTTTCGACTCCAGCAAGAATGGTGTTATCTGATATTTCTATATAACGTATTCTCTGGTTGGTTAATGCATTTACTTCTTGCCAATTCTTTCCACCATCCGTGGATTTATAAGTTTTGTTGTCTGAGCTTGCTAAGGTGATTTTCTCATTAAATTTTAACTCATGGATTTTTGGGCCATAGAATCCGGTACCAATCTTTTGTGTCCAAGTTTCTCCATTGTCGAATGAAGCCCACAACCCGTTGCTGACAGTTCCAAACAGAATAGTGCCATCGTGTACAGTTATTGCTAGTCCTCCAAAGTTAACCTGGGGGTAGTGTTGCCAAGTAAGCCCTGCATCATGTGATTTGAACAGCCCAATTGTGGAATTCTTAGCGAACTGAGTAGTGGTATATACAATATCATTATCGAACGCAATATCTGTCACTCCACGACCTTCAAGCCCAGACCTTGTCCACGATTCCCCGAAGTCTTTACTCTTGTAAACCCCATCGAATCTACCCAACCATGGTGTAAAATCGTTTTCACCAGCAAAAACGCCATAGGGAGTAGTTTCTACAGTGGTTAAATATTGACTGTCAGGAGATTTCTTTAGCCATTCTGCACCAATTGCTGTTTTGGTAGTTGTAGCGAAGAGCAGTATTAACAGTAAGAAAGTTAGTATAGATCTCACATGGTACAATATGCATTAGAGTATGGGTGGTTTGCAATTTGAAAGTTCTATTTTAGATGGACATTATTTATAGAATTAAAACTCAAAACCCTGACCTTAAAGAAGCCGAAATAAAGGGTTTGTTATATCTGTTGTTGAATGAGCCTGAAATCACCAACCCAAGTTTGATTCAGCTTACTGGACTCCCAAAAGAAACTTTACGTCAGTTTAAATCCTCGATTTCAGCTTATCTAGCTATTCCACATGGTGACGAGGTTAAACTTAATGAATTAGGAGAAACTACTTTTTCGAGATTAAAGCTGCGCCCATTTCCTTGGTCAATGGTTACTTATAGTGATGAAGGTTTGGTCTCAGAACTAAAGGTTATAAGAAAAAAGCATAACTTAATCCCAAAAAGGGAATACGATCAATTTTTTGCAACGGTTGAAACCTCCGTATCTAAGGCGGAAGTGCTTGTTTCGAAGGTTGAATTAGACAACAAGTCTGTGGCGTTACTTGGTGATGATGACCTTGTTTCAATACTTTTAGGTTTACGCAAAGAAACCTACAAAGAAATATATGTTTTTGACACAGATGAAGGAATCCTAGCCACAATAGAGAAAATAGCAAAAGAGCATAAACTCCCAAACATTTATACAGTCAGTTATGACGCCCGCTGTGAGGTACCGACTATGTTTCAAAACAGATTTGATGTTGTTATGACAGATCCGCCTTACACTCGCGCTGGTATATCTTTGTTTTTGGATCGTGCTATTGCTATGGCAAAAACACCCCGAGACAATAGTGGTCCTTATATTTATATGTTTTATGGCAATTCGTTCAAAGAGCCTGACAAGATACTTAAGGTTCAGGAAGTAGTACAAAAACACAATTTGTTGATAGAAGACAAAATTGATAAATTTGCTAGATATGAAGGTGCAGAGTCTATTGGAAGTGCAAGTGCTCTCTATATTCTAAAGAAAACCAAGCACACAAAAACAATTAGCGATTATCTCAACACCGAAATTTATACTTTTGAGAACGTTTACGAAGAAAATTTTCCGTATGTTGATCATTTTGTATTTAAACTTTTCCAAGTCCCTAGCCATGTTTTAAGCTCAAAAAAAGCTTTACAAAAAGCATTTGGGCAATTTTGTAACTGGCATAAGTTAAATGTTGTTGACGTAACTTTGACTAAGTTTAAGGGTGGGGGAATTACATTAACCTATGTACTATCCCAGTCTAATTTGGTTGTTCATACATGGCCTGAAAAAGGTGCTTTGCATGTTGATTTAATAACATGTTCACCTATAGCTAAAAAAGAGCGTTTCGCTGAAAATCTTAGTACTTTGTTTGGTACCAAGTACCTTGAGATTAGATCAATCGAATAAAAAGTTTATAATTTATATATGGTTGTAAGAAAGAGACCATTTTATTTTCCTTTTGGACGGGTTTGGTCTAATCTTGTACATTCAAATAACTCAAATTATAAAACCATTGAATCTATAAAAGTCTTGTCTAGGAAAGAGGCGATATTAGTGTTGGATGCACACCATAGCCGTGTAGATATATTTGCTTCGGCCATGACAGTCTTTAACAACGCAAAGTTCAAAGCTATTTTAATGCCTGTTGCCGGTTCAGGCTATTATTTGCCTCTCATCAATAGAGGATATGAATCTTTGAATAGGCTCCTGGACGTTGAGTTTCATCCAGTTTTCCGTAGAGCAGACCAGAACAGATTTCTGAGTAAGTTATCCTGGAAAATTTTTGGCCGTGGATTATTGGCTACTGATATAAAAATTAAAAATCGTAATTGTGGAGTATACGCGAGAGCAAAAGGCGTCGAGCTTTGGCATTTTATAGAGGTCTACATTACATAGTTGGTTTTACCCAAAAGATTATCTTGCTAATACGATAAAAACCTAGTAGAATGACTCACGTCTCGAGCACTTTAATAATTTAAAAAATGTAAAGTTCTAAGCCAAGAACAAAAAGTAAAAAATAGAATTAAGAATTATAAGTTTCATTCAAAGGATGAAAGGTGAAAAGAATGCGTTTCTTTGAGAATTTGATCCTAGTTCAGGATGAATGCTAGCGGCGTGCCTAAGATATGCAAGTCGAACGGTTTTTTATCTAGCTTGCTAGATAAGAGATAGTGGCGAACGGCTGAGTAACACGTTGGAACCTACCCCTAACTCGGGGATAACTTGGGGAAACCCTTGCTAATACCCGATAGTCTCACACCTAGTGTGAGTAAAGTTTTTCGGTTAGGGATGGGCCTGCGGCCTATCAGGTAGTTGGTGTGGTAATGGCTCACCAAGCCTATGACGGGTATCTGGTCTGAGAGGATGTACAGGCAGAGGGGCACTTAGAAACGGGCCCCACTCCTACGGGAGGCAGCAATTAGGAATCGTTGACAATGGACGAAAGTCTGATCACGCGACGCCGCGTGGGGGATGAAGGCCTTCGGGTTGTAAACTCCTGAAAATAGCACCGGCTAACTACGTGCCAGCAGCAGCGGTCATACGTAGGGTGCAAGCATTGTTCGGATTTACTGGGCGTAAAGAGTTCTGTAGGCGGTTTAGTAAGTCAGAGGTTCAATCCCACGGCCCAACCGTGGAACCGCTTTTGATACTGCTAATCTAGAGGAAGCTAGGGGGTAACGGAACTCATGGTGGAGCAGTGAAATGCGTTGATATCATGGGGAACACCAAGGGGGTAGCCAGTTACCTGGGGCTTTCCTGACGCTGAGAGACGAAAGCTAGGGCAGAAAAACGGATTAGATACCCGTGTATTCCTAGCTGTAAACTATGCCTGCTAGATGCCTGGTCTTTGACTGGGTGTCGAAGCTAACGCGTTAAGCAGGCCGCCTGGGGAGTACGGTCGCAAGACTAAAACTCAAAGGAATTGGCGGGGACCCGCACAAGCGGTGGAGCATGCTCTTTAATTGGCTGCTAACCCAAGGACCTTACCCAGATTTGACATGTAGCTGCAAATCTCTGGAAACAGAGACCTCTTTCGAAGGTGCTACACAGGTGTTGCATGGCTGTCGTAAGCTCGTACCGTGAGGCGTACCCTTAAGTGGGTTAACGAGCGCAACCCCTACTGTTAGTTGTATCACTCTAGCGGAACTGCTCGCGTAAGCGAGAGGAAGGTGGGGATGACGTCAAGTCGGTATTGCCTTTATGTCTGGGGCCAGAAGCATGCTACAATGGCGCGTACAGCGAGTTGCGACACGGCGACGTGAAGCCAATCTCTAAAAACGCGTCTCAGTTCGGATTGGAGGCTGCAATTCGCCTCCATGAAGCCGGAATCGCTAGTAATCGGTGGTCAGCTATACACCGGTGAATACGTTCTCGGGTCTTGCACACACCGCCCGTCACGTCAGCAAAGCTAAGGCCGCCCGAAGCCCCTTTTACGAGGGTCCGAGGCAGAATTAGTGATGAGGATGAAGGCGTAACAAGGTAGCCGTAGGGGAATCTGCGGCTGGATCACCTCCTTTCTAAGGGAGTACAAACTCATTTTATACTTTTAAGCTCAATAGCCGTAAGGCTATGCTTAATGGTAGCGATACTTAGGTATCGCGTTCTTTGTGATGTCTTTGACTACAGCTTGCCTGTTAGAAAAGCTCACGAAGAAAAAGTGACGTATATGTCTAATTAGCTCTAATGTCATATATTGTAAATCTGTATGTACCTCACAACAGATAGAGCAGGTTCGTAGGCGAGCCTAAACCTACAAATGAGCGCATTCTTATCACCTTTTAGGCTTTGAGTGAACCGAAAAAAAATATTGATCTGGAGTCTGAACTTTACACTTCGCATAAGCGATTTTAACTACTGAAGAACACGAAAGTGTTCTTTTTTTATGGTTGTACTCAAAGAATTTAAGTTGTCAAGCTTATTGATCGAACATCGTTGGGAAGTGGTACAAACAAACGTAATCGCAGATGTATTGTTTATCAGCTGATAAGGTTATTTGTTGGGTTGAAAATCTTGTGTACAATAAATGTTAATTATGCAAAAAAACACTCGCGAAATTCTACAACATGCAAAAAAATCAGGTTATGCACTTGGAGCATTTAATGCTGCCAACATTGAAACACTCAAAGCTATCACGAATGCCGCTAAGGAAATGAAGTCTCCGGTGATAATTGAAGCCTCTGACGGTGAAATTAACTTTGTCGGTTACAAACAGATTCGTGCTTTAACCAAAATATATGAAAACGAATGTGGTATCCCTGTGATTTTGAATTTGGATCATGCTGTATCATTTGAAAATTGTAAAAGAGCAATTGATGAGGGTTTTGAGTATGTTCATATAGATGCTAGTAAGCTACCTTATGAAGAAAATGTAGCTATTACAAGAAAAGTCGTTGAATATGCACATAAACATGGGGTATTGGTAGAAGGTGAAATGGATCATATTAGAGGAAGTTCCGCAGACCATACAGCAGAAGATCCTGATCTTTATTCAAAACGTGAATTTATGACTAATCCTGTAAAAGCTAAACAGTTTGTTGAAGAAACTGGAATTGATGTTTTTGCTAGTTTTATCGGTAATTTACATGGGGTTTATTCACGCGAGACACATTTAGCTCTAGATATTTTAAAAGAACTAGTTCACAGCATGCCTAACATGTTATTTTCACTGCATGGTGGGTCTGGGATCTATAGTGACGACGTTAGAAGTGCAGTTGCATATGGCATAGTTAAAGTTAACGTAAACAGTGAGATGAGAATAGCTTATCGTGAGAGTATGAAAGACGCTTTAAACGCTACTCCTGAGATTGCTATCTACAAAGTAGCAGCTCCAGCGATATCAGCAGTAGAAAAGATTGTAAAAGACAAAATAAAGCTTTTTGGAAGTCAAAACAGTTACCCTGCAAAGTAGCGTGAAAGTCAAAAAAGATTAGTTAACTGCCAAGAACTTCATTTTGTCGCCATATATTCCACGCCTCTTTCATATCAGTTGCCTTATCCAGGTCTATCCATGGATTACCCAACTTCTCTTTTACAGTACTCGCTGTTAATATTGTGTTGGGCGCTACCCCAGCTATGGCTCTTTCAGCATCACCCTTTGGATAGCCAAGTTCCTCTAAGGTACTTCCCCATTCCGTCGCAGTCTTCCAAGGGTTATTGACCGCAACTAGTTTACTGAAAGCGCCCACTGGAAAGTCTTTATATAGTGTATTTTGGTAATTAACTAATCTTAGCCCTCCGTTCACTGTATTATATCCATCAACATTCCAAACTTCTAACCCGCCAGAGGTACGTGGGGTAATGAATTTAGAACCCGTTCTTGGTCGCCAATTTTTCCTGAATGCTTCAGCTTGATGCGCATCTATGTCCACATAGCCTAGCTCGTATAGCCTCTGTTCACTTAGTAATTGTGCCATATGAGTTAATCATAGAGTAGGAGTTGAACAGTTGTCAATTAGTTTTTAAATAGCGCTTTTGCAGTATCCCAATAGAAACCATTGCTGTTTTGTTCTTTTTCCCATAACCACCATTCAACGCCCCAGATATATATTTCTTTAAATCCTGATTTTTGTGCGTAGCTAATTGTGCTCAAAAAATCGTTTCGTGACATAGTTTGGTTTTTCTCAGCTTCTGATAGTTTGGAATTAATGGTTGGCCCCCAAGGTTCACCTTGTAACTCGGTCACAATAATTTTATCAACAGGTACTTGAACCAAATCAGCCTTAATTTTATATGTCCAGTGAGAAAGTGGGTATTGGAAGTATATTGGTTTGCCAAAGAAAATACCCCAGAAATCGTACCAGATCTTTCGGTACATAGATATTGCAAGGTAATCGCCCAAACGATAGGTAGGCAGCCAATAGCCCCCCTCGCCGCTGTCTTGAATAATTATTGGACGATCGTCGATTTCCCTAACAATTTTTACTTCTTGCTTAACAGTTTCACGTTTAATTTGTGGTTCGCATAAACCAAATGGCCAAAAAGGTTCATTCTCAACTTGCCAAATTTTTATATTGTCGAATTGTTTAAGATCTGTGACTGTTCGTTTTACATACTCAACTAACTCATGGTCCTTAATATCTTCATCTTCTATTTCTTTCCACCACAACGGTTCGAAGCATTCCGGCCAGCGTGGTACTTTTCTTCCTAGTGCCAAAATTACTTTTACATCCCGCTTTTGAGCTTCTTCGAGTTGCCACCAAATGTCATCATGATTAAACTGATCTCTATTCGATTCTATGTCATCCCAATAGGCTATCAATCTGATATTTTCTGGCTGCAGATCATCTAGTATTTTGATGTAAGATTCTCGCCAGTCTAAGCCAATTTCTTCGGCATACTTGTTGCTAAAGGTAACACCGTAATCAATGTTGTGGTTGGTTGTTGGGCGTAAAAAGTAAAAAAGTGCAAGTGGTGACATAATCGCTGCAAATAAAACTAACAAAGTCAGTTTGACGATACGCAGTCCTAACAAGCTTTTGAGCAGTTCAACTGCTCTGTGTAGCTCTTTATTCAAGGAATATTTTCTTTTGAAGAACTGCATAAATTTAGCAACTAAATGTTAGCATTTAAGAATCAGCAATAAAATATGTAGGGACCAAAAGCGTCACAATATTTATGATTGTATTGGTTGTTATAACGTTGTCTATTATTTGAGTAGACAGTATTGGTGCTAAATATAGTAGTGCAGTATATGCAAGTAATTTGTTGTTTTGTTGTTGTACAGAGGTCCTTACGACTTGAACTATGTAGGGGAAAATAAAAACCAGGCCATGAGGGAAGACACTGACCGTCGAAAGTACTCCCAAAACCATGGTGACTAGCGCAAAAGTTTCCTTAGTTTTAAACTCAACTTTTAACTTGGCTAAAAATATTAGAAAAGCTGAGGATACGATTATATTAAAGAATAAAGCTTTGATAGGTTGCATCGAGAAATTACTTCGTAAAACGTTATAAACACTAAACTGGTTTTCATCACCACGAACGACAGTTTCAAAGACTAGAGATCGGGAAAACTGATCATAGTTAGCTAGATATTCCGTACTATTTAGTGTTCCTGCCAGTATAACGATGATGATTGCTGTCACAACGCCAAAACCAACTAAAATCTTTTTGAGCTGTTCCTTGTTTTCTATTTCACTTAGGACCACAAAAGGCACCAAAAAGAGTAATGCAGGTTTTACTAGCAGTAATCCTAAAGTTGCCCCTGCCAGGTAGTAACGCTGCTTTGATATTCCGAATTTGAAAACGGCAGTGATAAGTAGTAAGAGTATACCTATTTGTCCTAAGAGTAGGTTGTCGATTATTGGGTAGAACAGCAGACTGAGTAAGAAAAACAGCAGAGCCATCTTAAAGTTTTTGAGCCACAGTAGTCCTGATAAAAAAAGTGCGCACCCTGTAATCACCAACCAAATATGCCATGCTAAATCTAAGTCACCGATTTCTGCAAAAGGTGCGAAAATTATTGCAGTTATTGGCAGTTCTTTATAGGCCTGGAAGCTCTGTGGTGTTATGAAGTCATTGAACAGGTCTTTTTGTTCGGATAGGTTATAAAGCTGATCCGGAGCGGTTGTAATAAGCTTTGCACCTACCAGATAACTTATAAAGTCGCCACTAGGATATGTCCATATATCTTTTTTTATATTCACGTAGCCTATACCCACTAATAATATCAACAGATAGACTAGGCCCATTACTTTGTATATATAGTCTTTAGTCATCTTTTATGGAGTTATTTTTACAAATATCTGCGTAGTAATAAAAAGACTGGCGAGGTTTTCGTGCGTAGTTGTTGTACCTATCAATTTCAACCAGGCCAAATCTTGGCCAGTAGCCTTGATGCCATTCGTAGTTGTCTATTAACGACCAGTAAAAATATCCTTGGACATTAACCCCATTCCCTATAGCTTTAATAACCGCAAGTAGATGCTCTTTTATAAAAGATTTTCGAAATTTGTCCTCAGCGTCGGCAATACCGTTTTCGGTTATATAAATGGGTAAGTTAAAGCCCTTCAGATATTCTAATATTTTGCTTATTCCTGCTGGATTGATCCACCACCCAAGGTCACTTACATAGTCGTTAGGATTAACGATTTTTAAGTTTTTGATTCGATTTGTAAAGTAATAGTTAACTGCAATGAAGTCGAGGCAACTTTTTACCGGGTACAGAAAATAGTCTCTACCCAAAAAATTGAGTACTTTAGTTGCGAGCAAGTCTAAAAACCTTGCGTCATAGGAGTCGGTTTCCCACCAAGTTAGGTTGTTCACGATGCCGACTTGGGCGTGTGGGTGGCCTTTTTTAATACTTTTATATGCGCGGCGATGTGCCCACATAAAATTTATCTGAGCCTTAAAGGCTAGTAACAAGTTGTTTTTCGCTGGTGGCCATCTTGCAATATCGTTTTTCATCCAGTCGTAAACACCGCGATATCCTAGTAGGGTGTAAACTTGAGGTTCGTTGATGGTTAGGTAAAAATCTATCAATCCATCATATTCTTGAGCAATCTTTTGTGCGTAACGTGCAAAAAGCCTAACCGCATGGTTTCCATGCCAGCCTCCTTTATTGGCGAACCAGATTGGATTTGTAAAATGATGTAGTGTAACAAATGTTTTTAGCCCCCTAGCTTTGGCTGCTTGTAGAACTTTTCTATAATGCTCAATCTGTTCTTGATCGAATTCGCCTTCATTAGGTTCAATGCGTGCCCACTCTATAGAAAACCTCGCGGCGTTATTGTTTAGTTGTTTGCATAGGTCGAAGTCTTCCTCGTATCGTGTGTATGACTGACATCCATCTAGTGACGGTTCCAGTGGGTAAGTTCTTTTTTCTTGATCTTTGGTCTGTTCGTAAACCCACCAGTCACTGTTCGTGTTATTACCCTCAACTTGGTGCGCCGCGGTTGCTGTGCCCCAGATAAAGTTTTGTGGAAATTTATATTCCATGCCCATTAGTATACATGGTTTGACTTCCAAATATTATGGGTTTTTACTGCGCCCATCTTGATAAATGCAGTTTCGTACGAAAACAAAGGAGAGTGACATGTACGAAGAAAGTAAACCTCAGAACGAGAATCCATATTTGGAAATCGGGCGAAACATCACGGTGTTGTTGGCAATGGCTCTTGCCCTTGCCAGTGTGTTGCAGTTGGATGTGTTGGGCTTCGCAGAAATGGGTGCCGAGGGGTACCTGTTTGCAGTTTTGGTGCCTCTGATTTTTGTGGGTTGGAATTGGGACCGTCTCAAGCAGCCGTTGATTTTGGCAGTGTCATGGTTTTCCTTGGGAGTGGTGGCCATCGGAATGTATTATCCTCCCGCTGTGGAGGCCATTTCCCCGGGGTATTGGTGGTATGGTGCCTTGGTTGTGGGTAGTATCATTAATTTTTTCGGTGAAAAAAAAGACTGATCTTCACGGCCGTAGTGTGGCACCCAAACAGCTAACAAAAAAATTTGTTTGTTTGGGAGCCACACCTTCTTGACTTACAACTCCGATTGACCTATACATACACATATGGAAGATTTAAACAAAAAGCCTGATTCATATTGGAAAGATCGTCTAACTCCCGAGCAATATTACACTTTACGTCAGTGTGGTACGGAACCCCCATTTTCAGGTCGCTATGTAGATTCCACAGACAATGGCGTATACAAATGCGTAGGCTGTAGTGCCACACTTTTTGCCTCCGAAACCAAATTTCACTCTGGTTCCGGTTGGCCGAGTTTTTGGGACGCTGTAGATAAGGAAAGCATTGTTTTGGTCGAAGATAAATCTCATGGTATGAAAAGAGTTGAAGCGAAATGTGCAAAGTGTGGTGGCCATTTAGGGCATGTTTTTAACGATGGCCCAAAACCTACAGGACAAAGATACTGCATAAACTCATGTGCACTAAACTTTGAAAAAAAGTCCGAACCTAAAAAATCTTAGAGTACTGCAATTGCAAACCATATTACCATAGCAATGCTAAGTAGAAACTTTGCGATTATGCCAGTCACCATACCCAGTACCGCGCCTAATGCCGCTTTTGCAGCGAGTTCAGGTGACTTTTTGCTAACAAGCAATTCTGCGAGAAATGCACACAAAGGAGGTCCTACCATGACTCCGATGGGGCCAATAACGAAAATGCTAAAAAATCCAACGAAGGCCCCGATAACTCCGTATTTACTTGCTCCAAGCTTTTTGGCTCCAAGCAGAGTAAATAAATTATCAATGACCAAACCCACAACTCCTAAAACAACAAATACAATAGTCAAACCTGACCCAAAAGATGCAAAATCAGTTTGAAAGCCGTAAATTACAGTACCTATAGCTACCAACATAGGCCCCGGTAAACCCAGCATAGTAGTCAATGACATAAATATTAGTCCAATAATGTATAAAGTTTCTAATGCCATGATAAATCCACTAGATTTTCTAGATAAAGTGTTTTACTTCTCCCATCATAACCTTTTTTATTTCTTGCCAGTCGGTAGGTACCAAATAGTCAGGATCAGGGTCTTGCTCCGCATCTTCGAAATACACCAGTGATTTCATAATGTGTGTTTCTTGATAGGTTACATTTTCATATTTCTTGTGAAAACTATCCATAACTTCCTGAAAGCTCATTGTCTTCAAAATGTAAAACATATCGATGAAATCTTTTTTGGAACCGCGTGATGAAATTGCTGAAATTTTCATACAAGCAATATCACGTACACTGCAAAGCTTTATTGTCTCAAACTGGATAAGTGGTTCAAGTAGGGGATATTTATACTCCAAAAAACTCACCTTTATATCTTCAACAACCATATCAATCGTCCCGTGTGCCTCGTGAATAATTTGCGGATTATAAGTAGAAAAACTTTGTTTAATCAAATCAATCTTAGGAAAGTGGTCAGAAAAAAAATCTAGATCAATAGACTTTCTGTGCCCTAGTTGTAACGCAAGAGCAGTACCTCCAGCTAAATAAAAATCTTTCAAAACCGGATTTTTTTCAACTTCTTCTAAAACCTGTTCTGTTTTTGAGTATAAGGATTCTTTATACACTGTAACTCCTCTTTAGGAATATCATAATATATTGCAAAAAATGTTCCAGACTTTGCTGATATTCTTTTTGAAACTTTAAGTACTTGAACAATCTCATCCTTTGAATATGTTTGATTAAGCCATGTTATGGCTTGCTTGTCCCCGTACTCCAACACTCTTTCGATGATAAAACGGCTGTGGTCCTGTATGGAGACATTGTCAAAATTAACATCCCAGAGATATTTTTTGATATTTTCAGGGAGATTTTGCATGTAGCTATTATATAGTATTTGGAACCGATAAAAATTGTGCCTAATTTGAGCATTTTTATCGGCTCCAGTCCGGAACTTCTTCGACAGCATGTTACTTCCTTTTTATCTCTGTGATTTTGATGAAAAACCAATTGGCACTGTTTATTGGCGCCAATATTACCCACCCGGCAAACCTAAACAACTGCACTATCCAAAACTCTCCGGTTGGGTCCACTCCTCGATGTTTCAGTAAATCAACTGTGTTATCGGTAGGTTCCTCCAGTACCACGTATTCGCCTTCCTTTAGGCCGGTTGCCAAGTCTCTCACCTCCTTGTTGTCAGTGTAGTAGGGGGATTATATTGGTATTCAATCTCAAATACAAATTAAAATCATTTGACATATATATGTCTTTATGGCATAAATAATTTATGCCGGAGAGCAAAATACGAACAACGCTATATTTAGACAAAGAACTTAAAAAATTAGCAGATATCCAGGCTGTTAGAGACGACACTACTCTCCAAGAGATATTCAATAGGGCACTACGTGTGGAACTTCAAAAACGTGTACCAAGTAAGAAAAAGAGAATTGAATTTGTTACTGCTAAAATTGATCTGCCTCACGATCTCCACCGTGTGGATTATTACGGCGATAACTAATGAGAGAAATACTTCTAGACACAAATATATTAATATACTCTCTAAATGAGAAAGACAAGGATTGTGCAAAAGCTCAACAGTTTATTAATTCTAACTTGGATCATTTAGTTGTAGCAGACCAAGTTGTAAACGAGGCGGTTCGTATATTGACACATACAAAATACCCAGGGCATCTTGATACCACAAAGGCGATAAAGCTTGTGCGGGTAATCGCTGATGAGTGCACTCATGTAACGCCGAATCTGCATACGCGAGAACTCTTTTATAAATTGGTAAAAAAATACAGGATCACTTCGAACAATGTCTACGATGCATACTTAGTCGCTACAGCTTTATCTAATTCTGTTGTGGACATTGTTACGAGCAATGTAAAGGATTTCAATATTTTTAAGGAACTTCAAGTACATAGACTCTGATTCTTTGACACAGCAACGTGTTACTTTATAATTTTATCTATGGGACGTCTGCCCGAACCACACACTGCCCGAAAATATATTTTTGCCTTTTTTGTTTTAGTTTGTACTGCGCTGATTGTTCCGAACTATTCTCATGCCGCAATTTCTGATTGGCAAAAAGGTCTCACATTACATTTAAATAACCAATCTAACTCTGATGTCGATAAAGCTCTAGATGGCATAAAAAACACTGGTGCAGATTATGTTACTTTTTCACCGGGGTGGCTTACGGACAACAAATACTCGACAAATGTTTATCGTAAGGATGGAACAACCACAGATGAAAAACTGGTCTATGCAATACGTAAAGCAAAATCATTAGGTATGAAAGTAATGTTGAAACCACATCTAGATAGGAAAGACGGTGGGTGGCGTGCTTTTATAGATCCAACAGATAAGGCTAAGTTTTTTCAAAACTATTCAGCGATGATTCTTGGTTATGCCGACATAGCTAAAACAGAAAGCGTTGAACAACTAGCCATTGGGGCTGAACTTTACAAACTCTCCACTAATCCTGACAACAAAAAATATTGGGATGCATTGATTACAAATATACGCTCTCGTTACAGTGGTAAATTAACTTACAGTGCAAATTCCGACCCTGTGGACTTCGACGAGCATAAGCTAACTTTTTGGAGTGGTTTAGACTATTGGGGAGCTTCTATGTATATTGGGCTTGGCAGTTCAAATACTCCAACAAAGGCTTCTTTGCTGAGCGAGTGGCAAAAGATCGAGAATAATTATATTTTGCCCAGATATAATGCTAACGGTCAAAAACCATTGGTTATAACAGAAATTGGATATCGTAGTGTGGATGGTGCGGCAAAAGATCCTGAGCTTTATAGCTCAAGCCCACCAGTAGACTTGACCGAGCAACAAGTACTTTATGAATCTTTTTTTGAATTTTGGAAAGATAAACCTTACATGAAAGGTGTACATTTTTGGGAGTGGGATATTGGAACTAGTGCTGGGGGTACCAACAATAAAGACTATACTCCGCAGGGCAAACCCGCTGAACAAACTGTGAAAACATATTTCCAATCTGCTGGATCAATTACGCCGCCACCAACACCGGTTCCTACCCCTGAACCAGAGCCAGAAGAAACACCTTCTACAGCCAGGTATATCAGCAACATAAATAAAACAAGCTACAGCACAGGTGAATTTAAGATTGGTGCTAGATTCTTCAGTGATCGTGAGTACACTGTTACCGAATTACCAAGCTTTTTGGACTGTGGCGAACACATAAAAACTTTCAATGCCGACAAAACTCAGACAGGAAGTAGCTTCTTAAGTTTTACGCTTGTTAAACCTGTTGACTTGTATATTGCATATGACTCTAGGGCTGTCGCATTACCGAATTGGCTTAAGGGTTGGGAGTCCACCGGTTACAACGTAAAGACCAGTGATGCTACTTTTAAACTTTATCGTACCTCTAGTGTGTCTGGTAACGTTACACTAGGTGGTAATCTAGCAGGAGGTGCAACAGGTTCCTTAAGTAACTATTTTGTTATTGCTACTGAAAAAGCATATATCCCATTAGTAACTACACCGCCGACCACTACTACACCTCCAGCAACGGATACCACACCGCCAACCCCAATAGACTCGCCTACTGATACTGAAAACACTCCAGAGGTGACGACTGGGCAAGTCGAAATTTCTGACCCTAAAGAAGGACAATATATCTCTGGTGAAAAGAAGCTGAAGTTTTTTATCGATGATGTTGAACCAGAGAATTACAAAGGTTACTACGATGTCTCCGGTGATGGTTTAGGTGAGGTTGAAATGTCCAATGCCGATAAATATAAACAAGCCAAGGTAAATTATGATTCTTGGACGTGGTTGGGTACCGGACCTTATAAAATAACCTTTATAGCCAAAGATTTATCTGGAAACACAATTGATACTGCAAGTGTAAATGTTTATATTAAACTGTAAAATTAAACTGTGAAACACTTAGCGCACTCGCACAAACGCCATAGTCGTAAATTTAGTCTTGCTAGAATCTACAGAAATAAGGCTTTCCGACTGTATGTGCTCACAATGTTTGTAATCTACACCGCAGATACTATGGTAGCTTTTTCGGCCCCTTATGTTATCTCGTTACACACACAGAGTGCAACTATGATGGGAGTTATCATAGGTTCTTCCTCATTGATTGGTTTATTCGCGGATCTCCTCATTTCTGAAAACTTTCGCAACAAAGGGTTCGCCTTTTTCTTACGTTTCGTTTTTATTTTTGCTTCAATATGTAGTCTGATCTTTCTATTATTTCCACCCATGCCTATATGGTTTTTTATTGCCATGGCTTGCTGGGGGATTTACTTTGATATGATGAGATTTTCCAATTTTAAGGCCGTATATTCAATGTCTAAACCAGAGGAATACGCTTATGCATGGGGGGCAGTAGAAGAAAGTAGGTATCTGTCCTATGTTTTTGGTCCGTTGATTGCACTCGAGCTTTTGGTAGTTAGTGAAAAACTCAATTTTCAGGTTGTTCTTGGGTTATTGTTGATAAGTAGCCTGTTGATTCATGTTCTAACCACTAAAAGTAGAAGATACAACAAAGAGGAGAAAATACCCAAGCTAGGCTTTTGGCATGAACTTTTTGTTGTACGCTCAATACTTCGCAAAATCTGGCCTGTTTATCTATTTCTTATCAGTATGTTTATTTTAGATGCTTCGTTTTGGACTGTTGGTGTGTTGCTCGGTGTTGAACTAAGCGAAACTACTGTTTTAGGTAAATTTGTTATGTTGGCCTACTCATGGCCTGGTGTAATTGTCGCACTTTTTGCAGGTAGATTAGCGCATTACTTTGATAAAACCAAGGCAGCTTTGGTTGCAGGCGTTGCAGGGTCACTTTTGCTTTTTGTAGGCTTGGGGCTGTTTCCTGCGGAGTCTATATTTTTTGTGGTTTTGGTTAGTTCTGTTTTATTTGCCTTAGTTTGGCCTGAAATCTTTGCGACTATCGAAGATTTCACCTTGAAATACTCTGACTATCGTACCGAAGTTGTTGGCCTTGGTGATTCTACTGCGAATATAGGTTATGTTATTGGACCCATTTTGGCTGGAATACTTTCTACAAAAGTTGGTAATGCGCAGACCCTTATGCTTGTAAGTACAATCCCTCTATCTGCAGGATTAGCAGCTCTTGTATTGTTTATGTGGTCCTCACGAAATAAAGTAGAAGTAGAAAACTTATGAAGTCTAGACAACTCACAAATGTATTTATTCTGATAAGTGTATTTCTAATAGGATTTTTTCTGAATTCGGTTTTACGCTATCATTTAGAGGTTTACAATGATGCGTCAATAATCTCTGCAACCTCAGTACCTAAGAGTATTTCTTGGAAACATTACAAGGGGGACACTTATAGAATATCGTACCCTGACAAGTGGGCCTTTAGCGGTCCCTATGAGGGTCCTGTATCAGGTTTCCCCGAATATGTACGTTTGATATCTCCAACAGGGGATATGAGTATAAATATTGGATTAGAGGGAGATAACAGGTTCGAATATGTCGACGAAGACATTTTGGAAGAGCTGAAAAGTGTAGTGGTTGAGACAAACAATAAGGTATATCCTGCCGAAGAAAAATATTTAGCTCTCGATGAAAAGGAGATCAGTATTGTGACTCTCGAAGTGCTTCTAACAGATCGTAGTGAGCTTGGAATCAATTCAGCTAGAACTTATGACGTTTTACGCCCATTCGTGGTACAACTTTATTATCGTTTACCAAAATCCCCAAAATATACCTATGAGGAACAAATAAAGTCATATGAAGCTGAAAAAGCTGAAGCTTTAGAAGTAATAAAAACGTTGAGGATTGAATAATTTAATCAAGTGTTTTACCAAACTCCAAAAAACCTTGACAGTAGGTAAAGTTTGCAAAATTGCCCTCTTCTTTAAGTAACAATTCTTTGCAGCGGTTTTCCTCGGCGCTTAGTTGTTCTCGCAATTTTTCACTCTTAGCATTTATTTCTCTTAAGCTTACATTTTCTACTATAGCTTGCTGGGCTTTAACTTGTTGCGCCTGGAACTGGTTATATTTGTAAAAAACAAACCCGAACATAGTAAGTAAAAAGAACAGCCCCATCAAAATCAAATATGTTCTTGTGTTAGTCTTTTTGGTTATTGCAATAGGGTCTTCCATGTTTTGTATTATAGCCTACTTAATTACTGAATTTAACAGGTAATTCGAATTTTTGTGAATTTTCAGGTAAGTCAGAGGGGTTATTTCTCTCGAAAACTAGATTACCTTCCTTCGTCTCCGGCAGTGTAAATTCTATTGTGACTGCAAATGGAACGTAATCTTCGGTCATCCAGTCTCCTTGTGCAGTGGCAATCCCAGTAGCGAGAAGGTTACCTCTTACGTCTAGAAGTTTTACAGGAAAATCACCCTCAAAATACCAAGTACCTCGTGCACGCCCCTCTATGACGAGTGGACTGGTTACTAGGTTACCGGGTTCTGGATAGTCTACTATTATCAAGTCTCTAATATGTGGTATTTTTGCTGGTCTTGGGGCGGTTTCTGCTATAGGCACTTCTACTGGTTTATTTTCATCATTTGATTTCTGAAATATGGATAATACTAAAAATGTCACCGTACCGAAGGCGAGTATGACGAATATAGTGTAAACAAACTTTTCCCTCATTGCTAAATATAATAGCAAATTACTTGGGGGGATGAGTGCGTCTTTTGGGTAAAAGATTTTGAAATTTGCTTTTAGGCAAAAGACGCACGCGTAGACTTCTCAGGCGATTCGGCGGTATGTTCGCTTATGGGGTAATTTCCATCCGCGATACTTTGAACAGAAAGAATAGTGGCCAAACCACTTTCTGCATTCCGGACACATTGTTATCACCTCCTTTGTTTCAAGATTTGCTCTTTATCATAGTAAAAATATCGTAATTTTGTAAATTACACTGTAAGGTAGCTTACAAACTAGACTTATAGTAAAATGGCGCCATCTTACGAAACAAAGGAGTTTGATATGCCATTAAGCCTGCAATTGCAGGGATAAAAAAACACCGTTTGGAGAAGAAAACAATATAATTGTTTACTCTCAATACCAAACGGTGTTAGCGCACTATTTTTTTTGCTCCAGCCATTCGGCCAAGGTGAATTCACCGCTTTGGATTTGATGTGCAATGTCATAAGGAATTCCACAGCGGTAGTGCCAGGGTTCCCACATCAAGCCTGTGATGGCCTCTTTGCCAGGTGGGTACTCTAAGACACAGCCGTACTGGGCCACATTTTCTTGTAGCCATTTGTACGTTTCGGTTTCTCCTTGGCCTAGCCCAAATCCTTCATCCCATCCATTTTCGCCGAACACAACATCAATTACCGTACCCAAGTGATGCGAACTCGCACCACAGTGGTAGGTGTATTGGTTGGCAAAGTTTTCGTCACCGTTTCCGCGTGCAGTCCATAGATCAAAAACCGTTTCCTGGTATTCACAAGTTCGCCCGCCAGAGGTTAATCGCAGTGGGTACCCCGCTAATTCAGCGGTCTGGAACAGGGTGCGTACTTCTGTCACGATTGAGCTTGCGATTACTTCATTTGGGAAGGCATCGATGCCAGCTTCACTCGCGTTTACCAATCCTTGCCTGGGCTGACACTCGCTAACTTGTAGCAAATTTCCGCGATTTACCGTTGCCAAAGGATTTGTACATTCCGTAAGCGGCAAAATCGTCGGATTATCCGGGGCCTCTGCCCAAGAGGGCAATGGCTGCCACGTAGGCTCTGGAGGAAAGGGGGTGGGTGTAGGTTCCGGCCCAACTTCCTCGCATCCAATCAATGCCCAACAAAATACTAACAACACGTATAAAAACAAACCTCTCTTATGCATTACATATCTCCTTACTATTACAGAATACAGCCGATTATATAGGCTATGAGGTATGTTGTCATCTTGAGCAACACCAACGTTCTAGCCTAGCTGTTTAATAAATGTCACAATAGTTGTATGGCTCTCGCAGATAAGTCCAGAGTACAAAATATTCGTCAAACTTTAGAGGCACACCATAAAACAGTTGTAGAGCACTTTCATAAAAAGCACTCACATATACTTACATTCGCTAAAAAGCATTCGATAGTGTTGGCTGGTGCTGCTTTTGTGATTACTTCGACACTTGGGGCAGGGCATGCTTACTCCAAGGAGCAGGAAAAGAATCGACACCAGTTGGAAAAAACCCACGAGGATCAAAAAGCAGCTTTAGTTAATATGAACTCTATGCTTGCTGACAAGCAGACTCTTACCCTAGATGAGGAATATTCTGTGGCTGAAACACTCTCTAAAAATTTTGGATTGAATCTGACGCCACAGTTTGATGGAAACAGACTAAACGAAATTTATGGCTACGTGGGTGTAGAGCAACATTTACGTCGCTGGTCTGGAGATACACTTGCTCAGCATGACTTGCAAAGGTCAGGTATGGCGCCTAACCAAGGGGCTTTTAGGGATTTTGATAATGTAGAACAGGAAAAATATTACGTTGCAGTACAATTGCATGAGTTACCTAACTGGAATAGTGAGTGGAGTAAACTCAAACCTTGGTATCGGTACAGAAAAGTTTTTGTGTATAACCCTGTAAATCAAAAAGGGGTTGTAGCAGTGATAGGGGATGCTGGCCCTGCAAAATTCACAGGTAAAATCTTTGGAGGTAGCCCCGAAATTATGGAATATCTAGAGATGAAAGATGGTGGACAAAAAGGTAAGGCAATAATCTTGTTTGTCGATGATCCAGAGAATAAAATTGCCTTAGGACCTAGCCAATGAAGTATATATTCGAGGAAATAATTTCAGCAGACAACATATTAATGATTATTGAAGAGCATTTTGAGGATGCGTCAGAGAAATTATATATGCAAAATCTAGTACAGGACATCGTTCATCATAAGTTAATGGATTTGGTTTTGGATGAGTTGGACCACGAGCAAAAATTGCTGTTTTTGGAGGCGGTTACGGACGAAGCTATGCATCAAAACATGTTAATCGCCCTGGGGGAGTGGATCAAAAACTTTGAACAAAAGGTTAGGCAAAAAGTAGATGAATCCGAAGAAGAAATGCTGAATTTGCTAAATTTGTGCGTGTAGTGATAAACCGCCCCACAAAACTATTCTAATAATCCAAAGGAGTATGTACCACATATCGTCAGGGTTTTTAACCCAGCCTCGTGTCGGAAAAATCTTTGCTTATTTGCCTACGCAGAAGTCTACATTGGACATATGTACTGTTTGCTAGATGATAATTTGCAGATGACTGAAGTAGGCAAGGGCTATTACGAGGCAATTCGGGAGTTTGGACAATAAATTTGGACAACAAAGGGGATCCGATACCATACGAGTTGTATAAATTTACACCAGGTATGGTATCGGTTATCACTATCTCTCTGTCAAAAGCACGGCTCTGATTTCGAGATATTTCCTAAATTTATAGAGGCCTGCGCTAACTCCGCCGATGGAATCTACAAGCGCAAGCCCAAACAGTGCTGGATACCGTATCATAAACTCTGCAACACTTCGCAAAATTTCGATACAGTCAAAAGAACTTCCTGCTTGTCCGCAAAGCAGTACAGAAGGAAACTCAAATTTGATAAAAACCAACGCACCACCTGGCACTGCCAAAGCCAAAAAGGCTAGGGCAGCCAATAGCTGTTTCTTGCTTTCACTCATCTGAATCACCTCGTATTGAATTGGCATTTTACTGCCGGTGGATAAATTGGCTGAATTCTGACACAAAACCACCAATTTATAATCTATAATATATTTTTGGTTGGGAGTTTATCTCCTGGTCTTTATCGTTTACCTTTTAGAATGTACTTTACAGATGGGCTTAAAGGTTTATCGGTGCGGTGAATACACCCCATCCAGCAACAAGGTCGCCTTTTACCTTTTTTTAGCTCTTCCACGGTTCTGTTGAGATGTTCTCTTCGCGTTTCAGCCTTTTTAACAAAGGTAATCCAGCAGATCCACTCATTACGTGCAAGGGGTGTGAGACTTTCCCAAGCTTTTAAAGCCATAGGATTAGCTAGCAAACTCTCCCGCAGATCTGTAGGGAGTTCGTGCACCACTCCGCCCGATATGTTTTTTGCTTCCATAAAAAGCTTTACTCAGCTGCTTGCTCTTTTTTCTCTTGTTTGGTTGGGGTCTTGCCCATTGCCAAAAGCCTTTCGACATCAGCTTTTCCTAGAAACTTAAAAAGTTTCATACCTTCAACTTCAGTCGTTGCTGCCATTCTACCGTTTGGCATTTCGACAAGTTGAACTTGTTCATCTGAGACATCTACTTTTGCTTTGGCTTTTAAATTATAAAATTGCATGTGGGAAGTATGACAAATATTATTAATTACTACAATCTATTGTATGGACTAACTATATGTATTCGCTTATCACAATTTTCTTTTGTCTCAGCATGATCTCAAAAGCGTTAGGTTTTTTCAGAAGCTCTTCTATATTTTCAGGAACAATTTGCCAGCTTAAACCATACCTGTCTTTGCACCACTTACATTGTTCTGCTTCTGGAACTGCAGAAAGTTTTTCCCAGTAATAATCTATTTCATCTTGATTTTTGCAATATACGGCAAAAGATACCACTTCCGTGAACTTAAACTCGTCTCCTGCGTTATAGCTGTAAAATGCTGGCCTTTTAATTCAAATTCAATAGTTAGTTCTTTTCCGGCAAAATCCTTTTGAAAGTCAGCTAATCCACTTTGCTTTGGAAGTTGTAAAATGTTACTCTAGTGAAATTATCTGAAGACCATATTTTTCGATATCTTCTTTTGGCCAGAATAGTTCATCAATCTTGAATTTTGCAACGTACTTCACTTTTCTCGTTAATTCTCTTCCTGTGAAATCTTTGGTTTCTGGATCCCATTCTTTTAACAGCAATATATCTCCCTCGTTGCATTCCCAATCTGCAAGGCGGAGTTCATAATTTTTCTTACCATCTAAAATTGCTTGAAAATATTTAGGCCAAACTTTCTTTTCTATATTCATGGGAGGATTATACCTCAAAGTAATTGACGTTAGAATTTAATGGCTCTACATCGCAGAGGATGTTAGATGGTGTTTTGTATAGTGCTATCATATTTTCATGAGGAAATTCCTAAATACAGAAGATTGGGGACACTCTATATACACTGCATATCTAGATTTAGAGGGTGATCCTACTGGGTTAGTAGAGCAAGTAACTGGCGTAGCAGCAGTATGTTTTGACGAAGACAATAAAGTTGTCCTTATGAACTATGAGCCTCTTGGTGGTCATTTAGAAAAAGGTGAAACTATAGAGCTGGCATTAAAAAGAGAAGCATTAGAAGAAGGTGGGGTGGCGTTGGATAAATGGAAATATTTTGGTTTCTATGAAATCAAATTAAAGGATGACGCTCCAGAAGAATACAAAAACAAATATCCAATGTTAGGCTATATACTCTTTTTTCTAGCTAAAGGTAAAAAAGTAATGGAACCCTATGGGAAAGATGTTAAAACTACACAACAGTTATCAAAAAAAGAGGTACTAAGTAGTAATAGAATAAAACATAAAATGCTTGTTGAGGGCGTGAAATTATTTCCTGATTATTTGAACCTAAATTAAAAGGTTTCAATTTTTGCTGTATTAGCTAGTTCTGGTTCCAGGGTGGGGTGCGATAAATGATAGGTATATTTTGTTGTTATATTAAGGTCAATCATGGCTCTATACCGTAAAGGAAGTAAGAACTGCTATTGCGACGCTTTTATGAAATTATTTGAATATACTTCGGATTCTTCTTTAGTGAATAGTTTAAGTATTGTAAATGTAATGAAAGTTTTGTCTTTTACGATTTTAAGTTCGGTGACTAATACTTTACCAATATACACATGTTCTTCTGTAGATAACTCCACGGGATTATAAAAAGGTGTTATTCGCATACCACTCTTTTCAATAGTAATTTCCTCGTTTACTTTTAGTGTTTTTGTATCAAATCCTTTTGGAAGTGATATTAGCGCATTAAACTTTATATCTGTAGACATATAAGTATTTTATCATGGCAAGGAATCTATTAACGACTAGTTCTGATTTCTACTATGGGTGTGGTTTTTTATGTTGTTGTGAAGGGTAAATTTTATTGGCTCCCCTTGGTTGACATGTTTATTAACCAAGAAATAGAGTTTGAACATACATCCTACCATGACATATACGAAGGATTGTAAATGTCTAACTTCACTAAGCTTTACAAACTTCTAAGTCCCGTAATTTAGCAGTATCATCTCGACAATCTGTATACACGAAAGAAGCAAATGCTGTACCTTGATTTTCATCTACTATGTAGTTTATTAATCCTTTGACTGATGGAAATAAGTTATTAGAACTCATTAACTCTTTCTTAGTTAGCCATATAAATTCACCCTCTAGTGTTTCCTTAACATCACCCGAGTCGTAATCACCTGAAAAATGAAATATTAGCCAATTTTCGTTAGGTTTGTGAGGCTCTACTTCTGTAACTACGGCTTCTAGTTTTATATTTTTGACGGTGATGCCAGCTTCTTCCATTAATTCACGTTTCGCGGCTTGCAGAGGTTCTTCACTTGGATCTACTTTTCCACCTGCAGGATGAAAGTAACCAGGGGCAATTCTTTTATTCTCGGAGCGCTTTAATACTAGTATTTTTCCATCTTTACGGACGAACATATTTGCACACATGACTATGTTATGTGTGTTAATTTCGGAATTAATTTGTTGCATAAAATCATTATAAATGAGCAAGTATGAAAAATGAAAATTGGCTCCCCCGGGTGGACTCGAACCACCAACCTAACGATTAACAGTCGTTTGCTCTGCCATTGAGCTACAGGGGATCACATAAAACATAAGTACAGATGCTACGCTATGCTACCACATATATCCCCGTGCTATCAATGCCAACCTCACTTTATTTCTCTTTATTCTTTTTCGGAAAGTTCAAAGATTACAACGAACCCTATCAATATAGTAAGTACTATGAACCACAATGGTACAGGGATGCTGACTTGCAGTATTGTAACCAAGGATTCCACTATTAGAGGTAGTGTAACGATATGCATAGTAAGTTGTATGTATTTCCCAAGTCCCAACTTTAGTCCCTTTACGTTGCCAATAATCGATATGGTTCCGGCAAACACAATGAGTGCGATGGTTCTGAAGATGCTGTAGTAGATCACATATATTCCAAAAACCAAAATGAACACGACAACAAATACATATTTTAGTAAGTTTTGTATTTCGCCATCTATCCTTATGAGATTGGCCTTAGTTAATTCGCCGTTAGGGAGTTCGTTAAGTGGATAGGCTTGGATGTTACCACGGTCTCGTACTAGTAGGTTTTTATCGTTAATAAGCGCGAGGGTTTTGTATTGGTCTAGGTCGTTGATTGTTCCGCTGGAGTCTATTGTAAATAGATGTTCAATTTCCTCCCCGGCTTCTTCTGTAAGCATTTTCGGTGCATCAATAAAGTATGGTTCAGGTCTGTTGACCTCAACGTTTCCACCGTACACCTTTATTACGAGGTCTTCTGGATAGTTGGCTAGCATTTCTTGTTTGAAGTTTTTAAACCGGTCTCGCAGTTCGGGTGTAATTTTCATGGTTATTGCGCAAGATGTAATGGTTGTGAGTGTCCAACAGAGGGCGACATAATATTTTATAGAGAATTGTGGTGATACCTGCAATAGTGCTTTATAATAATCAACAGAAGTAATGCTTTTGATGAGTATATAAAAGAAAGCTTTGATTTTGCGCATGTGCCCATTATATCAAACACTTTCGGGTGATATAATTGTGAGGAGTTTCAAGAATGTATAAAAAGACCTTTTTAATTTTATTACCAATAGTTTTTTTTCAGATTCTTTTGGTTGTTTTAGGCTCTAAATCAGCACGCGCCCAGTCATATGATGCTGTTTGTGTTGGTAATGCGGTAGGGGAATATGTTAATGATGTTCTAGATGAGTTTGATGGCCCTAGTTTTGGTGATATATATTTTCTGTCTCCAGCTTTTAATGCTACTGAACCTCAGATGGCTGAGCTAATTGGTGCTATGAACGTCGATTTTTCTAGATTTCACGCTGTCGCTGGAAATGCCTACAATATAAATGGTACCGCACCTATATCTCAGTGGGTAACTGGACTGAGTGCTGCCACGGGCAATCCAGAAAGAATAGTTCTTACAGAAGCGGGATGGTTTTATTCCCGTGAGGGTCCCGGAACAGCTCCTCCTCCAGATCGCCCTGCAGAGGTTGCTTTCTTGGCAAGTCAGTTGCAAGGATTGAGTAGTCAGGTTGAAGCGGCTCTGTTGTTTAATGTTTTTGCTACTGGAGGTAGTGAGTTCGAATTTCACGAGATCTATGACGATGAGCTAAATCAAATCTGCGGAGGTTCCTGTGGTCGCATAGGTGCTAATTCAGCTGCTTACTATTCTTCAGGAGATGACTTTTATGGCCGTGCTGGCTCTCATGGAATGGGGTATACGTTGGAAATTGCTACCAACGACACTAATAGATCGTTTCCAAGTTTGATGCCTGGTTTGGAGGCTGCCCATAGCAGGGGTGCTATTCCTATTGTTAGAATTGGTGTGGGGGCCTCCAGTGGTGGCTTCGACGAACCAGAGTTGTTAGCTGATTTTATTCGCGATTTGGATCAATTGGTAGATTACCCGGTTTACGTTATTATAGGTCCTAATGAGCCCAATTCTGAGTGTTGGGCATCACCACAGTGTGGTTGTGAATTATCCGATGAGATGGATATTCCAATAACTTTTTACGGTCAGGTCCGCACATCGCTTCCAACATTGGACGAATATGGTCGAACAGTATCAGAGGCGCCTGTTCGTGGTGCTGCTATTGCCCTATACGAAGGCACTCGTTTGGTTGATTCAGGTAATGAATATGGCCTTGTTCATAAGTATTCCGAGATTGCAACCGATGGAAAAGGTGAGTACGTAATCCAAGGTGTTCGTCGTGCTTATGGTGGAAGCCACGATAATGCAATTTGGTTGTATATATTTTGTGGTAATGTTGTTGTTGATCGTTGGAAGATGGATTTGAGTTCTGAATATAGGCGCAAGGATTTTTCGGTCGCTTGTTCATCAAATAACTATGACCCGACACCCATTCCACCTAATAGCGTGCAACTTAATGCTATTGGTCCTCAACTGCAGTGTGCACCAGGGAACTCACGCAACTACTCTTCTTTTCGCCAGCGCGGCTTAGGGCCAGGGCAAAGTATACCAATTCCGTTGTTACGAGAGGATATAGATGAGCAGTTTTTGGGTTGTGCAGATTACCCCGATTGTTTACCACCTTCCACTGTGTATATGACGAATGAAGAGTTGCTTGGTCGTACAGGTATCTCTAGAGTTTCAGGTACTTATGATAATACTTTCTCCCAAATAATGGGTACCTATGGTATTGGACCAACGCATCCTTGGCTTAAAGGACAGGACGATCCAGCTTTAGCCCTTCATCGTTGCGAAAAAGCTCGTTATGCTAATGCGACTTTATCAGAAGAGAATGATCCATACAAAACCAACTCTCACCAGCAGTACGGTTTTGGATCAAACTTGTCGGACCCCGGCTTATGGGAGCGTTTGTATGTAACCAAAGATCTGCAAGAATACGCATGTTTAGACAATAACGGTACTCCAGTTAAATGGTGTGAAATCGAACCTCCTAAGTCTTTCAGTAATAGCTTACGAGAGCCTTCGTGTGGTGAGTTTAAATTACATAGTGATTACTTTCCATATCTAGCTTTAGTAGGGGATCCATATCAGGGCTCTAACACGCATGGTGTCTTTGAGCCTACAGAAGACTCTTATACTCCGGATAATGTTTTGGAGGCTTCTCGTGATGAGCGTTTTCAGGATTCATGGTTTGGCCTTTTGTCTGGTGATACTGATGCTCCGTATGCTTCTGAAGATTTAACTTTTTGGCCGGGTGGTAAACCCGAACTATCCAAAAATTCCGTTCAGATAATTTCAGATCCTGCTGTTGCGCAGGAGGAAGGTTTGGAGGGTGCCTTAGGAGGAGTATTTAGTACTCCATTCGAGGTTTTTGGTTATGATTCGGCTACTAGTGAGTCCAATTCTGCTTTGGCCGAGGGAGCTGCCACAACATCAAATATTGTCCAGACAGGAACCGGGGACTTTCAAATAAGGCCATATGAAATGTGTACCTGCAGTGCCAATGACCACACATGTACAGCGGAATTCAACAATTTTGTACATAACGATGAGAGGCATGATTGGGTAGGTACTTATAGGTATTTAACTGAGCTAGGAATTGGCAATGGTGGCAGTGGTGGATTTTTTAGTAGATTATGTGCTGCTGTTTTGAACGCAGTCGGTATATCTTGGGTAGAAATAAATGCTTGTTCTATTGCGACATTGCAAGATAAGGAGCGTACTGACCTGTCGTTGTATGGTGGTGCTCCAGTACCTGCACCAGGTGATTTATTGGCTCAAATCGAAGGTGCTACGATGGCGGATTGGACATGTAGAACTGGGAACTGTACTTATGATAACAATGGAATTTGTCGTGGTGATGGTTGCGGATTCTTGTCCGATAATCCTACATGCGTTCCACATGATTGGCGTACTACTAACAGTGCTTGTTGGGATAGTGGCTGGCCATGTAGAGTTTTCGATTGTATTGAGCAAACCCCAGCAGGGAACTGGGTTAAGTGTGATGACGTTGATAATGGTGCTTCAGGATGTTCTTATGATTCTGTTTGCGGCGACACGCAAACTTGTAGCCCGTCTGGATCGTATAGTTGTGCTTGGGAAATTGAAGACTCCTATGGGCCGTATGGAACAGGTTCGTGGGCTGGAAATGGTGCTTGTATTGGTGACCTCATAGCAGGCTATGCTAGCACAGCTGAATATTGGGCGCATGCTGCATTTAACTTTGCTCCTAGTTTAGCTTCTCTAGAGTCTGCTCTAATGTTTCAGCCTCCATTTGAAAACCTATCTATTTCTGGAACTGGTGCCACTTCTGATGAACCTGTTATGTGGGAGCGTGATACCAATAGAGCATCACAAGCATTTAATGCAACCGGTCCCTCCGGTGCCCCTGTTTACGGTGGGCATTCAATGTATCCATTCGCAGACATCTACTATAACAGCAATTTGACTGCCCCTCAGTGGGGAGAGCAGTTACCAGACCCAGATTATCAAGGTAATGGAAGTGGTCAGGCGGGCACTGGTAATAACGGTGGAACGGGTGGTACCGGAGGTTCCTGTGGTGATACTGGTGGTGGTGAACCAGAACCTTTGGATCCTCCTTGGGAAGACGAGACTCCATTCCCAGAGACTGGTGAACTAACCAGATATGGTGTTGGTCTGTTTGAACAAGTTTGGCAAAATCGTGTGGCTTGGGGACAAGTTACACCTTGCCCAGAATGTTACACTTCCGAGGGTTGGCAAAGATTGATTGCCACAAAAAGGGTTGGAGACATAAACCGTAGAGTATGTCTAAACGTACCTAATGTAGGTTGGTATGGCCCATTCTTGGTAGCCGACGTTGCAAGACAGGATCATGCAGCCTGTTTGGAAGGTCGTGGTTGGGTTGCTGATCTTGACTACGATTCTTTTGCTGATATTGCAAACTTAGGCGGTTATAGTCTCAATGCCCCAATAGATGGTGCTACTATTGATGAGGCTTCCTCAAGTGGTGGCACTTACGTCTGTCCATAACTTTTGACACTAAAACATATATAGATTAATATCTATGCATGTCTTTAACCACAACAACAAATAAGAAGGAGTTTTGTACCAGTTGTTTTAGATCTCTTGGAATCTCAACGAGAAACATGATCTATAGATTTTTGGTTGAAAATATCGAAGCTACAGTTAGTAGTATTGTAGACCATATTGGGTTGACACAACCCACTATCTCTTATCACCTAAAGGATATGGAATCACATGGGTTACTAAAAAGCAGAAAAGCTGGAAAAGAGGTTTACTATAGTATTAATTCTCATTGCCCTACCTACGATTGTGAATGTATTCTAAAAAGTATTAATTTTGAAACAATTTATGTTAAGCATTAAAGATTTAAAGGTTCAGATAGAGAATAAAGAAATATTAAAAGGACTAAATTTAGAAATTTTGCCAAATAAAATTCACGTTTTGATGGGTCAAAATGGCTCCGGTAAAAGCACCCTTGCTCAAGCAATCATGGGACACCCAAAGTATGAGGTCGTGAATGGACGAATTAGTCTCGCTGGCCAAAACTTGCTTGAAATGGAACCTGATGAACGTGCACTAGCTGGCATTTTTCTATCATTTCAGTACCCTAGCGAAATACCAGGTGTTACGATCTCAAGCTTTTTGCGCTTGGTTTACAACAAACTTCATGGAACAAAGTTAACCCCAGTTAAGTTTAGGGCTATTCTAAAAGAAAAAGCTGATATTCTGGGTATAGATGAAACCATGTTATCTCGTTATTTAAACGATGGTTTTTCTGGGGGTGAAAAAAAACGTATGGAGATGTTGCAAATGCTTGTTATGGAGCCAAAAATGGTTATTTTGGATGAAACAGATAGTGGGTTGGATATTGATGCTCTTAAAATAGTTTCAGAATCGGTGAACTATCTAAAAAAACAGACCAATATGTCAGTTCTGTTGATTACCCATTACACACGTATTTTAAAGTATATTGTTCCTGACGTTGTACACATCATGAACGATGGCAAAATAGTCAAAGAGGGCGGTAAAGAGCTTGCTCATGAGCTAGAGGAACACGGTTATGAAAAATATACAAATTAACTCTGATTACAAAACTAAGTACGGATTCAACGTACCTGAAAATCACGTTTTCAAAGCCCAAAAAGGCATAAATGAGGATGTAGTACGTCAAATTTCAGCAATGAAGACTGAGCCTAAATGGATGTTGGATTTTCGTTTAAAAGCTTACAAAGTATTCGCCGAAAAACCAACTCCCACATGGGGAGGAAACCTGAATGACATTGACTACGATGAAATTTTTTATTATTTAAAACCCACCGAAAAACAAGAAAAAAGTTGGGACGATGTACCAGCCGAGATGAAAGATACCTTTGAACGGTTAGGGATTCCTGAAGCCGAACGCAAACATTTAGCAGGGGTTAAGGCTCAATTTGACTCTGAAGTTATTTACGGATCATTACTTGCTGAGCTTGAAGAACAAGGGGTTGTTTTCTTAGGGACTGACGAGGCCTTACAAAGATTCCCTGAGTATTTTGAGGAGTATTTTGGAAAAATTATACCGTTTACTGACAACAAGTTTGCAGCGCTGAATAGTGCAGTTTGGTCCGGAGGATCATTTTTATATATTCCAAAAGGCGTTCATGTTAAACGTCCTCTTCAGGCTTATTTTAGAATAAACGCTATACGTATGGGTCAATTTGAACGTACCTTGATTATTGCCGATGAGGGAAGCCAGGCTCACTATGTTGAGGGTTGCACAGCCCCAGTATATTCAAAAGATGCCCTTCATGCCGCTGTTGTTGAGGTTATAGTTAAGCCTGGGGCAAGATTTCGCTATACCACCATCCAAAACTGGTCAAAAGACGTTTACAACCTAGTTACGAAAAGAGCACATGTACAAGAAAAAGGCATTATGGAGTGGGTTGACGGTAACTTAGGTTGTTTGGCAGAAGATTCAAAGATTTTCTTGAGTGACAACATTAAGCAGATAAAAGATGTTGTTGTAGGTGATATGGTTTATTGTTTAGGAGATGATTTACATATAGTGCGCAAAAAGGTTTTGGCTAAAAAAAACAGTGGCAACCAAGCAGTTTATAGGTTGGTTACGGAAAACAAACGAGAGATTGAAGCTACTGAAAATCACCCCTTTCTCGTATCGCGTAAGCGAGGCAAACACTTGGTGCTCAAGTGGGAACAGTTAGCTAGTATATCCGAAGGGGACAACGTCGCGTTGTCAGGTGTTTTGCCTGATAATGGCAAACCATATCGCATAGAATTCAATAGAGTTAAGGGCACTAAGAAAAATATAACATATCCTGCAGAAAGCACTGTAGATCTAATGTGGTTTCTTGGGTTCTACATAGGCGATGGCTATTGTGACAAAACCAGAGTATATTTCGCTGTTCCCGAAGCTGATGATTCTAGAGTGCGTATTCAATCGTTGTTAACCACGATGTTTGGTCTTAACTACGATGTGAAAGGTTGTGTTGTAAGGTCAAATTCTGTAAACCTAGTTAATCTACTAAAGCAATTGGGTTTTGCTTTGAACGCTAAAACAAAACGTATTCCAAACTGGGTATTAACTTTACCGAAGGATCAAAAACTAGCTTTTATAAACGGCTATATAGATGCGGATGGACATAGGAGAGACAATCACAAAAATATTTCGATAACGAGTGTTAACAAAGAGTTGTTAGAAGATGTGAAAGCTTTAGCGCTAAGTTGTGGTTTAAACCCTAGAAAGATCTCAAAGTGGTCTCGTTTCGAAAAAAAGCCTTTAGGTAAAGAAACCAAAACTTATGAACACTACTTTTTGTATTTTGGAGATGAGAAGCTTGAGGACGAATTGATTTTTTCAAAAGTATCGCAAGTGGAGTTACTAGGCGTAAAGCCTACGTATGATATTGAAATAGATGGGGCTCATAATTTTGTTGCTAATGGTTTCTTTGTACATAATAGTAAGTTAACGATGAAGTACCCTAGCTGTTATTTAGTTGGTGATGGGGCTCATGGTGAGGTTTTATCAATAGCTTATGCTGGTCATCATGAGCAACATCAAGATGCCGGAGCAAAAATGGTCCATATCGCCCCAAACACTAGCTCCACAATTATTTCTAAGTCCGTAAGCGCGCATGGTGGACGTAGCAGTTATAGAGGTCTGGTAACAGTTTTGCCTTCTGCTCCAAACTCTAAGAGTCGTGTTGAATGTGATGCTTTGATACTTGATGCAGAGTCCAGATCAGACACATATCCTACGATGAAAATTAATGAAAGTTCGGCACAAATTGAGCATGAGGCTACTGTTAGTAAAATCGGCGAAGAAAAGTTGTTTTATCTTATGAGTCGAGGTTTAACTGAGGTTGAAGCCATGAGTTTGATAGTTTCAGGCTTTATTGAGCCGATTGTTAAGTCATTACCTTTAGAATATGCCGTTGAACTTAATCGTTTGATAGAACTCGAGATGGAAGGGAGTGTTGGATAACTATGAAAACCAAACTTTTAAAAATTACAAAAAGTGTTGTTTTGCCTGTAACTGAAGATACTCAGTTTGTTCTGCAAATGCCTGAAAATTGCACAGAACCCTTGGAAGTTAGCCTTGAGTTTGTAAAAGAAGGTGTCACCGCAGAAATCATAAGTTTGTTCAGAGTAAAAGAGGGTAACAAGGTGAATTTAACTACGATCGCACATCACAAAGTACCCTATACCAGTTGCATGACTAAAATTAAGAAAGTGCTTGAAGACGGAGCTGAATCTGATTATATGGGCAAAATCATTATAGAAAAGCCCGCTCAGCAGACAAGCTCATTTTTAGAGGATGCTACACTGATATTAGGAGATCATACAAAAAATCGTTCCGATCCTATCTTGGAAATCGAAGCAGATGATGTAAAAGCGTCACATGGGGCAACCACAGGTAGAGTTGACAAAGATCAAGTTTATTATTTGATGAGTCGTGGTTTAACCTCACAAGAAGCTCAGGACATTATAGTAGAAGGTTTTTTCGAGTCATTGATTGCTCAATTGGCAGATCAAACGGTACGAGATCAAATTTATGTTTAGTCCTGAAGAAATAAAAAAAGATTTTCCAATACTAGATCAAGAGCATAACGGTAAAAAAATTGTCTATCTTGATAACTCCGCCACAACACAAAAACCCTTAAAAGTTATAAAGGCAATGTCTGAATACTACGAAAGATACAATGCCAACGTTTCAAGGAGTTCCCATTTCTTAGGTGAAAAATCCACACAACTTTACGAAGCCTCTCGTTGCAATATTGCAGCTTTTCTAAACGCTGAGCCTGAAGAAATAATTTTTACAAAAAACGCTACTGAATCGTTAAATTTAGTAGCTTTGTCTTGGGGGATGCACAATCTAAAAAAAGGTGATGTTATTCTCACAACCTCATCGGAACATAACAGCAGTCTATTGCCTTGGAAAGCCGTTGCACAGGCGACTGGTGCGGTTGTTAAGTATCTAGTAGTAGATAAAGAGGGCAGTCTACGTGGGAATTGGGCATCGGAATTTGACGAAAAAGTTAAAGTTGTTGTTCTAACGCATGTTTCAAACGTTTTAGGAGTTATAAACCCTGTAAAAGAAATCTGTTTCGTTGCAAAAAGTGTAGGCGCTTATACTGTTATCGATGGGTCTCAGGCGGTTTCACATATCGATCTTAATATGAAAAGTTTAGGTTGTGACTTTTACGCTTTTTCGGGGCATAAAATGATGGGACCTATGGGTATTGGAGTTTTATTTGGTCGCCGTGACATATTGAGAGATATGGTTCCACTTTCATATGGTGGGGGTATGGTTAAGGAGCCCGATATCCAAATGGAGCATCTGTTAGATAGTCCCCATAGGTTTGAGGCTGGTACTCCAAATGTTGCAGGCGCCATAGGTTTAAGTGAAGCTATCAACTACATTTCACGACTTGGGACCCATAATATTTTTCATTATCTCAATGAATTGACCAAGTATGCCATGCACAATTTATCCAATGTTTCGGGTTTGCATATGTTAGGACCTGATAGGTCAGTTGAAAGAAGCGGTTTAGTATCCTTTCATGTTGAGGGACTCCACTCGCACGATATATCTGCAGTCCTTAGTAACGAGGCTATTGCCGTACGTTCCGGTATGCATTGCTCTATGAACTTATATAAGGATTTACAGCTACCATCATCTACAAGGGCAAGTTTCTATATTTACAACACTACTGACGATATAGACTTGTTAGTAAGTGGGCTCAGAAAGGCTATAAAGATTCTAAAAAGGTAACTATGCAAGATACATCGCAAGATCAGTACTTAAGAGAAGACCTGCTGGATTTGTATAAAAATCCTGTAAATAGAGGAAAATTGGAAAATCCTAGTGTTAGTGTTCATGAAGTTAATCCAATGTGTGGCGATGTTATTGATTTGGATATTGCTGTTGATGACGGTATTATCACTGACGCAAAGTTTTCTGGTGACGCCTGCGCGGTTAGTGTCATATCTTCGTCTCTTGTCACTGAGGATATTATAGGCAAAGATGTTACGTATGCTAAAAACCTAACAAAAAAGGAAGTTTTAGAACTCATTGGGATTGGCCTAACAACTAGTCGCATAAAGTGCGCCACGTTAGTATTGAGTGCTTTGCACAAGGCAATAATGCAATATGAAAAAACAACAAGATAAAAAAGAAGACTTGATAGTAATAGAAAAGGATATGAACCTTGGTGACTTGGTAATTAAATATCCTATTGCTGCGGAAGTTCTGCTAGATTATGGTTTGCATTGTGTAGGTTGCTTTGCTAATGCCTTTGACACTATCGAAATGGGGGCACGAGTCCATGGCATGTCTGATGAAGAAATTGCAGAAATGCTTGATCGCGTTAACGAAGTTATCAACTTTGGTGAATGATGGTAAACTACAGACATGAATATACAAATAAGCTCAGATAATATGTCCATTTCTGCCAGTATGAAAAGCTTAGTTGAAAGCAAAGTTGAAAAATTAGCACGCCACTGGAGTGACAAAGCCCCAGACACGATTTTGCTAAGAGTAGTCCTAAACAAAGCTCCTGACGAAAAATTTCTTGTTAAATTGGATTTGAATCTTGACGGGGAGTTGCTATATACTGAGGAACTAGGTTTTGAGTTAGAGACTGCTATAGTGGAAGCAATAAACGAACTTGACAGGCAATACAAGAAAATCAAGGATAAAAATACTGATAAATGGGAGAAACAGCGCGAGGAAAAATATCTGACAGAACAAGACCTTGAATCATTAGATGAGGATACAGAAGAAACAGATGAGTTTGAGGAGGAATAATCTTTCGGGCGTATAGCTCAGTTGGTAGAGCGCGCGTCTTATACACGCGTGGTCCCTGGTTCGAGTCCAGGTGCGCCCACCAAGTGGCTTAGTGAAGAATGAACTTAGCCAATTGGGGTACCCGAGAACCGCGAGGGTGCACCATGTTCTTGCTGAACATGTGAAGCTTAGAACATGGAGTGCAATAGGAATGTATACACGACGAAGTGCCCCCAGGTTGTTGTTGGGCTTTGCGGAACTAGAGTACCCCTAGTTCCATCTTCTCCTCATCAGTCTCACGCTGTATGTACTCTAAATATTTCTCAGTAGTAGAAATTCTCTTATGCCCAACGATCTTTGATACAGTTTGCAGGCTTGTACCTTGTGCCAAATGGTGGGCGATAAAAGTATGTCTAATATCGTTTACTTTTGCATTTTCAATACCGGCTAGTTTGAAATATCGGTCAATTGTAGATCTAATGTTTCTTACCAACAAAGGATTTCCTGTTTTTGTAATAAAAACATGTTTAGCTTCTTCTTTTTTAGGTCTATGATCTTCCATATATTTGCGAATAGCCTCCACAACAGCTTTGTTTAAAGGAACTCGTCTGTTCTCTTTGCTCTCGCGTGCCGGTACAAAAAGAGATCCAGCTTCTTTATCTTTATCCATCTCAATATGTTCTACTTCCATTAAAGACAGTTCAGAAATTGAAAGCCCTGTTTGTAGTAAGACCTCCACAATAGCGAAAGTTCTAACATCATCCTTAACTGTATCTCTTAGAGCTCTGTACTCTAGTCTTGAAAGTATACGTGGTGGTTTAATTTTAATTCTTGGGTGCTTTAACTGATCAGCAACGTTTACTTGAATGTGATCCTTATTCTTCAAATATCTAAAAAAAGTTTTTGTAGCGTTGGTTTTTCTAGAAACAGTTTTATTTGTAAGTCCAGCACTAGACATCTTATCCATGAAGTCTTTTAAGTGGTCAGTGTTGACTTCATGTACGTTTTGAAGACCACTTTTATACAAGTGATCAATAAGTTGTTCAATATCTTTTTTATAGGCAATAATTGTAGATTCCGATTTACCTTGAGATTCAAGGTGTTCTACAAATTCATTGTGTGCTTGTTCCAATTTAGTCATAAATAGCTTTCTTGAGCAGGTCGTAAATTACCCTATAGTGAATGATACAATTATTGAGAATTCATGTCAAACAATTGGGTATCGTGTAAAATCTTAGTATACCGATATGCATCTCAAGTTTGAAACCAAAGACTTTAAATATTTTGTGTTGTCCATAGTTCTTTTGATTACGAGTATCAGATTCCTAAAAACCACAGTTTTTATACTAAAAAGTAACCAAAGGTTTGAGGATTTACGGGATGAGGTGGCAGAGCTTGAAAAAGAACGAACCTATATAAATGAAGAGCTTGAGTTTAAAAAAAGCTCAGAATTTGTTGAAATGGAAGCACGAAACAAGCTTAACATGTTGAAACCGAACGAGAGAGTTTATGTTTTTGACGATGGTGTTACACAAAAAGAGGTTTTGGGCGAATCTGCGGATTTTATCTCAGTGGCTGATGTCGTTACTCCAAACTGGAAACTTTGGATTGAACTCCTTTTTTGACACTTTTTCGCATAGCTGTTAAGATTCCTTTGCTAGTGATACTATCAGTATAGCGGGGTGGAGGAATAGTACCTCGTCAGGCTCATAATCTGAAGGTCTCGGTGCAAATCCGGGCCCCGCAACCAAGAAAAACCTTTATTCACATTCTTCATTTGTTATAATGTTCCTGTTTGTAGTCGTTAATCGTGCCAACGTAGCTCAGTTGGTTAGAGCGGGCGTTTCATACGCGCCAGGTCACTGGTTCGATCCCAGTCGTTGGCACCATATGACTTAGTAAGCGTAAGCGATTTGCCACCAGATTACTTAATGTATACTTAACCTATGGTAGCAGCAAAGAAAAGAATTTTAACCGGAGATAATACCACTGGTAACTTACACCTTGGCCATTATGTAGGTTCGTTAGAAAATCGCATAAAGTTCCTTGGTGAATACGATACTATTGTTATTTTAGCTGACGCACACGCTTTAGCTTATCCAAAGTATATTCAAGACCCCTCAGTCGTTGGTAATTTCACACTTGAAGTTGCGATAGATAACATGTCAGTTGGGATTGATCCTAAAAAGGCCACTTATTTTGTAGAGTCGTTGGTACCCGAAATTTATGAATTAAGTTATATTTTGAGCGCATTACCATCGTTCAATCGCGTTTTACGCAATCCAACCTTAAAAGACGAAATACGTGATAAAAACATGGGTGATGAGTATTCCATGGCATTTTTGAACTTTCCGATCTTGATGGCAGCTGATATTTTATGTGTAAATGCTGACTTAGTCCCGGTAGGTGAGGATCAATTGCCACACGTAGAGTTAACACGTGAGCTTGCGAGAAAGTTCAATTCATCTTTTGGTGACGTTTTCACTGAACCCAAAGGTCTCGTTGGTAGAGTAGCACGTCTAGTTGGTACCGACGGTGGTGCAAAAATGACCAAATCGTTAGGTAATACTATTTTTCTTAAAGATTCACCAGATGACGTAAAAAAGAAAATCATGAGTATGTATACCGACCCAAACCGCATTCACCCGACAGACCCCGGGAAAGTAGAAGATAATACGGTATTTATTTATCACGACGCTTTCAACCCAAATAAGGAGGAAATTGAAGATCTTAAGGCCCGTTACAGGGTTGGTCAGGTGGGTGATGTTGAGGTTAAAGATAAACTTTCGGTAGCTGTTAACAACTTTTTGGAACCTATAAGAGAAAAACGCGCCTATTATGAGAGTCATACATCGGAAGTTGCGGAGATATTACAGGAAGGTACGAAGAAAGTTAGGCAACTAGCTTCTGAAACTTTGGCTGAGGTAAGGGATAAACTTGGCATGTACAAGATTTAATGTATACTAGTTAAGTTTAATTTAATCATTACTAAAGGTAATAATGGCTGAAGACAAAAATAAGAAAAAATCCGAAAACCGCACAAACCAGAATATAACCCCTGATCCCTTCAGCGGATTACCAGGAATGCCAAAAAGCATGAAAAACCCTAATATTTTTAGTAATGTATTTTTCTATTTATTCTTGATAGTTATTGTTTATATTGTTTTTGTATCGTTTTCTCAGTCATCATCTTTGAATAAAGAGGAGGTACCTATTAGTCAGGTGATTAATCTCATCAAAGACGAAAAGGTGCAGGATTTGGTAGTTTCGGGTGACAATGTTGAGGTATTACTTAAAGATGGCACGGAATATACCTCAAAAAAAGAAACCGGGGTTAGTTTTGACGAGATATTATCCAATAATGAGGTTGACCGTTCAAAAATAGCTGGCGAACTAAAAGTTGAACAAAAGATAGCTTTTGAGCAGATTATTTCCATAGTCCTAACTGTAGGTTTACCAATATTTATCTTGGTACTTATTTTTAAACAAATGCGCAGTGCCAGTAGTGATGTTTTTTCCTTCGGAAAATCTAAAGCAAAATTATTTAATAAAGAAAACTCTAAAACAACTTTTAATGATATTGCTGGTATTGATGACGCCAAAAAAGAGATGATGGAGATTGTGGACTTTCTTAAACATCCCAAAAAATACCGTGATGTAGGTGCCCGAGTGCCAAAAGGAGTCCTGTTAGTTGGTCCCTCTGGTGTTGGTAAAACGTTACTTGCCAAAGCAATCGCTGGTGAAGCCAATGTACCTTTCTTCAGTGTTGCTGGTAGCGAATTTATGGAGATGCTTGTTGGTGTTGGTAGCTCACGTGTTCGAGATCTTTTTGGTATGGCAAGAGCAAGCCAGCCTAGTTTGATATTTATCGATGAAATTGATGCTATTGGTCGCCAGAGAGGTATGGGAATTGGCGGTGGCCATGATGAACGTGAGCAGACATTGAACCAGATTCTTATCGAAATGGATGGTTTTGACCCAAGGACCAATGTAATAGTCATTGCAGCAACAAACAGACCTGATATGCTAGATCCCGCGCTTGTCCGTGCAGGTCGATTTGATAGACGTATCGCTATCCCAATCCCAAATCTTGAGGAACGAAAGGAAATAATCCAGATACATATGAAAGGCAAACCTTTTGCTGCAGACTTCAATATCGACAAAGTTGCTAAAAAAACCGTAGGTTTTAGTGGCGCTGATTTAGAAAACATGCTAAACGAAGCTGCTATATTAATAGCCCGCGAAGACCGTACCACTATTACAAACAAAGATGTAGATGAGGCAGCCCTGAAGGTAACAGTCGGCCCCGAAAGAAAAACTCTTCAAAACGAAAACGATAAAAAAATCACGGCATATCATGAGGCTGGCCATGCGTTGGTTGCGGCAAATGTTAAAGACATGGACCCTGTTGGACGTGTTACGATAGTCCCACGTGGAGGGTCCTTAGGCCATACAAGCTTACCTCCTGAGAGAGATCGATATAACGAAACCAAGACTAGACTACTCTCAATGATAACTATGATGCTTGGTGGGCGTGCTGCTGAGGAAAATATCTTCAACGAAATGACCACCGGTGCTTCTAACGATATTGAAAAGGCAACATCCGTTGCGCGTAAAATGGTCACAGAGTATGGTATGAGCCCTCTAGGTCCTATTGCTTATACAATCGAAAGCGAAAACATCTGGCTTGCACGTCAACTAGGTGAAGATAAGCGTTACAGCGAACAAATGGCAGCAAAGATTGACTCTGAGGTAACGAGCATTATTGAGGCTTGCTATGATGAAGCTCGTAAAATACTAAAACGTGAGGAAGCTATGCTTCATAAAGTTTCGGAAGCACTAATTGAAAAAGAAACACTAGATGGAGATGAGTTTCTTGAGTTGCTTGGTAGATCTTCTAGGTAACGTTGATAACTATAACATGGCAAAAAAGAAGCTACTCATAATAGACACATTCAACTTTTTACATCGTGCCTATCATGCCTTACCAAAAACATTTAAAGATCAAGACGGTAATCCCACCAATGCGATTTATGGTGTTACCTCAATGCTTATAAACATATTCGACTCATTACAACCCGATTATGCTGTTGCAGCTGTAGATGGCAAAGACGAGGAAACTTTTCGTGCAAAAGCCTTTGTGCAATATAAAGCTCATAGAAAACCAATGGACCAAGAGCTAGCTGTCCAAATAGACCCTGTACTTTCTATAATTGACTCCTTTGGTATTAAAAGAGTTGTTGTTGAGGGCTACGAAGCCGATGATGTTATCGGTACAATCGTAACCCGTTTTTGTCCTGATCCTGATTTGGACATTATCTTAGCCTCAAACGATAGAGACATGTGGCAGCTGATAAAAGATAACGTCTTGATTCTGTTGCCAAACACACAAGATAACGTGCAATGGCTAGGAAAAAAAGAAGCCGATGCAAGGCTAGGCTTCGATAGCAAATTTATTACTGATTACAAAGGTCTAAAAGGTGATACAAGTGATAACATTCCTGGTGTAAGGGGAATAGGTGATAAAACAGCAATTACCTTGATTGAAACGTATGGGACACTAGAGTCTATCTACGCGCATCTAGATGAAATATCACCTGATTCAGTAAAGAAAAAGCTTGTGGAAGGTAGAGAATCGGCTTTTATGAGTAAAGAATTGGCCACAATAGTCAAGAATGTGCCTTTTGCGTTTGAACTAGGCCATGGAAGGTTCACTCAGTTCAATAAATTGGATGTGATACGTGAGTTGGAAAAGTACAATTTTAAATCTTTGATACGTAGGTTAGGTTTCGCGACAGACTCCAAAAAAAAGGTAGTTGAGGTGGCAGAGAAACAAACTTCACTTTTTTAAAACTTTTGAGTGTTTTCTAGAATTAGCTTTGAAAATTGGGAGAATTACTGTTTTTGGCCCCTGGAAAGATTGTATTCTTCGTAAGAAGCAGAATTTCTAAACCATGTTTTAAACAAAGTTGTATAATGTAATCCCTATGCCACGAACAGGCTCAAAATTAAAAACCCCTAAATCAAAAGAAATACCCAATGTAGTTGTTATAGGCGGCGGTACTGGATCTTTTATAGTTTTATCAGGTCTACGCGACCATCCTGTCAATTTAACATCTTTAGTTACAATGATGGATTCCGGAGGTTCTACTGGTCGTTTGCGTGATCAACTTGGTGTCTTGCCTCCGGGAGATTTGCGCCAATCCCTTGTTGCACTATCGAAGACGCGGCGAATTTGGCGTGATTTGTTTTTGTATCGTTTTGATAATGGAGACTTTGATGGTCACAACTTTGGTAATGTTTTTTTGTCCGCTCTTGAAAAGATGACGGGCTCGATAGAAAGTGCTCTAGAGCTAGCCTCCGAGGTTTTACGTGTGCAAGGTAAGGTTTTGCCTGTAACGTTGGATAATAGTCACCTTTGTGTTCGGCTTCAGGATGGCTCAATAATCAAAGGTGAGGCCTATATTGATATTGAGGAGATTAACCGTCCAAAAATTGTGAATTCTTTTTTGAATCCATCTGCGCAAGCAAATCCAAACGCTGTGCAAGCTATCATTGATGCTGACTATATTGTTATGGGCCCGGGGGATCTTTATACAAGTTTAATACCAAACTTTCTGGTTGATGGTATTTCAGACGCCTTGGTTGCAAGCGCCGCAAAAACAATTTTTATCTCAAATTTGATGACCAAAACTGGTCAAACAGACAACTTTTCTGTCTCCGATTATGTAAACGAGGTACTGAAGTACAGCAAGCGAGGGCATATTGATCATGTGCTGATTAATACTTCTGTTCCGTCAGGGGATTCACTTGCATGGTATGACCAGTCAAAGGCTTCTTTAGTGATTGATGACATTCGTGATGCCACCTATTCGAGTACAAATGTTATAAGAGGGGACTTCATAAGTGATATCAAGTACAAAAGGACACCATCTGATAAATTAAAGCGAAGTCTGTTACGCCACGATTCTAAAAAGCTTGCCTCCGAAATAATGAGGATTCTTGCCAATTGACATGCTATAAGCACTGTGTTATTTTTCTTCTTGTAATAACCTTATCAACTTCTTCCCTTTGGGATTAAAGCATTTACGCTAGAAGCTCTGAAAATAAATATACTTAATAAGTGGACACATGTGTATTGTGTGACGCAGTACAGACTGATAATATACGTGGTACTGATTTTTTTGGGCCCGTAGCTTAGTTGGTAGAGCGTTGCATTTGCACTGCAAAGGTCAGGGGTTCGACTCCCCTCGGGTCCACCAGATGACTTAGTGAGCTTTTGCGAATTTAGTCAGCTGGGGTGCAATAAGCAAAAGCTTGCCTTTTGCTACGCAAAACGTATGAATTCTGAAAGAACGACGAATTGCCACCAGAAATATATAAAAGGTTTTAGGTACTTTGAAAACTGAACAAGACATATAACTCATTCTGTATTGGTCTTTGTGTGTAGCAATACACACAAAAGCAACAAGAAAATTATTCGTCTTAGTATATAAATATAAAGATATTAAAGCATACGGTGGATGCCTTGGGTCCTTGTGCCGATGAAGGACGTGCCAGTCTGCGTTAAGCCTCGGTGAGCTGACAAGAAGCGTTATCAGCCGGGGATGTCCGAATGAGGAAACTCAATCCGTGGGAACACGAGATTATCTGAATAGTTGAAAATTTACCTTCGGGTAGATCATAGACTACAGAAGGGTACTCAGCGAACTGAAACAACTTAGTAGCTGAAGGAACAGATACTAAAATAAGTATTCCCTTAGTAGCGGCGAGCGAAAGGGGAAAAGCCCAAACCTGAGGCTAGATAGAAGAATAACTTCACATTTATATGTGAGGTTGCCTTTTTTATCTAGTCAGACGGGGTTAGGAAAATCCAAAGTGAGGAATACGGCGTCTAAGAAGTGACGCGAAGCTTTGCTTCGCTACCTTCTTGTTCGCTACGCTCACAAGAAGTTACAAAATATTTTCATAGGAGAAACCAGCTGGAAAGCTGTGCCATAGAAGGTAATAGCCCTGTATTCGAAATGAAGATGTCTTCCTGGGTTTATCCAGAGTAGCATGGGGCACGTGAAACCCTGTGTGAAGCTAGCGGGACCATCCGCTAAGGCTAAATACATAAGGACACCGATAGTGAACCTAGTACCGTGAGGGGAAGGTGAAAAGAACCCCTGTTAGGGGAGTGAAATAGAACCTGAAACCGTATGCTGACAAGCTGACAAAGCACCCTTGTGGTGTGATGTTGTGCCTATTGAAGAATGAGCCAGCGAGTTAATAGTGCTTGCAAGCTTAAGCAATTCAGTTGCGAAGGCGAAGGGAAACCAAGTCTTAATAGGGCGATTTAGTAAGCATTATTAGACCCGAAGCCAGGTGAGCTAACCATGGGCAGGGTGAATCTCATAGAAATATGAGTGGAGGCCCGAACCGGTGTCTGCGGCAAAAGGCTCGGATGACCTGTGGTTAGAGGTGAAACGTTTATCGAACTTGGCGATAGCTGGTTCTCCCCGAAATATATTTAGGTATAGCCTCAATCGTTAAGGATGTGTGAGGTAGAGATACTGAAAAGAGCTGAGGTGGGCGACCATACTCACTCTTACCAAACTCCGAATGCGCACATCTTGATTGGGAGTCAGTACCTGGGAGCAAGTTCCAGGTACAAGAGGGAAACAACCCAGACCGTCGAATAAGGTCCCTAATCTTTGCTCAGTGGGCAAGGCAGTGAAATTGTTTAGACAGCTAGGAGGTTGGCTTAGAAGCAGCCATCCTTTAAAGAAAGCGTAACAGCTCACTAGTTCAACGATTTTGCGCCGATGATTTAACGGGGCTTAAGCAAAGAACCGAAGTCACGGATTTGATTACCAATTTATTGGTACTAAATGGTAGGGGAGCATTGATGTCAGCAGTGAAGGTGTATCGTGAGGTATGCTGGAGCGGCATCAAGAGAGAATGCTGGCATAAGTAACGAAAGGGAGGTGAAAACCCTCCCCGTCGAATGTCTGAGGTTTCCTCCGCAATGGCAGTCAACGGAGGGTTAGTCGGTCCTAAGGTAAGGCCGAAAGGCGTAGCCGATGGACAGCAGGTTAATATTCCTGCACTGTTTTATGATCGTTTAGAGCGAAAGCTCGCCGGCTTGCCGGTTTTACGATGGAGGGACGGAGCCTGAGAGGCTGGGCTTCTTAAGGATTGGAGTCCAGAAAGCGAAGCAGTCTGTGTAGGCAAATCCGCACAGGCGTTTATCAGAGCTGGTGGCAATGTCCGTAAAAAGACAAAGTCAGCTGCATTAGGCTTCCAAGAAAATCTTCTAAGGAGATCATAAAATATCCGTACCGCAATCCGACACAGGTAGACAAGTTGAGAATACTAAGACGTACGAGTTAATCGTGGCCGAGGAACTAGGCATATTACATCCGTAAGTTCGCAATAAGGATGCCCAGCGCCCGCAAGGGTTGTTGGGGGCACAAAAATGGCTCAAGCGACTGTTTATCAAAAACACAGGTCCCTGCTTAACCCGTAAGGGGATGTATAGGGGCCGACGCCTGCCCAGTGCCCGTAAGTTAAATCCGGGGGTGATCTGATGACTTGTCATCAATGAGCCTTTGGTCGAAGCTCGGGTGAACGGCAGCAGTAACTATAACTGTTCTATGGTAGCGTAATCCCTCGCCGGCTAATTACCGGCCCGCACGAAAGGCGTAACGACTTGAGCACTCTCTTAGTCACGATCTCGGTGAAATTGAACTTCCGGTGAAGATGCCGGATACTCGTTGCTGGACAAATAGACCCCGTGGAGCTTTACTTTAGGCTGGCATTGATAAGTGATGTTATTTGTGTAGTGTAGGAGGGAGATTTGAAGCTTAAAACCTTTGAATCGTCGATGAAACACCTCTCTTTTAACCTTATGAATCTAACTATGTGCCCTTATCGGGTACGAGGACAATGCTTGCTGGGAAGTTTAACTGGGGCGGTTTCCTGCTAAAGAGTAACGCAGGAGCCCAAAGGTTCACTTAGCACCGATGGAAATGGTGCTGTAAGTGTAAAGGTATAAGTGAGCTTAACTGCAAGACATACAAGTCGAGCAGGTACGAAAGTAGGGCTTAGTGATCTTCCGATGCCGTATGGTATGGCACGGAACTTAACGGATAAAAGTTACCCCGGGGATAACAGGCTAATACCGCCCGAGCGTTCATAGCGGCGGCGGTGTTTGGCACCTCGATGTCGTCTCGTCTCATCCTGGGGCTGAAGCAGGTCCCAAGGGTCAGGCTGTTCTCCTGTTAAAGAGGCGCGTTAGATGGGTTCAGAGCGTTGTGAGACAGCTCGGTCTCTTTCCGCAACGAGCGTATGAGTTTTGAAGGAATCTGTTCCTAGTACGAGAGGACCGGAATGGACCAACCTCTAGTGTTCCAGTTGTCCCACCAAGGGCATCGCTGGGTAGCTACGTTGGGCAGGGATAAGCGCTGAAAGCATCTAAGCACGAAACCCTTCCTGAGATTAAAACTCTTCCCGATTTATCGGGAGCCACCTCCTGGGAGACTACCAGGTTGATAGGCAGCAGGTGTAAGCACAGTAATGTGTTCAGCTAAGCTGTACTAATGTGTGGTCATCTTTATGTATTATTACGATGAGTAATTGACGGAATGAGTAATGTCATGTTCAGTTTTTAGAGTACCTTTCTTCGAAAGGTAACTTGACCATAGTCGTAGGACTATGGTGTATTGGTAGATAGTGTTTTGGTGACGCTAGCGGTGGGGTCACACCTCTTCCCATCCCGAACAGAGAAGTTAAGCCCACCAGCGCCGAAGATACTAATCCAGGTGATTGGGAAAATAGGTCGTCGCCAGAACATTGTCTATCAATACCATTATGTAAGCCTCTTTTGCTTACGCAAAAGTATGGTCGTCGCCAGAACATTGTCTATCAACATAAAATCTCATTTTGGGTACAAATAGGCTTAGATACTATCTTTGCCATAACTACAACATCAAAACCCTAGTCTTTTACCTTACCATAATGCCAATATATCAGTAAAAACACCGCACCAAAAGGCTATAGGATATATAATTACACCATTATTGTCTTTCCGCATCCGCGGAAAATTTCACACCATAAAAGGAGTTAATCAATGACACAGGTAGTACCACAACAGAAAATGAATTTAGGTGTTTTAGTTTTGATCCTATTGGCTCTGGGGCTTTTGGGATTTCTAATATCCCAATTGGTCAAAGCAGATGTATCCCCAGCGCCACCGCCGCAAAGCCCTACACAGATCCCTTGTGATGTTCCTTCGCCAGAGGCTATAGCGGCCGTTCGAGAGGTGAGACCGTTTCATTTCTGGCGCTTTTTTCAGAATATTTTTGGTATTTTTAATCCT
>CAZXUJ010000005.1:0-55347 GCA_964643995.1 uncultured Candidatus Saccharibacteria bacterium
AAAACAAATCATCTAGCCTTGTATCTACATGAACAAATACATGGTCTGGTTGGTTTTCATACCCGTTGTAAGCAACACTCAAAATCTCGTACAGTTTGATATGAACAGCAATATAAAAATATTCAATCCATTTTTTACTAAGTTTAGGGATATCTCTACCATTTCCAAGCATTTCCATATATTCATCGCCACGTTTATTATCCCTGAAAAGAAACCTATCAAAAGGAGATAAAACTATATTTATTAATTTGTCTAAAAAACTGACCTTTTCCTTGTACATAAGCTTTGGAGTAGGGCAGTTTACTAACAGGCATTGTACAATTAACCTTGTTTTTCGCCAACTCCCCACCACAAGATTGGAAATTTTACCACCCCCTTTGGGGGCGGTTGTTTTCTTTTATGTGGTGGGATAGTTGTCTATGTTAATATTATTGCATGTCGGAAAGAAATTTATTTGCTGAACAAGCTGAAATAAATAGACAAGTTAATGATTTGGAATTCAAGTTAGCAGGGCTTTGTCAACATGGTATGGATATTATTGGAGAAGAATTACGAGGATTTCCCGAAGAACTGAAAGGTGGGGTTATTGAGTTTCTTAAATCAAGGTCTAATCCTCTTGTAATAGATTGTGGGGCAGGTGCTGGAAATGTAGGGCAGGAGTTAAGTTCAGTTGCAAGATGTATTAATATTGATTTATTTCCCAATGCAAAAGAAAAAGTTGCTACAATACAAGGGGACTTAAATGATTCTATCCCAGTCAGTAGGGAGGTTGCAGATTTGTCTTTATCTTTATATGTTATGCGCTATTTAGAAAACCCCCTTGAGCATTTAAATGACCTAATTAGAATTACAAAGCAGGGAGGATTTGTTGTAATAAATGGAATATCTGCAATTAGATTTGAGAGAAATGGTGAGGAATACAGATATTTTACTGATTGGAATGATAAAACAGACAATGCGCGCGCTACTTTATGGGCAAAAGATGATTGGTTAATTATTAAAGTCAATGACCCAACATTTCAATTTGATGGAGTATTAATACCAGAGCATTCTTATACTATAAAAAATAATAGTGAACCTAAGGAGATTATTGATAGGGCACATTTTGTATATGCTATGTGATAGGATACATGGATAGGTATGTTCCAATATCGCCCCATGCCCTCCGCCAAAAAATGCTAACATTTATACTATGTATAAGGTAATAAAACTATTGGTACTATTTCTTTTAATAATGTTTACTATACTCACTGTTTTATTCAGACAACAAATAGGATTTCCAAATGTTCATCCAATATATGCTGATTGTATAGGTATAAAAAGGGAAAAAACTGATGAGTCAGGTACTAAAAGAATTTATTGTTACGGTTTTATATATAACTATTGGTTAGAGTAAAATAAGTTCCAAGTGCATCCCACGCACCCCGCCATGGTACGTGGTAATATATTTTTATGGATTTTAAACCAGGAATTTATCAGCATTATAAGGGTCAGAAATACTTAGCTATCGGTGTTGCAAAGCACAGTGAAACTCTAGAGGAGTTTGTATGTTACATCCCTCTTTATGACAATGATGAAAGTAAGATATGGGTAAGACCTCTGGCAATGTTTATGGAAGAGGTAGAGATAGACGGTGTTAAAAAACCAAGATTTACATTTTTAAGTAGCTACTAATATGGAACACCGCATACTCCTCACACAACAAGAAGCGTTTGAACTCAGTAAGAAACTCAAGTTTTTGAAATCTTCCTGGGTTAAAGATGAATACACAGGTACTAAACGTATTCGCATTGACGAGAGTGGCGAGGTGAGAGAAAAGGACTACCCTATTCCCGCTACCGGTACTACTGTAAGAATTTCATCAAAATGCGAACTTGGTGATATTAAGGATATTTGGTTTGAGGTTAAATGGACGGGGGACACTGTAAGGTTTGAGATTGAGTTTGAGGGCGAGGTTCCAGATGAGTTTAAAGACCGCCCAAACATTGCGGGTTGGGATATTCTCCGAGATTAAAAAAAGAAAATTGCACACATCTAATTTGGATGTTTGAGGTTTGCACCTCTAGTGCATAGTTTTTGCGCCGTTAGCCATATGGTTCTGGATTAACTTGCCCGAAAAAGATCTCCAATTGCCATTTGTAGCCAGCATCAGGCGAAAAATTTTCAACATCTGCTCCTCGCCACATTTGGGATATTGTCTCGTCTGCCCCGACTTCACGTAGTTTGTCAAAGGCCTTATGGCCAAGCAGTTCCATCATTGCGCGCAAAACCACAATGGGGAGTGAGACTTTGAGAGCTTCTATCAGATCCGGGACCGCAGTATGTTCCAAACGATATAATTCCTCTACCGAAAACTGCCTAGTCACCGATTTCAGCCAGCATACGTTTCCATCACTCATGATTTTTTCTATCTCCTTGTATTACTCCGATATCTTATAGTAAGTACGGGCATTATTACCACATTTTAAACCTGATATCATGTCCATATGAATATTTTTGAAGAAATCCACAAACTGAATTTACCACCGGATAGTTATGTTGTTGTGGGAAGTGGCCACTTGATTGCCCTTGGGCTTAAGGAAGGCACTGATGTTGATATTGTGGTTACCCCTGAGTTATTTGAGAAATGTTGCAGGGATGACTCATGGGAGCAGGTTCCATGGACATATCCCGAGAAACTTGGGCAGATTTTTCTCCGCCGAGGTATTGTGGAACTTTATCTTGATGTTAATGCGGGAGATTTTAACCCCTCTACGGCAGAACTTATCGAGCGAGCAGTTATAATAAACAACGTCCCATTTGCATCGCTAGAGGACATTCTTGCATTAAAGAAAGAATATTTAAAAACTAGGCCGAAACACCAAAAAGATATTGAATTAATAGAGCAATACATTCAATCACTAAACTAAAACCTGTATAATTTACCCATGCCCGAGATTTCGCTGAAACCGGAAGTGATTGCTCACCTAGGTTCGATTGATATTACCAATACTCTACTAAGTTCTGTTTTGATGTTTTCAGTTTTGTTTTTGGTGCTTTTTTTGGTTTCACGAAGCTTGAGTGTTGCTAAACCTTCTACCACACAGCTTTTTGTTGAGACAGTTTATGATGGATTAGGAGGGATGTTTAAGGAAATCACCAGTCATCATTACTACAATTCCTATCTTTTTAGTTTTGTTTTTTCGTTTTTTATTTACATCGTCGCTTCAAATTGGTTTGGTTTGCTACCTTTTGTCAGTACGTTCGGACAAATCCATGAAAACAAAGAACATGTTGAGACGAGCACTTCGGAGGCTACAGTTATGGGGTGTATCAGAGAACGAGATTGCGTGTTAGACAGTACAGGCCATATTCAAAGAACAAATCATTTGGTTCCGGTTTTTCGTGCACCAACGTCAGACTTGTCAGTGACCATGGCATTGGCACTTCTTTCGGTTTTTGCAACAAATATTTTAGGAATCCATTACATAGGGTTTAGCTATTTAAAAAAGTATTTTGATTTTTCTAGCGGTATTAACTTTTTTGTTGGAATTTTGGAAATGATCTCGGAAATTGGCAAAATCATTTCCTTTTCCTTTCGATTGTTTGGTAACATATTTGCAGGAGAAGTACTGCTCACCGTTATTAGTTTTATCTCTTTTGGTGTGGCAACTTTACCTTTCATCGGACTTGAGTTTTTTATAGGAATTATTCAAGCTCTTGTGTTTTTTATGTTGACGACTGTTTTTATTAGTTTAGCTGCGGACAAACATTAAGTTTCCGCGCGGATGGAGGTTATTTTTATGGATCCAGCAGGATTAAAAGATTTGGCAATGGCTCTTGCAATGGGACTTGGAGCTATTGGACCCGGTATAGGTATTGGAATTTTGGCTTCTCGTGCACTCGAGGCTATCGGACGTAATCCTGAGGCCGAAAGTAAGATTAGGGCAACTATGATTTTGGCGATCGCTTTTGCTGAAGCAATTGCGATTTATGCTTTGGTTGTAGCTTTGATAATTAAGTTTGTTTAAGGAAATATGGAAGCTTTGGGCATAAATATTGTAAATCTGTCTATAAATTTGATTTTGTTTATTGTTTTCTTTTTGTTGTTGCACAGGCTGGTTTTAAAAAAGCTTGGTGAAACTCTAGCTGCGAGAAAAAAAACTATCAGTGAAGGTCTCGAAAATTACACTAAGTCTAAAGAAATTCTAGTAAAAGTAGATAACGAAAAAAACGAGATTGTACTAAACGCTAAAGCTGAAGCGGAGGAAATTATAAGACAATCTAAAAAATCCGCAGAAGTTATGGCAAGAGAGATACTTAAGAAGGCAGAGGAAGAAGTAAAAGCAATGAGAAACAAAATGGATGTTGTACTAGAAGCTCAAAAACAGAGGCTCGATCAAGAATATAAACAAAGATATGAGTCAGATCTAAAACTGGCACTCGAAAATATCCTGAAAGAAACCGAAAGCTTAAAGCTAAAATGATCAAGGAAACTGCTGCCAAACTTTTTATACTATCAAAAGGTAAAAATGCAGATTCAACCCTGCATGTTCTGGAAGTTCTATCGCTAGTAGAAAAGCAGGATTTAACAAAGGTACTAGATGAGTATAAAAATATTGTTCAAGGTGATCTTAAAGTCGTTCAGATATTTAGCGCAACGGAGATTTCAAAAAAAGCCAAAACTCCAATAGAAAAAGCTTTGAAGGAAACCCATGAAAACTTAGTTTTTTTGTATTTTGAAGACAAAAGTTTGTTAGGTGGATTGATGGTAAAAATTGGCGATGATGTGGTGGATGAAACCGTTTTGAGCAAAATAAGAAAGTTTAAGGTTTAGGTATGAAGTTTATAAATACCGGCAAGGTAGCTCAAGTACGAGATGGCATAGTTTTTGCGAGTGGTCTGTCTGGTGCTGGTTACAATGAAAAGGTAAATATTGTTACAACAGAAGGTAACGTACAGGGGTTGGTTCTAAATCTGGAAGAAGATAATACCGGTATCGTAATACTTGGTGATTATTTGAAGGTCCGTGAGGGAGATATCATCGAAACTACCGGCGAGTTGCTAGATATTAAGGTCAACGATAATGTTATCGGTAAAGCTGTGGATCCTCTTGGATATTCTATCGAAGGTAGAAAAGCCGAGGTAAGCCCAAACGGTAAACCAATGCCTTTAGAGCTGACAGCACCTGGGGTGATAGAACGAAAAAACGTAACCCAACCTTTGTTAACCGGAATATTGGGAATTGATGCAGTTATACCTATTGGTAGAGGGCAAAGACAATTGATTATTGGGGATCGTCAAACGGGTAAAACTACACTATGTTTGGATACTATTCTCAATCAAAAAGGTAAGGATGTAATTTGCATATATGTATCTGTTGGACAAAAGGCTTCGAAACTCGCCCAACTCAAAGAAAAACTATCAAACTCAGGTGCAATGGCCTATACGATAATTGTTTCAGCAAATGCTACTGACCCGGCTTCTATGCAATACATCGCACCTTATGCTGGATGCGCCATTGGGGAATATTTTGCAGGTCAAGGTAAGCATGCTTTGGTAATTTATGACGACTTAACAAAACATGCATGGGCTTATAGGGAGATCTCTTTGCTGCTGCGACGGCCTCCCGGGCGTGAAGCTTACCCAGGAGACATTTTTTATCTTCATTCAAGACTTTTGGAAAGATCACTTCAGTTTTCGGATGAGCTTGGTGGGGGCTCGATCACAGCTTTACCTGTTGTAGAGACTCAAGCAGGTGATGTATCTGCATATGTACCAACAAACATAATTTCTATCACTGATGGACAAATCTTTCTTGACACTGAACTTTTTAATTCGGGACAATTACCCGCTATAAACTTTGGGACTTCGGTGTCAAGAGTTGGTGGTGAGGCACAAGTTAAAGTAATGAAACAGTTGGCGGGAAAACTAAAGCTAGAGTTAGCACAATATCGTGAGATTCAGGCCTTTGCACAATTTGGCTCTGAAATGGACAAAGAAACAAAAGCAAAACTTTCACGTGGGGAAAAGATAATGGAACTTTTGAAACAACCACAACTCACACCATACCAACCAGAGCATGAAATCATAGCTTTATTTTGCGGAGTATCCGGTTTACTAGACGAAGTAGAAACTTCTAAAATCCAAGAGACCTTACCAAGACTTTTAACACAGGCTACCAAATCACAAACAATAGTAAACAACGCGCTGGAAAAAAACGAAAAACTTACGGACCAGCAACTGGAAGAAATTAAAAGCGAATTAAAGAAATATTTATGAGAAACTCTCGTGAAATTAAAACCAGAATAAAGTCTGTTAAAAACATTTCGAAGGTTACTAAAACTATGGAGTTAATTTCAGCATCACGTATGAAAACGGCAAATAAAAAACTTGAAGAGACTTTGCCCTATGCGAATATTTTGAAACAGGTTTTCATGCAACTGCGCAGTACTGACATTAATAAATGGCAAGATCACCCATATATTAAAGCTCCTGCAAAAGTAAAAAAAATATGTGTAGTATTGATTGGACCCACCAGAGGTTACGTTGGAAATTTATTGTCTTCACAGGTTATGGATGTAAAAATAAACATCGAAAACCTAAAAAAAGAGTTTCCTCAAGCAAGTTTCGCAGGGGTGACCGTTAACAGACTAGCTTTGAAAATGGCTCGATATGCTGGATTTGATAGTGAATACCACTTTGGTGATATAAGACAGTTTCCGACAAATATAGAACTTTTCCCAGTTTGCGAAGTCGTGAGAAACAGCTTTCTCAGTAAAGAGTTTGATCTTGTATATCTCAGCTACATTAATAAAAAACCCATTTTCAAGAGAATTTTACCTGTAGATCTCGAAGCCGTTTTTAATGATACCCAAGCCGCGGATGATACTTCTACAGAACTTTACGAACCAAGTGCAGCTTTAGTTGCTAATTATGTTTTGAACGAGTATTTCGAGAATCAAATCTATCAGGGACTTTTAACCAGTAGTCAAGCTGAACATACTGCAAGAATGATTTCAATGAAAAACGCTTCGGATAATGCTAAGAGTCTTGGTGGTGCTTTGCAGTTGAACTACAATAAATCAAGGCAGGCTCAGATCACTGAAGAAATTATAGAGGTTACTAGATGAGTACAAACAAAGGGAGAATTAATAGAATAATGGGAGTAGTTGTAGACGTTGCTTTTACCGGTAAGATCCCGGCAGTTTATGATGCTCTCGAAATAAGGCACAACAATAAAACTACTGTTCTAGAAGTGCAACAACACATTGGTGACGGGGTTGTTCGCGCGATAGCTTTGGGACCAACAGATGGACTAAAAAGAAATATAGAAGTCGTAGCGACTGGAGGACCAATAAAAGTTCCAGTAGGTGAAAAGACTTTAGGACGAATGTTTAACGTCTTAGGTGAGGCAATAGACGGGCTACCAAACCCTGATTGTGAAAGAAGCGCGATTCACAAAAAACCTCCACAATTTGAAGATTTAACAACTAAGATCGAGATTCTAGAAACCGGCATTAAAATCATTGATTTGATTTGTCCGTTTGTAAAAGGCGGTAAGGTTGGAGCATTCGGCGGAGCTGGCGTTGGTAAAACAGTTATTATCCAAGAATTGATTCATAACCTAGCCAAAGTACATTCTGGTTATTCGGTCTTTGCCGGAGTTGGTGAAAGAACTCGAGAAGGCACACAGCTATATGGAGAAATGAAAGAAAGTAAGGTTCTGGATAAAACAACTTTAGTCTTTGGGCAAATGAACGAACCTCCCGGAGTAAGATTACGTGTTGCTTTATCAGCATTAACAATGGCAGAACATTTGCGAGATGTTCAAGGTAAGGATGTTCTATTATTTATAGATAATATCTTTAGGTTTACACAAGCAGGTTCAGAAATCTCAGCTTTGTTAGGACGTATGCCTTCTGCAGTAGGTTACCAACCAACTTTAGCTGATGAAGTAGCATATTTACAAGAGAGAATTGCTTCGACAAGTTATGGTTCTATCACCTCCATTCAAGCAATATATATACCTGCTGACGACTATACCGACCCAGCACCTGTAACAACTTTTGCTCATTTGGATTCGACAATAGTCTTGGAAAGGGCTTTATCAGAACAAGGACTTTATCCGGCTATTGACCCGTTAACGTCTACATCAAGTGCCTTGCAACCATCTATTGTTGGAGAGCGACATTATAGAACTGCAAAAAATGTCCAAAAAGTTTTACAAAGATACAAAGAGTTACAAGATATTATCGCTATTCTAGGCGTTGAAGAGCTTAGTGATGAAGACAAGTTAACCGTAGTACATGCAAGAAAAATTCAAAAGTTCTTAACACAACCATTAAACGTGGCAGAACACTTCACAGGTATTAAGGGTGAATATGTTACTATCGAAGAGACCATAGATGGATTCGAGAAAATCCTCGAAGGTAAGTTAGATGATGTTTCGGAAACTGAGTTTTATATGAAAGGAAACATCGACCAAGTATGCAAATCAAAATAAGGGTTGTTTCGCAGAATCGACCACTTTTTGAAGGTGAGGCTTTTTCGATAAATGTACCTAGCAAAGAAGGTAAGATAACAATTCTTCCACAACATTCTGAATTAATTTCATTACTGGATATTGGCGAACTTACTATCAATCAGGACAGTTCCCAAGATAAAACTCAAATACTTGTTAATGGGGGCTTGCTATACGTTCGTAATGACGAGGTGCTGGTTCTGGCAGATGACGCCACCATGCCACATGAACTTACCAAACATGAGATTGAGGAGGCTATAAAGAACGCCATGGAAGAAATCTCTGGAGAACTACCACCAACCTTGTTTATTCAACTGGAGAAACAACTGAAATTTGCAATGTTTAAAAAGAGTTTCCTCGAAAACGCTAATCTAAAATAATACGTACACCACCTAAATCTTCGTAATCAAAGTCATGATGGCCATGAATAGCACCGATAAATATTCTGTTTCTATGAATATGGCGTTTTTTAGAGTAATGAGCTATTGCTAGTGGTCCAAACTCTTCGGGTAGGTAGTCAAAATCGATCTTGAAATGAGGAAAAACGCCTGCTTTACTCAATGCTGGCAGAAGACGTTTTATACTATCGCGTTCTTCAGCATCACCATCACAATGGACAATTCTTACATGAGTACCAGTTTCGTTATCATGCACATACTTTAGGGTCGGGTAAAGCCTATTAGCATGGTGTATGAAAATATAGTACTTAGATGACAGTGTAGCTCGGTGGATAGCGTCCAACCATTTGTGCAAAACCTTAGAAAATTTAAACATGCCCATCAGGTATCTAAGGACTTTATCCTTGAAGATTACTACCATGACAAAAGCTAAAGCAGGAATGAAGTACATTAAGAAATAAAACACATTGTTAAAATCAATTGCGGCATTGCCCAATATTCCCAAAGCAGTAGCCCCCGCGGCTACCAAAACAAACATTAACGGCGCACGATATGAGCGCTTAAGCTCGGGGCGAGTTTTTCGCAGAATCAGATTACCCAGAGCAAACATAGTCATAACACCTAGAAAGCTAATTGCATAAACACCCGCCAATGACAGTAGGTTACCTTTTGTAACCAGCAAAATCGAGGTGCACAAAGCAAAAAACATTATCAATATTCTAGGGTTAGAACCATGCTCATTTTCTTTCAAGAGAAATTCTGGTAAACACTCGTCCAAAGACATACGCTTAATGAGCCCAGAGACTCCAACATAACTGGTAAGAACAGCTCCACAAAGAACCAAAAATGCATCAACTGCTACTAGTCCTAACAAAGGCATACCACCTAAGACCAACGAGACTTCCGCAAGAATAAAGTCTTTTGCCGCAATAACTTCGGATATAGGTACGGCACTCAGCACAACATAGGCTATTAGTGGGTTAAATATAGCCACTCCAAGAAGCATATTGCGCAGAGTCTTTTTGAAAACACCAGAAGCCTGTTCCTCAACAAAATTTGCAGAACTCTCAAAACCAGAAACGCCCAATAATGAAGCCGCAAAAGCGATGAATATCATAGACAACATGCCACCTTGCTTGACTAATATATTAGAAGTTTCAATTACATTTAGCTCACGAACACCTCCTACCGTGTAAATCTTGTAAAAACCAAAAATCACGAAGCATGTCAAAACAAGTATATGAAATAGAAATATGGCCGCCGCAACTTTTGCTGAATCCTTTACGCCTTTTATTACAAGTATTGCAAAACTTAACAATATTAGAACTATTGTTGGGATAAGAAGATGGTGAAAAATTGTCACTGAAGGTAGTAATTCTTCTAAAAATTTAAATAGATACTCAACAGCAGTTTTTGCAGAAATAACAGCGGTTGCAATATACGAAAGAATTGTCATAACCCCAGCAATGGCCGCAACCGGCTTATTGGTCCCATTAAGTAAAGCATTGTAGGCACCACCGTTAATGGGTAAAGATTCTACGACCTCGCGATATACAGAACGGTAAAAGAATAAAACAGAAGCGACCATTAACAAAACTAAGGGTGCATAAATACCAGAAAAAATAATTGCAATACCTGAAACATATAATGCGGAACTTAAAATATCGTTACCACAAATGGCAGTGGAAAAAAATTCCCCAAGTTTACTGTGGTGATGAGTGGCTAATTCTTTTTGCACAAATTAATGATATGCGCGTATACATAACCTAGCAATACCTAACAAATGGAAATGTTGTCAAACCATATATAAAAATTATATGATTGTAATATGCAGATAATTGATGTAACTAATTTTTTTGGATTGTCAAAACCCGAAGATAAAGATCCCGTTGACATCCAAACTCCAAAAGCCCTAAAAACAGAGATTGAAGAGGAAAGAAAAGTCTTTTACGCATGGGAAGCGATGGCTAGACCAGAGTTAAAATCCATAAGCAAGAAGAAACTTAAAACATTGACAGTTGTTGGTGTTGGAATCTGTGTTGTACTAATTGCTATGCAAGAATTTTTCCTAATTCTTGGTGTTTTAAGCCTAATATTCGTAAGCTACATGTTAACTCACACACCACCAGAAAGTGTTAAATATGAACTTACAAACAAAGGCGTAAAATTCGGTGAAATATTTTATAACTGGACAAACCTGAAATACTTCTTCTTCACAAACGAAGCTGGTGTTGATGCAGTGGCTATAGACACTGTAAACACAGTACCGGCAAGACTTTACCTGACAATAAAAGCAGGAGATCGCGATCGGGTACATGAACTCTTAGCACAATATGTAAACTACTTAGAGCAAGCTCCAAAAACTTTTGTAGACAGAGCATATGGTTCTGTGATGGACAAACTCGATCTAAACGACTAAATATAACTTTTTCAAGATTTACTGATAAAATGTACACTTAGAAAACGGTAAGCACCCGTAGCTCAGTGGATAGAGCACAACGTTGCGGACGTTGGGGTCGGGGGTTCAAGTCCCTCCGGGTGCGCCATGTAATCCTAATGAACCAGTCTTCTTGTAACTCTCACAAACCATATATATAATTTATTCATGGCACCGTTTAGGGAAGGCTCTGAACCTACTGTTACCGAAGAAACTTTAAAACCACAGACTATGGACGAAAGGGGTAATCCTATAGATGAGGTTTTGTTTGGACCGATTTTTGATGAAAACGATTTTGGAAGGCTTATTCTAAGTGGAATGTGGAAAGACAATATATTTGAAGAGAATATAGCGGACGCAACAGGAAACTCAGTGATTAGATTTGTAACACGTCAAAAATTTGAAGAGCTGAAGCACGCGGCACAAGACAACATAGGTGATACCGTAAAAACACAATACACCTTACCTGAAGATATCACACCACGGGAATTCATAGGCTTTATTCATAAAGTATATGAATCATCACAAGCATATTATTCTGTAGAGCAAATACTGGCACAAAGACTATATTCAACAAATCAGCACTTACAACAAATAAAACAGCTGGCACATACACAGCTTAACAAGGGTGAACATGAGGGTATCTTAACAGGCATCGACCAAATAGCTGATGGGGTAAACAAGTTCGTAACTGGACTGGGTCTTGAGAACTAAGCACATAACAGTGATATGGAATCAAGCTTGATAGGACTGACTAACGAAGAGGTAGATGACCGACTTACAAGATTGGTGTCGTTAGCAAAGCACCCACATGGAGAAAAAGTGGTTAACCGATATATGAGACTTGTGATGAACACTGCCGGAAATGGTCTTAAGACTGAAATCCAAGATAGGTTAAAAGGAGAGGCCGGGATCGCATTACATACTAAAGGTATTAGCTACATGGTGGACAGCCTACCAGTTGCAGGATTTTTTAAAGAAAGAAAGGAAACAGCAAACCACACAGGAATCACACGAGCAATAAAACAGCTACAAAAAAGACTAATAGGTCTAGTGAGCACCGCGAATGCAAATGAAACAACTCTAAAGGAGTCTTTGGCACCAGAAGTTGCATATCTTAAAACACATGAAGGCACCGAGGCTGAATCACTGGCTCAAGAGGCATTCATAAATGCAATGTTAAAAAAAGTTACTGAGTACGATGGGTGGGCATCCAATCTTGAATATACAACAAGAGAAACTGCATCTAGCTACATAACAGAGTTCGGAGAGCTGTGCTGCATAGGAAGGTGTGCACTGGAATATGGCATGCTAAGAGATGCAGGCTTTAGGGAAAACGATATATTTTCGGCAGATGTTGAGGGACATTCAACACTCATAGTGAGACTTAAGTCGGGGGAACTAAAAATGCTAGAAAACAGCGGCTATATAGACGATGATGATACACGTATAACACACCCCTATTTCAGAGTTTACGAACTAAGAGATTTTGAAGGTATACAAGGCGTAAATGAAAAAAACTCTGTCTCGTTAAGTACACAAACTATAAGGTCTTCGAATGAGGATGAATTCGCAGGGTTTAAAAAAAAGGTATGGTGATAGACAAACGACAGTGTACCCTGGAGCACGGGGATTAGGAATAATGTATCTTAATCAATTGGGACGTGTGATGCGTGTCAGGGATACAGATGCATCTACCGAAATATTCAATTATGTAATTTCTATCGCGCCGGATAGTCGCAATGCCAAACGAGGACTAGAAAAAAACAGAGAAATATCAGAACGCCGTCCACAGAAAAGATTCAAAAAGGTACTAGCAGAACAAGCCCTAACAATATAAACTGTACTCGTGGCAGGTCCCCTATATAAATCAGCAATTCTATCTTCGCGAGAACATCTCGCTACTAAGTTCCATTTTTATGAGTTCGATACAATTGGCTTCAAAAATTTTCGCGCAGGACAACATATAAGTGTACGTGTTGCACAAGATGCAGTAAGAAACTATTCAATTGCAACATTTGAAAACAATAAAATGGGGATTTTGGTCGACATAGGACCCGGAGGTCCAGGATCATGTTTTTTTCGAGATATAAAGGTGGGAGATGATATGCGCTATTTAGGACCATTTGGGGGATTTGTTTTGCAAAATGACATTGAGATAAAGAATATCTACTTTTTTGCTACTGGCTCAGGAATTGCACCAATAAGATGTATGCTTGAGGAGTTACTAACAAAACAAAAAACCCAGAAACAAGTTTATCTTTATTTTGGGTTAGGAACTGAAGAAGATATACTCTGGCAGGATTATTTTGGAAACCTTTCACGTAATCACCCAAACTTTAATTATAAAATCTCATTATCGAGGTCAAGCGAAGGTTGGATGGCAGAAAGAGGTTACATAACCAAATTTGTACAATCTATGGATAAACCCGAAAAAAGTAGTGTATATCTTTGTGGAAACCCTAATATGATAAATGACGCAAAGAAACTTTTATTGGAAAAGGGTGTTAATAGTGAAAAAATATATACTGAAAGTTTTTTTGATTAGCACTAAGGTAAAATAACATAATGGAAAATACTGAAGATAAAGTAGTACAAATAGGAAAATATAAAATTCAGGTGATCAGGGATCTGTGCATTGGTGCCACATCTTGCGTAGCTTTTGCCCCTGAAACATTTGAAATGGACAATCAAAATATTGCTTTGATAAAAGAGGATAGTACTGAGGATTTGGAAAATATACTTCTAGCAGCACAATCTTGCCCAACAAGGGCTATCATTGTGATTGATACAGAAGCAAAAAAACAAATCTGGCCAAAGCTTTAGCTTCTTATTTACTTCTAACGATTTTTTTAAACAATCTCGATATAAGGTCGTCTTTTTCGGACAACGCGAGACGCTGAGTGTAGAAAATGTCTAACACAACGCCAGCAGCACTTGCAGAGATTAGTGCTATAAGCTTGAGCCGTGGAAAAAACAAAAAAACAAAGGTGATAAAAACTGTGAAAGCGGCAAACATCAAGAAGTTATCTTTGGAATCAGTAACAGTATTTCGCAGAACACCTTTTATAAGCTCTACTTCTTTTGGGCGGTGAAATTCATATTCCTTATCAATTAGTTTTGGGTTGTGATAGTAGTACTTTGCTACAGCAACTACTCTGATGATGCGACGTAAAAGTTCTAGGGCCACAACCAAAATAATCGTGTTCACAGTTATAGTAAAGTGGTCAGTAACATTTATTCCTCTTACCATAAGATCATATTCACCCAAATTAGCATTTATTGGTACTTGTAGTTCTTTCGGTAAAAAGTAGAGATGAGTACTATCGACAGTTAAAAACAGTATAAATATTACAACCTCGAAAGCATCTATAAATCTCTTTTTGAAACTCTTCATAACATCAGCAAGGCGTGGGTGTTTGTAGTTAATCGTCGGCATGTGTGCCTTGGGCAGGGTCATCAAACCAGCAATGAAGGTAATTGTAAAAGAAAGAACTATCGTAGCGTTTGTAACATCATGCTCTAAACCAATAACCTTGTATCCAAAAATAACTACGACATAAATCAAAAGAGCAAGAGCGTAACTCATGTACGGAATTATCATCAGAAGCGTATCGATAACCAATGCACGGAAGGCTATGACTAAATCCTTAACAAAGTCCATTAGCTCAATAAAAGTTATGGATCCTTCTAGGATCAAATCTATTATTCGACTTGCCTCTTTTTTAAGACCTACGAATGTCAAAACACCTAAAATTATGAATACCACCGTTACAGCAAATATTAAAAGCCAAAGAATGTTTATGAGAATAAGGAAAAGCTGGGGATTGGTTACGCCAATAAGAACGAAAACCCCAACAACGGCTACGATAAACATGAGTATTTTTGATAACAGTCCTCTTTTTTTCATATTCCAGGTATTAGTTTAGCATTGGGAGTCAATTTTGGGTTGAATAAATGGTTTTGAATAGGGTATCTACAGACTCAGGAAATGAAAATTTAATGTATTTCACATTTCAGATTATGTAGATACCCAAGGGATTAACAATCAAATTCGATGAGCGGCGGCTCACCATAGTCAATCCCCATTTTTTCGATTAACGTTGGCGTGTCCGGGTCCCCGTCCTGCTCAGGAATACTGCCCTACACGCGAGCCATGAACAAGCGCACGACGACCTTTTTGCCCTTTTGGACAACAAAAATGACTTCTTGGTCACCGGCAACAACCCCTGGAAGGGACTTTGACTCCTCAAACGGTCTCTCTACAACCTCATTTCCCGCCGCTACGCGGACATACGGGGAGGGAAGTAAACTTCGAGGGAGTTTCCTCCCGGGCACATCTCACAACCAAAAACAAAAAAACAGAAAAAACGATATTTTTTTCATGTCATCTCCTTATGTGTTGATTAATAAGATACACGCACCTTACATTCTATAGTGTTCTGGCGCAGATAGTACTTCACACGCTGGTATTTACTCCTTGAACAATCGCCTAAAAAAACATAAACTATACTGCAGTTATTAACATCAAACATTAAGAAAGGAATTTTTATGGCAAAAGAAAATGGAGAAAAAACCATTACCATCAATAACAGCACTGTGACATATGTCTTAGTCGGTTTATTGGTATTGGCAGCTTTCGCTATTGGTATGTTGTGGACCAAAGTGCAAGGTTTAGAGGGTGGCACAAAAGTAGCTGACACTACTAATACAGGTAGCGCACCAGTTCCTAATGCAAATGGAACTACATCTGTAAAAGTTGAGGGTGTTTCAGAAAGTGACCATGTTAGAGGAAATAGAGATGCAAAAATCGCATTAATTGAGTACTCAGATTTAGAGTGTCCGTTCTGTCAAAGATTCCATCCTACAGCTCAACAGGTAGTTGATGAGTATGATGGTAAAGTTATGTGGATTTACAGACACTTCCCATTATCGCAACTACATCCTAAAGCACAAAAGTTTGCGGAAGCAACAGAATGTGCTGCAAAGATAGGTGGCGAGGATAAGTTCTGGGAGATGAACGACAAAATCGTTGCTGAAAATCCTGAGTTAACTGAGTTAAATGCTATTGCGAAAAGGCTTGGAATAAACGAGAGTGAGTTCGACAAGTGCGTAGCTTCAGGGGAAACTGCTCCGATTGTTAAAGCGCACACTGAAACCGGTACAAAAGCCGGGGTTAGAGGCACACCAGGTAACATTATCTTAAACATTGGAACAGGTGAGGCCGAACTGCTTGCCGGTGCTGTACCTTTCGCATCAATACAGAGCGTAATTGATCGAATGATGGCGAACTAACATAACTTTGAATTTGATAATCGACTTTGTGTCTAATTCTTTTGGGGTTAGACACAAAGTTAGGTTATACTCATATAAGATATGAGGGAATTTATTAAAAGGAATCAACCCGTATTTATCGTAGGTGCTATTACTATTATAGTTTTTCTCGTGATTATAGGGTTAAGTCAATCAAGAGACGACAACTCGTTGTTGCCTGGACTTGTTAAAGTAGGTGAGCAGGAATTCACTCCTGAAGAAACACCTATAAAAGAACCCGAAAAACCAATCACCGAAATGACCGCGGCCGAAATAGATAAAATGGTAGCAAAGATGGATATAACCGAAGGTAAGTACGATAATAATTACTCGTTGTTACCAGGTAATCCCGTGGATGAAGCGATGGAGGAAAAAATAAAAGACCTAGAGGCCCAGGCATATATGACACCGGATGAGGTAAAAAGCGAATTTGGGGAATTGAACATAAGTTATACGGATGAAGGCGGGTATGAACCGAGAAAATCACCGGCCTACAAGTTTCAAAACGTGACTTGGACTAATAATTCTGATCGTGAGATTAAATTGGTTCAACTTAACCCACTATTTACTGAGTTTGCCAACGGAGTAATTCTTGCACCAGGAGAATCTTATACCATGGAACTTTACAAAGAGGGTAACTTTAGATTTACAGAAGACGAATCACGAGCATTTGGTGCAGTCACCATCACTCGAGCCGCAAAATATGAAGCGGGTCTAAACTAAAAAGGCTGAGGGACAGATTTTGCTCAAAATGCATTCAGCACATTTCGGTTTTCTTGCTATACAAACATAACGACCATGCAAAACCATTGCCGAGGAAAAATTTCTCCAATATTCCTTTGGTAACAACTCCATCAGTTCTTTTTCGATTTTTACAGCGTTTTGTTCTCTAGTTAAGCCTAACAAGTTAGATACACGTGTGATGTGAGTATCCACGACAATACCCTCAGCAACTTCCCAAAGCTCTTGCATTATGACATTAGCACTTTTGCGAGCAATACCAGGAATTTTAAGTAGATCGTCGAAATTTTTTGGGAGTTGTCCTCCAAATTCAGTTTCTACGACCTCCCCAGCTTTTTTTAGACGTTCCGCCTTGCCAACATGAAAATTCACGCCATGAACATCTTTAGTTAATTCAGAAAGCTCAGCATTAGCAAAATCTTTCCAAGTCTTATATTTTTTGAATAAAGTCTTTTGAGTAATTTGGTTAACTTTCTTATCGGTGGTTTGCGCAGATAACATGACTGCCACAGCTAACTGCATCTCATTTTCATGTGTAAGTTCTGTTTTAGGGTTAGGGTGTTCTCGTTTTAGAAGTTTTGCTACTTCAATAGCTAATTGATGCTTTTCCATTAACTAATAATAGCAGGTGTGTTACTATTTAAAAATTCTATGATCGAGGCAAAACTAATGCATTTTAGTGCTAAAATCAGTACATGTGGGAGATAACACAATATCTACATACTACTAGTATTCTTTTTAAAAACCTTCTTTACAGTTTACTTGTACTTGTAATCACCATGGTAGCACTACGCATAATAAGGGTGTTGTTCAATAAAGCTAGGCACATTAATCCGGATGAAAATAGCTTCGACGACTTGTTACCCTTTTTGGAGAATTTAGCCAAAATAGGTCTCTTAGCCTTTACAACCTATTTTTTGCTTAAAGTTTGGGGAATAGATGTTACACCACTTATAGCATCTGCAGGAGTGGCCGGAGTGGCATTGGCTTTTGCTGCACAGGATACAGTGGCTAACTTTTTCGGAGGCATTGCCATATTTACTGATAAACCTTTTAAACTAGGGGATCAAATACTAATTGACGGTAAACACCGCGGGCATGTTTACAAAATCGGGGCAAGAAGTACAAAGATAAAAACCGTTGATAATGTATTGGTAACTATTCCAAACTCAGTTATTGCTAACAACGCAATTTATAACGAAACCGGATATGACCCAAAGATGCGACTACGTGTTGAGGTTGGAATATCGTACGGTACAGACCTTGAAAAAGCCGAAAAGGTTCTGATGCAGGTTTTGCAAGAAAATAAAAACATCCTTGATGATCCGGAACCTCAAGTCTTATTTACTGCCTTTTCAGACTCATCAATAAATGTAATGCTGGTGGGAACAGTGTCTAGCCCTCAAATGATCCCTCAAGTGACCCACGAGGTTGTAAAGCAGACATACAAAGTTTTACGCGATGTAGGTATCGAAATTCCATTTCCACAACGAGATATACATTTGTATACTGAGAACAATGGCAAAAAATAAACTAAAAATTAAAACAGAGTGGGACCTAACCCCCCTTTTGAAGAGCGATGATGAGCCCAAGCAAATAGATTTCCTTGAAGAAGCTAAACAAGCAAATTACAAGTTCATAAATAAGTGGAAAGATAGAGACGATTATCTTATAAACCCAAAAATTCTCAAAGAAGCTTTAGATGAGTTTGAAGAATTGCTAAATAAATGTGACATTTCCGGTGGTGTTGGTTATTACTTCAGCATGCGCCAAGCACTTGAGCAAGATAACAAAGACCTAAAGGCTAAAATAAATAAGTTGACTGATTTCGAAACCAAAATTGATAACGACAGAGACTTTTTTACACACCGCATCTCGAAAATTCCTGTTGATGAACAAAGGAAGTTTTTGGAGGATCCAGATCTGCAGATTTATAGACATGCACTCGAGTCAATCTTTGACAATGCAAAATATTTGTTAAGCGAGGACGAAGAAAAAATTTTGAATCTGATGTCACCTATGGCCCATTCAAACTGGACTCGTATGGTTTCCACTTTTATATCTAAAGAAGAGGCTGAGTTGGTGGACGAAGAAGGAAATAAAAAAATAAGAACCTTTTCTGAAATTAGTAGTTTACTAAATAGTCAAAACAAACACGTACGTGATGAGGCAGCTAACGCGATGAATAAAATTTTTGTGAAACACCTTGAAGTGGCCGAGAATGAGATGAATTCGGTCTTACAAAGCAAAAAAGTAAATGACGAACTTAGAAAAATGGAACGACCAGATTTGGGAAGGTACCTAGGCGACGATATTGAACCCGAAATTGTCGACACACTCATTCAGTCTGTTTCAGAAAGATTTAATATATCAAGAGATTATTACAGACTTAAAGCCAATTTAATGGGACTAGCTAAGCTAGAATATCACGAACGAAATGTGGAGTATGGGAGTATTACAAAGAAATATCCATATGAAGAAGCTGTTGAGCTTGTTTATGAGGTTTTCACTGATTTAGACAGCGAATTTGCAGAGATTTTTAAAGGTTTTGTAGAGAAAGGAAGCATTGACGCATTTCCGAAAAAAGGCAAAAGGGGAGGAGCTTTTTGTACACATAACTTACCACACGAACCTGTTTACATTTTGCTTAATCACACCGATCTTCTTGATAACGTTTTAACAATTGCACATGAAGTTGGACATGGAATTCACAACACCTTATTTTTGAGAAAGCAAAATGCCTTGGTCTCAGGGGCTGCACTTTCTACTGCTGAAGTAGCCAGTACGTACATGGAAGATTTCGTCCTAGACAAACTTATGCAGGAGGCAGATGACGAGTTGAAACTGTCACTTATGATGATGAAACTAAATTCGGACATTTCAACAATTTTGAGACAAATTTCATGCGTAAGATTTGAACAAGAACTTCACAGAGATTTTAGAGAAAAAGGGTATTTATCACACCAAGAAATAGGAGCATTGTTCCAAAAACACATGGCTGCTTACATGGGTGATTACGTTGAGCAATCTGAGGGGGCACAAAATTGGTGGGTGTATTGGAGTCATATCAGAAGCTTTTTTTACAATTATTCATATGCCAATGGGCTGTTAATATCAAAAGCTCTACAAAATGAAACCAAGAAAGATAAACAGTTTACAAATAAAGTAAAAGAGTTTATGTCGGCAGGAACCTCAAAATCTACCAAACAAATTTTTGCGGATATTGGCATAGACATTACAAACAAAATGTTTTGGCACAAAGGACTCGACGAGGTCGCAAAGCTATTGCAAGAAACAGAAGCTTTAGCAAAAAAACTTGGTAAAATCTGATACCATATTAGTATGCTGGATTTCAAATTTAAACAACCAGAAGCGGTACAATCTGATGGCACTCCCCAAACACCCTCGCAAGAGGCTCCGGCACCACTTTCCAGCCCAATAATAGAGAAAATTGAAAAAGTAAGGAAACCTCGGTTTACTAAAGCAAACATTTTTATAGTGATTAGTATCGTCATAATTCTTATGGCAGGTGCGCTTGGATACATGATGCTTAATAGCAAAGATTTTCCATTCATAGCAAAGCTTTTTTCAAACATTGAACTTCCCATGCTTCCAGAACAACCTGAGCAACCAACTCAACCCGAACAGCCTGAGCAACCAACGAAACCTACTCCAGAGCCGGTAGACCCAAACAAAATAATGGAGTATATAAGTGAAAATTTTGAATTCTCAATTAGTCATAGAGCAAAAGCGAGAGTTTTAGAACCTGGGTCATTTAATGTACAACTAGAAACATATCAGGTTATATACGATGGACCAGGACAAACAACCACAATCACCGGACCTGAAAATGTAGTTGATGGATATATATTTAGTTTGACTGTTCATAAGGACATAATAAATAGAGATATTGATGATATTGCTGTAGAAAAACGTAACCGATACTTAGTAAGTTGTGACGATACAGCCGTGATATCAAATGTTTCAGAAAGAACAATCGCCAATAGAACAGCAAAGACATTTAGAGTTGAAAACTGCGGTGTAAATTATATTCAGTCTTTCTTCATTAGGGGAAATGATTTATTTGAGTTCAATCAAGTTTATCGCGGAGACATAGGTATCCGACAAGTATACGAAGCAGAAACTAATGAAATTGTGGCTCTGTTTGAAATAATAAATACCATTCAACCTACCCCAGTAGATACATGGAGCCTTTTTGAGTCACCAACATTCAAGTTTAAATATCCAACGGCACTGGATGCCACATGCTGTACCTTAAGAGGCCCGATTTCCGATGGACTTAGCAAAAAAATAGTGTTAGCTGATCCAAAATCCTTGGCTGGCTCAGATGGAACACTATTTAATGGCTTTGCTGTCTATAACGAAACTCTGAAAGGCAATGTTACCAAAGAAATGTACATAGAAAACCAGAAACAACTCCTAGCAGAAAACTACCGCGTAATCATAGGTAAGAATCCTGTCACTAGTGAGGAAGTATTAAATGTTGGTGGAAAAGTTGCTACGTATATTAAGGGCTATGCTTGGTGGGGTAACATGCTGTTTGTGGATGGTGTAAAAACCGGAGAACTGATAATTATAGTAACAACTGAAATAGATCCAGGGGCATTTGACCCAACCTTTAGGGAAATTTTGAACACGTTTGAGTTTGTAACACAATAACAACGTAAAATATCCACCTTTATAGCCTGTATTTTCAACATAAACTAGAGCCTGCACGGTATCACTATAGGGTATTCTGTTGTATAAGTAGGCATTGACAAAATTCACATGTATTTGGCCAATTTGAAAAATTGACCAAGGAGGTTAATCTCATGGAAGCAGTGTTTGGTGGTTTGTCGGCGATTTTAACATTTGTATTGCTCCGTAGGTTCGTTTTTTTTGACAAGATAGAAAAAATAACCTGGGAGAGGACTTTCTATAGGATACAACCCCGACCCCTCCGTTTTGTGAAACTGATACCAGACCCAAAATCTGGCGTCAAAATCATCGTGTCCTTGGTAATTAGTGTATTGGTTTTCTTGGCTTTTTTATTTTTGATTTAGTTATGTAACCCAGAGGTCAGATATCATTCGTTCGCAAATCTTCTTTTTTTTCTAAGAGATGCAAATTCGAATGGTGTCTGACCTCATTTTTTTCCCTAAACTATAATTCAGGAATATACTTACCTCATGTCCTATGTGTGCACAAGCTGTCAAAAACTAGTCGAAACTCCCGGAGATTTTTGCCCTTTTTGTGGACAACAAAATATTGAATCCCCACCAGGGTTATCAAACGGTCAAAAGATGAAAATATATTCTGTAAGTTTCTTCTTGGCCCCACTGGGGTTGATCTGGTTTTTTAAATACTATAGAGACAAGGATCCTTTGAAGCGTAAAGCAGGATACTATGCTCTAGCTATAACTTTAGTTGTAACATTTGGATCACTAATAACAGGGAAATTGGTTTTGAATAAGTTTGAAAAGATTTATGCTCCTACTCTGGAGCTTTATAGTGAATTAGGCTATTAGCCTGAGGAGAAACAACAGCGGAAAAGGGATTTGTATCCAACTGTTGTTTCTCGAAGAAATTCAGGGTTAACGACGCTCCAAAATGTAGATTCTATCCTTTAACAATCCTCTTTCCTGAAGCAAACCATAGATTAAGGCAAAAAACACAATGCCAAAACCTATGAAATCCGTTAGGAAAACAAACGGGTATACCTCTGCAAAGGGGGCATTAACCATGGTGTTGTGCACGGAGTGCAGAACCATGGATATACCCAATCCCAACAGCGGAGCAAAAAAACGAATTAACACGTTTCTGGAGTTTCTGGAGGCGGCTAACCCGAGACCAAAGGCACTCGTAAAAACTGCATGAGTGCCAGCCCCCAAGAGCACGCGCACGATGAACAAGTCGATCGTGGGCGCTAAGCCACCAGCGTTGAAACTCCGAAAAAGGTATAGGGCGTTTTCACTCGCCGCAAACCCCAACGATACTGTCGTGGCATACACAATGCCGTCAACAATCCCGTTGAAATGTCTGCGCGAAAACAAAAACACAAACGCCAAAACTAGACCTTTCAGGAGTTCCTCAAAAAAAGGGGCTATCAACGAACCCAAGGCATAGTGACTAAGAAATGTCCCGTTCAGGAACACTTGTGCATCACGATTTGCCAGGGAGTTCAGAACTCCCGCCCCCGAAGTCAAAAACGCACCAGACCAGTAAACAACACCCAATAGTGTAATCGGCTCTGTTTCGTACGCGTCCAGCACGTACATCAGCCAAGCATAAAACAGACCAAATGCTTGGCAAAGTAACCAAAAATATCCAAACAACTCTAGGGCGAGTAGAATATCCGCAAGCTCTTGTGCCATCGGCATCTCCTTTTTTTCTATTTCACTGTCTCGGGATAAATTTCTAACGTACACTATAAGTTATTTGGCCGTTTTTAGCAACACCATTGTCATATGTACTACTGAAGAGTAAAACCGACGCTTACGAAGAAGAGAGTATGCAAAATCTTAAACGGAATGTAAAAGCTGGACTAACCACGTCCCTAGTTTCAATACCATTAAGTGTATCTTTGGCGGTAGCATCAAAAACTACACCTACAGTAGGAATCATTACAGTTGTTTGGGCAGGACTTATCGCGTCCGTATTTGGCGGAAGTACCCACAATATCATAGGCCCAACTGGGGCACTGGCTGGCTTACTAGCGGTATTCGCGATGCAAAACGGTATGGAATCAATGGCGATGTTAGCTATAGTTTCCCTTTTACTCATAAGATACTTTAAGTTCATGCCCTTAGCAGTAATAGCCGCCATTCTGGTTAATACCGCTATAAACATGGTTGAAAAGGAGCACTTCGAGAGATTTTTCAGAACTGATAAAGTAAGTTTTATATTAGCTATTTTGGTGGCATTTATAACAATTTATGAAGATCCAATCGTTGGAATATTGTTTGGTATAAACGGATATAAAAACGTAATACTACGACTTAGAGGGGTACACTTCGTGGATATGGATGGTGTAGACGCGTTCGATGAAATACTCGAAGTAATCAGGAATAAGGGAGGCATTGTATATATTACGGGAGTTAACAAACTAATTGAGGATATGTTAATGGAAAGTGATGATTATGTTGAGCTTAAGAAAAGTGGCCATGTATTCCCATCCACGGGAGATGCATTAACTAGTCTTGGGTTTGAGCTTGAGAGCGTAAAGTAGCAAATCAGAATCTTGGTGGCAAATCGTCACTACGTTCCTATTGCACCCCAGCTGACTAAGTTCGTTAACTCACTAAGTCATCTGGTGACCCTACGGAGAATCGAACTCCGATTAACAGATTGAGAATCTGCCGTCCTGACCGTTAGACGATAGGGCCAAACACCAACAAGGATAGAAACTTTTCCTAGTTTAGCAACATTTATTGTATAATCCAAGTGTGAAACCTAAATTTTCTCAGCTAGTAGTTCCGATACTTCTTGCACTGTGTGTTTTATCGATTTATGCCTTTTCGTCATATAAGCCTAGACTTAATGAGTCCGAGAATGTAGATACTACTAGAAAGTCTAATATTCCACTTTTACTTAATGCAGAGATTTTATCAAGTAGCAAAGCGTCAAATACTGAGAATATTACCTTAAAGACAGGCGCGAATCCTGAGGAAGTAATGAGGTTCTATGATAACGTATTAAGCAAGGATAGTTGGGAACTTGAGTCTGAATCTCAAGGAGATGGTTATTTTACAAAAAAATACAAGAATGACGATGATTTGATGAGTGTTTCCGCTACCAGTCAGAAAACCAATCAAAATGAGATTTACACTATTGTTACTGTAACTTACGAAGACAATTAATCGGTCTTTTTGCCTACAAGGTATATTGCGCGCCAAGGTTGATAGCGAGTTGTAAAGGTATCTTCGAATATCACCTGATCGTCTTTTTTCACAGTCCTTTTGAACGATGCAGTGGCACCCCATGCGGCAAAGTCTATTTGTTTTACGATGCCTTCTTGAAGATTTGGGTCATCCTGATAAAGTGGTTCTGGAGGTGGCGTTTCCCCAGTAATCACCGACTCGGAGAGTTCAACTTTACGACCATCTGGAGTTCCATAGAGTTTGAACTTCAGTTTACTGTTTTCAATGTCGGGTTCGACTTGTATCAATACATAAGCAGTAGTGTCATTCTTAAACTGAAAATCTAGAGAGGGCTGGTATATCGCTGCATCTAAGCCAAGGGGGGAGTCAAGTTCATAATATCTAACTCTATAGGCATGGGGATTTCTTTTTATCACCGGCAGTCCAGAATTTAACACTGCTCTAAAAAGTGTGGTCGATGTTTGGCAAACCCCACCTCCATCACCCAATACTGTACGACCATTAGATATAACGTAGGCAGTCTGGTATCCAGTTGCGGCACTAATCCCACCAATGGAGTTGTTAAACGAATAAATTTCCCCTGGGGGCACCAGAACACCGTCAGTTCTTTCGGCTGCTAAATTAAGATTGTGAATCCTAGTCGATGCCGAGCCTGTATATTCGGAGACGCCTTCACCCAGTAAACCGACGATACCATATTCTTTGGGATCTTTAGAACCGGAAATTGTTATCATAGTAAGTTCCACATTGGATTTTTTATCGAAAACAGCGTCTTTGAAATCTATCCCAAATTGCTTTTTATCCAAATCATAGCCATCTTGTATAATCTCAAAAGCAAGAGATTTATCCTCAGACTCAGTTACATGCCCACGTGGCAATACGTTGACTGCGCTAGCTAAATTCTCAACGTAGGCTTCGAGAACAGGATCATTCAGCGATAGCTGACTTTCACCATTTTCAAATGAAATATCTATGAAACTGAGAAGATCTTCTGGAGTAAGTTCCCATGTAAAGTCTTTATAAGTGATCGTTTTAGGCACAAAAATTATTTCTGAAAGTTGTACCAGGTGTTTTTGTAAAATTTCGTCTGAAATTTCGGGAGCTACATCCTCTACGGAAAGGCTTTGAGGCTCAAAACTTGCATAATCCAACCCTTTTACTATTGCATTATATAAGTGAGTATCATCCACTTTGCGGCCGATTTCTGATGGTTTTACTTTGACTTGATCGTTTTCAATATAGTAGTAGGCATTTTGAGGGTCGGTGTTTACCGCACTTTCGATATACGAAAGTGTAGAGTTTAGGGCTAGATCATCATAGTTATAAAAACTTTTTATACGTAATGGTTTTAAAATACCAGCAATTTTATCTTTTGTATCAACAAGGACATTCCCAGTACGACCAGCCTCAAAAGCTCTCACTACCGTAGCATTTACGTTGTAGGCCACGTTAAGATCAGCAGTATCAAACTCGAAGTTAGTGTCACCATAACTAAAGGTAAACTTGCTATCACTACTTGTTGCACGATCTGTTAAGACACGCTGGGCTTGAGACAAGCTCATACCTCCTACATTAATGCCACTTATTTCGACGCCAGGAATTATTCGACGAGCAAACATAAAATGGTATAAAGTAACAAATGACAACAAAAGAACCACAGCAACAATCAACAGACTATTCAAATTTGGAGTTGTTGTCTTTTTTGACATTAGCTTTTGCGCTGCGAGGGTCTCTCATCTCTGGTCGATTTGTTTTTCGATGCAATAATATATTTCGAGGGGGAGGCACATAAATCAAGATACTCGTCAGCCTCCTCAAATAGATGAGAGGACGCAGTTTTGCTAAACGCTACGATTTCGGCTTTTACACCTTGGCTTTGGGCATACTCAACTAGCGGCACATAATCACCATCACCAGAGACTAACACCATAACATCAATCTTTGGTAACAACCTTACGGCGTCCATGCAAAGTCCAACATCCCAATCACCCTTTTTACTGCCATCGTAAAAAACTTGTAACTCTTTTGCGCGTACCTCAAAACCACGATGATGAAGTGCTTCGAAAAATTCTTTTTCTAACCCAACATCCGCTTTGATAACATAGGCAAAAGCACGCACAAGGGGGCGATCACCAACCGCCTCTTTTAGGACTTTTCCGAAATCAACTTTTGCAGAATATATGTTTTTTGCGGAGTAATAAATGTTTTGAACATCGACAAAAACACCTACTTTTTGATTCTCATGTTTTATTGGATTATTTATCATGTAGATGATTTTAACACTCTACCGTGTGCTTTGGATAATATATAGTCTGGTATACTAGAGGCAATAGTTAGTTAGAATGAGATGAGGTCGTTACAAATGGAAACACTAACCCACAAGCGTAATCACAAAAACAAAATTGGAATTATTTGTCACAATGTGTGGGTTTTACAAAACCCACACATTTTTTATTTAAATTAGGTATACTATCTTTGTTTTTGCTTGTTGTATTGGGGAATGGTGTGACGCTTCGCTACCACCATTCCAAATAAGTTGAAACTATAATGGGGAATGGTGTAATGGTAGCACGCCGCACTCTGGATGCGGAAATTGGGGTTCGACTCCCTGTTCCCCAGCCATATATCCCAGAGAAACTCTGTATAGGATAATTCTAATTTAAAACACTTTGTAATAAGTTTTTATTATTTTTAAATATTTTTAAATTATTTCTATGGCCAACCGGCGAAATCGGGGAAGGATGATATAGTGGTAATATCTTATAGTTTCTATTTTCAATATTAACTTCAAAAATAACTCCTAACGGAATAGAAGAGTTTAAAAAATTGTTAAAAAGCTCTAAAGTTTTTACACCTAGAAGTATAAGAACTTCAAAATCATAACTCTTAAGTTGTTTCAAAAAGATTGGCCAACATTTTTCACCACAGCTTTTGAGTAACTTTCTATCCTTACCGACATAACACTTTACAAGTTCTGTAAAGCTGCAAGTTTCGACAGTTAAGCTGTGACTTTCAAGAAGCTTATTTAGGTTTTTACCAGTGGGAAGTAACTTACTATCGATAGTATAAAAGGCTTTTCCAGATTTTCTCCAACCATTTGGAGCAGGTGCTTCACCTACAATCAATACTTTTTTACCTTTTCCACTACCTAGTTGTAAAAACTTGCTTGACGGGAAAACGTCTATATTCTCACAGTAATGTTCATGCCGATCCATATGTCTAGTATATCAACTACGCGTACATCCTAGAGAGTGCAAAAGATAGGGGGAATTCTCAACCGACGTGCTCAGCCACATATCCTGGAGAAACTGCTTACAAGATAATAATGTGTTATTTTAAAATTGCAGTTAAATACTTTATAATTAGCATATGCGTAAACTAGTATTTTTGCTATTGCTAACATGTTCCATTATTGCTTATCTATATTTAACTGGTAGCTATAAAAAACCAACGCATAATCAGCTAAACGAAATGCCTACTCAAATTGAAAACAAAGCACCGTCAGAATTATCCAAACAAAATTATACTGCAAGTGAAGATAGCATTTCAGAAAATGGTTCTAATATATATATAAACCCAACTTTAAGGTATAGTTTCGAGTACTCAAGAGATTCAACTATATTCAAATGCAAAGATATACCTTGTGTAAGTTTAGATGACCAAACCATTCGTGTTGAACCTTTGGATTTTCTTAGTATAACAGGAGATCTGAATGAGATGGATGGATTATTAGCTGAAGATTTCTACTGTAACGCAAGTGGACCCCAGGAAAGTAAAGACTGTGTTAATGTTAAGCTCGAAAAATATACAAACAGCAACGGCGTTATGGGGTATAAGCTTTATAGAAATGTGACGATTTCTAAATGGAACCAGTCCACACAAAGATTTGATGATGAAAATTACGACGATTACGCTTTCTTATTTTCTTTGAATAATTCTCATTATCCTTCAGTAATTTTTGCTGTAGATGAGCCATCAGATGTTAACCATAATAAACTTGAAAAAATTATAAACACATTCAAGGTGTATTAAGGTCCCTGACCGACATGCTCAGCCATATATCCTGGAGAAACCGCATACAGGATCTCAAGGTATTCGTTATACTGATAACATAATGTCTATACATCAATCCAAATCAAAGTTGTTGGATAAGGTTAAAGCTTTACATAGTTTTTATCATGAAGGGAAGATCCCCACTTTATCTCAACATGAGGTAAATCCAAATTTAAATAAGGGAGATCGTTTGAACTATATATATTTCACGCTCCCAGTTTGTATAAACTTTCAACGAAGTTCTCCGGCAATGTGGCAATCAGCTTTAAAAACTTTTAATGATCCTGAAACTAACTATCTATTTTATCCAGAAAGAATAATTATTGAGCCTTTAGAAAAGATAAGAAGAGATCTGTGCAAACATAAATTAGGAATTCAACCAAATAAACACACAGATATTTGGGTAAAGATAAGTACAACCTTGGCAAATTACTACGAAGCCGATCCAAGAAAAATCATGAAACAAGGTAACAATGATGTAGTACTAATATTAGATATACTACAAAACTCTGAAAAAGATAGATTTCCTTATCTAAGAGGAAATAAACTGTCTAACTACTGGTTATACATTCTTTCGCATTATACCGACTTAAAACTACAGAATATGAATAGCATTTCAATAATTCCGGACACACACGTTATTAAAAGTACGCAAAAGTTAGGTTTAACTGAAAAAATAGAGACACCAGAAAATGTCATAAAGGTTTGGAAAAGTCTCCTGGAAGAATCGGATCTTTCACCTGTTGAAATGCACCCAGTATTATGGAATTGGAGTAGAAATAACTTTCTTCCAGAAGTTTAAAGGTTCCTGACCTACATGCTCAGCCAGATAGAATGAGTAGACTCAAAAACACCCGTATTAGCTTTTACACCAATGAAATTAGCCTGTTCTAAAATCTTTTTCTTAAATTCCTCATTTCCAGACACTTTAGAACTATTTGTATTTTTAATTGCTTCAGCAAGCTTTGAAAATATATCTGTATATTCGTAAGTAAATTTACCATTATTAAGTTTCAAATTAGTAAATACAAGCCTGATTAATTTTCTTCTCTTTTCTGGTAACAGTTTCAGATAAGTATCTTCTGACTTTTGAGCAATATCATATAAAGCAGCAGTCTTATCATAAAAGGTTTTATCTCGTGTATTAACAGATTTTCGATGCTTTTCTACTGTCTCTCTTTCCACCATATATTCTGAGTACATCGTATTATAAAAAGACTCTGTAATCTTTCCATCTAATTTATCAGTATAAAGGGCTACAAGCCTTTTCTTGATAGTTTCTTCACGTTTGCTAAGTTCATACGTGGCAGTTAAATAAGAACCTGTCTCAACCTCGTGTGTTTCCTTAAGTGCCTTACTTATCCAATTAAGTAAATCTGGATCAGTAACTTTAAGTGCTTTAAAAGCTGGGAGTAACTCTTGTTCAAGTAAGTGATCTTTAATAGTACCTTTTTGAGTTCTTAGTTTTACATCATCATCTAACCAAACCTTTATATTTCTTCCGCTGTAGCCTTTGTTTGCTACTAAAATGAACATTTCTTTTATTATTTGTGCGGTTGCTTGATCAAGCATTACCTTTTTAACGCCTGCATGTGAATAGTTCAGGTAACCAATAGGTGCAGGAGCAGGTCGCCAACCCATCTCGCATTTAGCTCTGATACCACTTTTTACATTTACTCCTCTATTGTCGTTTTCCAGTTTTGCTTGGGAACATAAAATCATTAAAAGAAACTTTTCTGCTGGGTTATCTGAAAATGTCTGGCTGTTAGTCTTATACGTAAAAGCTTTTTTCTGTCCATCAAATCTACTAATGAACCAAGGTCACCTGCATTTCTTTGATCTGTGAATCGATTGACATGGCTTGCCTCTCGTCCGATTCGGAGCTTTTTCTTGCATACAGGCAATATTTTGGGGTGATTGCACTTTGTATCATCTAACACATTGATGACGCTAATGCTTAGCTCAGTCAAGTTATTCTAAGAGTTAAGTGTTTCCTGAATAGCTAGTATTATTTGGTCTACCTTACTAGCCCAATCATCGATATCGTGCATCTTAAACTGTTTTCCAGTTAGGTTATCTACAAGATCTGTGTGTTGCTTTAGTTTAGAGAGAAATACTTCTTGGTATTTCTTAGCAGTATCACTTTCATTTAGCCAACCATAGTTAAACACCAGTTTTCTATCAGTTAACAAACTATACATAGAAAATTTCGTATAGAGTCAATAAAGATGGATCTGTTTAGGGTTGTAACGGCAACGGGAGATGTATCAAAAGCACCAGCAGTAGAATCTGCAAAAGAATTTCTAATACACTCAATTATTGATTTTGATAAATTTCCTAACAGCAAACATGACCTTACCATAAAACAAGAGCTGGAAAAGTCCCTAGCTGAATTGGAAAAACTTCAATACCCCGGACACAGGCCAAGATGGGCTGAAAAAATCTTAACTGCAAGATGTAGATTAATCTAAACTGGAACAATACTGGAAGAACTAAAGAAAAGAAAACTTGTTTAGCATAACCGATATGCTCAGACAAATAATTTCATAACGTATAATTATTCAATGCAAGTTCCTTACAAACAACGGTGTTCCTGGGTGCCACTTAATGACGATTTATATATAAAATACCATGATGAAGAGTGGGGGAAGGCAGTATACGAAGACAAAAAGATCTTCGAACATTTAACACTAGAAACATTTCAAGCAGGGCTGTCCTGGAAAACCGTTTTATACAAAAGAGAAAACTTTAGGAAAGCTTTTGACAATTTTGATCCCAAAAAAATCTCAACATATGACGAAAGGAAAATAATAAGTCTTATTAATAACCCAGGGATAATCCGCAACAAGTTGAAAATTTTGGCAACAGTCAATAATGCAAAAGCGTTCCTTAAGGTACAGAAAGAGTTTGGAACATTTTCTAAATATATGTGGATGTGGAAAAACAATGTTGCGTGGGCAAAAGATCTGAAAAAAAGAAATTTCAAGTTTTTAGGACCAACAGTTTTGTATGCTCATATGCAGGCTACGGGTATGGTGAATGACCACTCTCCAGATTGCTTTTGTAGGTAGATTTAGATAGATAATGACTTTTCTAAGGAAACTATATTTTTTTCTATTTCGTCTAAAAGTGGAGTGCTAGGATGACAACGCTTGAACTATTCAAGACGGCGGAGTTCTGTTGCGATCCTAGTTTTAACCCCTGCCTTAAAACTCTCAAAAAAACTTACACCGTGCTCTTTTACTTTTTGAATTGATTATGCTCTTCAAAAGAAAAGACTTCCTTTCGGAAGTCTTTTCAGGTACCCCTATCACTTGATGTTGAGACCGAAGTCTTAACAGTGATAGAAGTATGGATACAATACATAGTGAAATTAATTTTGTCAACACTTCATTTTCAACTATAATGGTTGACTGAAAAGATACATTGCGCTAGCTTTTCTGATTGGCACTACGGTGTTTTTATATTACAACAAAATTTGGGCACCCGAGAATACCTCACCAACATTACCAATATTGAAACGAGAGAAAATTTCAGTTTTTGAGGAATTAATAAAATCGAAGGAGACTAAGAAAACAACAGAGGAAATAAAACCTCAAGTAATATTGGAGACCCCACCAACGCAAAAAAACCTTTCTAAAAATTATCATGTTTTTCAAACGTTTAACAATTGCGGCCCTGCCGCTATGTTAATGGCACTATCGTACTATGGTATAAATAAGACCCAATACGAATTAGGGCAATTGTTAAGACCATATCAAAATCCACAAGGTAACAACGACGATAAATCGGTTACTTTGGAGGAAATTGCAGAACTATCTAAAGATTACGATTTGATACCATTTAGAAGACCAAACGGTAATATTGAGACCATAAGGCTGTTCATAACCTATGAGATTCCAGTGATAACTAGAACTTGGTTGGGAGTAAAAGAGGATATAGGCCATTACCGTGTGATAAAAGGTTGACGACATAAACAAACAAATTATTCAAGACGACTCTCTGCAGGGGCAAAATATAAAATATTCATACGCCGAGTTTATGGAACTTTGTGGTCACTTCGGCTATGAGTACCTAGTTCTAGTACCAAAGGATAAGGAGGAGATTGCGATCCAAATTCTGGGCGAAGATTACGACGAAACATTAGCGTGGGACAAAACAGCAGAAAATTTTCAATCAAAATTGCAAAAAAGCCCGGATGATATATATGCAAGATTTAACTTAGCAGTAGCGCTGTATAATTCGGGGAATTATGCGCAATCTGTGGCTGAGTTTAAAAAGGTGGAGGATCAGCTACCTTTCCGTACCCTTTGGTATCAAATAGAACCAAGCGAGGCTTACTACGAACTGGGTGATTATGCAAGAGTTTTTGAGATCATCGATAGAATCCTTGGCTATCATAATAGGGTGTTTTCGGAACTTTACTTGATAAGGGGGCAAATCTACCTGAAGCAGGGTAACAATAACCTAGCAAGACAGGAGTTTGAAAAAGCTGTCTTTTATAACACGTCTATGCAATCTGCGACTAAGGCTCTCAATTCTGTAAATATTCCTTAAAAAAATTTACCGTACGCTGCATGGCGAGTTCGAAATAGGGGGAATTTATGTTGTGTCCACCACCCTCATATTCGTACAATTCAGCGCGTTTATTAGCATCATCTAGAACTTTTTTCAGATCTCTAGAATATCCAACATCTACTACATCATCATTTACAGCATGATGAAGCTGTATTGGCCTAGTAAGGTATTGTATATTTTTTGTTAACGAAACTGCAGACCAAAAGGTGTCATTAAAGTCTATTTTTTCCGGTTCCGACCTTAGCAACTGAACCTGATCTGAACGCTCGCGCACTCTATCAGCATCTTGTTCTTCCGCATCTTCATTGCGAGGACGTGGCACATAGCTGTTATCGCTTATGCGATATTTGGCAAAATCCTCATAGCTATAAACAGCACCACCCCAAATTACTCCAGCCTTTACATCATCTGATACCAACATAGCACGTAAAACTAGATTACCGCTCATACTATGCCCCCACATACCAATTTTTTCTGGATTTACTGTTGCTAACCTTTGTAGGCTTTTTAAGGCATTGATAGCATCCACAGTATATGCATTGGAAAAATAGGACCCCGAAGGAACACCTTCGGAATTACCGTGTCCACGAAAATCGATTTTAAAAACAACAAAACCTTTACGTGCAAGGCTATCTACATAGGCCTCATACTTTTCGGTGGTAACATATGCATCTGGGGAGATATAGCCATGATTGAAAACTATGGCGCTAAAACCTCCCTCGGGAGGCTCTTCGTCAGGAATAGTTAACAAGCCGTAAACTTTATTGGAGTCACTTATATAGCTGGCAATATATTTTTTGTAATTTGCGCCTTTTTGGAGCTCTTCCTCAAGGGTGATATCACTTGCCTCAAAATCCAGCGAGCGCAGGTAGTCTATGGAGATTGGGGAAATAAATGCGTCTTTGGGGTTGAGATAACCAATTTTGGGCAATTCATAAAATGATAGGGAAACATATTCATTGTTGAGTTGAGCCTCATAAGCTTTGTAAACAAATAAAATTAGAAATGCTAAGGATACTGCTAAAATTACTGTTTTTTTCATACTAACTAGTATAGTTGACAATCCAGAATTTTTGTTCAAACTATAAATAAATTTAGAATCATTTTTCGAAAGGGGGTGCCTAGAATGTTAACAAAAGATCAAATAAGAGAAAAATTACTTGAGAACCCAACATGGGAGCCTGCTGAGGAAGCACCTCAAAAAGAGTGGGAAGCTTATGATGAAGTGTATGAAGAAATGGTAGCCAGCGGTGAAATTTCACCTGACGAGGACGGCGACGAACAGGGAGGATTAGGCGGAGATGATGATTGGGAAGATGACGACGACACTTGGGATGATGAAGAGTAATACCTAACAAACTTTTGAACTACAAGGAAGGGTGCCTTTGCGCGCCCTTCCATTCAAAATCACCTATAAGATGTATTAGCAACCTAACGTCTGTAGGCACTGATCACGAGAAGTACCAACAGGGACCATGTCACAGGCGGCACAAGGATCATCAGCATAAGTGTTAGTAGAAGCCTCCATGAACTCTATATCTTCTGGAACCTCAAACATTGAACTGTCTACTCTCCAAGAATCACAATCGAAATCCATATCTAGATCGGCGTCAAAACCGGAGGTTTGCATGGAATCATCGGCTGTCTCGCCAAAGAAAGAAGTATCCTCTTCTGTAATAGCGTACTTGAACCCTTGAGGTAATGCCGCTGTCCACATATAGTTGTAGTCGCCGATCCTCAAGATACTGGTGGTAATTGCCGTTCCGTCAGCTTGGGTCATTTCAAACTCACCACGCAGTTTATCACCAGATTCTGACACGTATACCTTACCATTTGTTGTATTTCCTTGGTCATCTTCATAATCAAATTCACAAGAATAATTTTTACCAAGTTTCAACAATTCCATGAAATTACCTGTAACGGATGTTTTTCCAGAAGCCTCCATTTCACTAGCAGTACTGTCATTCTCTGAGGTACGGCTTGTAGGTTTTAAAAAGAAGAAAGCACCACCAGCTAAAAGTAAAACAAATAAGATCAATACCAAAAAAGCAGAAGATTTATTCATACATAAAATAATATTACTCTTTTATAGGTTAGGCAAGAATTTTTATTTAAGGGAATCCGCAATAGTCGCACTAAAAGATGCAGGAAACGCAATTATTATGGTTCTTTTTATAGCTACAATAAGGTCGCCCGACCATGGGGCACGGTTAATCAAAGTAAGCAGAAAAGCTACCATTAATAAACTCATTACATATGTAATTGTGACTCGTTTAAAAAAACTGACGAGGTGACTACCTTCTTTGCCACTGTAAAATATCGAATATACAAAAAGGGAAATACATGTGAGAGACATTAGTACAAAGATGATAGTGTTCAATGTGGATATCTCCTCTGATATTATCCACATCTCTTCTGAAACACTGAGAGGAAAAGCCAACAGAACAGCACCAACCAAGACTTGAAACAAATCTCTGATATGAAACTCAACCATTAGGGGAGAAACCATCTTACTAAGAATATTCCCCGCCGCATCGCTTACAGTGACAATCTCTTTAAGCTTGCCGTTTATTCGTACAATACTACTTTTTGATAGTAATTCAGGAAAAATGTCCTTCATGCTAATTCAAAATCTCCAAAACTACAGGAACACGATTAGACCCGGCATACCACGTATTGAAATGCTCATCGCCAAGTTTGTTCCTAAAGGCGGAGCTTATCATATCCTCTAAAGCATCGTCCTCTATCAAAGAAACTGCCCGACAACGATACTTCTGATCAAGCACTTGCAAAGTACACTTTTGATTTCGCTTAAGATTTCGATGCCAATCAGTTGTCCGCTTATCATCATGTCTGTGACCCAAAAGATAAACTTTCCCATCCTTCTCATAAAAGCACAACTCTACACGATGAGGTTGGTTGGTATTCCGACCTATTGTGGTCAAATACGCATATTTCTCTGAAGAATGCTTTTCGTCCATTTATACAAATAATACTATAATGTAAAGATGAAAAGAATATTGCTAGTGTTTGTGCTTGTCACTACTGGTGCGTTGCTCGCGGCACAAGACTACAAAAGCATTCTGTACTACTCATATTGCGATGAACCTATCAGATATCGCATAGATAGTATTGATTCAAAGTTTAGCGTCACAAAAGAAGATTTTATGGCAACAGCCGAAAAAGCCGCGAAAATATGGAACGATGCATGGAACACAGAATTGCTAATATATGACCCCACTGCAGAACTTTCGCTAAATTTAGTCTACGACGAAAGACAAGAGCTAACTTCTAAAATTAATTCCACAAAAAGTAACCTAGAACAAAATAATAAAAATATCGAGGCGCAAATAGATGAATATGAGATGGAACTGATAAAACTTGAAGAAAGGATAGAGGAACTAAACAAAGAGGTTGAGTATTGGAATAATAACGGAGGTGCTCCAGAAGATGTTTATAAAAAACTTGTTAACGAACAGGATAAGCTTTGGGAGCAAACAAGAGTCACAAACATAAAGGCGCAGGAACTGAATCATAAAACAACAGAATATAATTCCGAAGTGGAAAATTTAAATAACAAGGTATCTGATTTCAACAACCTACTTGATGCAAAGCCAGAAGAAGGTCTGTACATACCAACCGAAAACAAGATAGAGATTTACATCGTAAACGACGCGGAAACACTCAAGCATACTGTAGCGCACGAATTTGGACACGCCATAGGGATTGAGCATGTAGAAGATCCAGAATCATTAATGTTTGCGACAGTATCTAATGCAGTTAAACTCAGTGATAAAGATATGGAGGGACTAAATGAGGTATGTAGAGAAAGAAATAGAGTTGAAGAGATTTTCACAAAACTTAGTACACTTTATAGTCGCTAAAGGTAACATCCATAAAATCTGTGCGAATACCATTAAACCCAGAAGTTTTTATAGCCGTATCTGAGGTATCCTCATACTCCAACATCAAATGCCATGCATCTGTTGGAAATTGTTTACTAAACAGCTTTATATGAGGAGTACCCTCGGATAAAGTTTTTATTTCCACCTTTATAAATAAGTCTTCATTTGTTGGCAGTAAGTTCGGATTTAGGTCTCTGTTGTATTCTCCAGAAAAGTACTGCTTGTAAGCCAGTGTGGTATACTCGCCCTCAATCTTTTTCTTTATTACGTAAGCACCATCTACACGTAAACCAGCATAATATAGATTATCCTGATCCAAATACCTCATAAAAAGCAAAACACCATTGGACTCATTGCGATGCTCGCCCAAAGATAAGTTAATTTTGTCTATGTTAAAGGTAAGTTCCTGACTTGAATCTAAATAAGCCTGCCTAGTTAACAACCTGAAAATATTTTGAGGGTAATAACCACCATCCGTACTGGCTGGGTTATACCCTTCGTACGCTAGTCGCCACTTTGAATTTTTATCTAGAGCGCCAAAGCTTGTTCTAGCCGCACCGTCGGCAACATATAGGTAGGCACCAGAGTTTAGCCACCACTCAGAACTAGAGCTTAATTCTGCAGGGAAGGTCTCTTCCAAAACATAATCACCTGTAAACCTGTTTGACTGATCGGTGCCCTTAGGAATGATTAGGTTAACCAACAAGTTTGTAGCTAAAAGTATTAGAAAAAGTAATGTATTACTCGACTTTAAGATCACGTGCACTAATTTCACTTACTAATAATTCTGTTTGACCTTCAGAATCCCAAATAATAAAACCCACGCCGCCTTTGTCAGCTGTAACCTGTGGAGCTAAATTAAGTGTAGCAAGCTCACTGCCATCAAAAAAACAAGTCACGTTGTCATCTTTGTTTATATATCCAACCTCGAAGGCAGCGCCACCATTTAATGGGATATTAATACGACGCTCATATAAAATACTGTGTTCCGAATTTCGAAGCCTTTCAATACGTATTCTAGTTGGGGTAAACTCACAAACATCAAAGTTGTGTTTATCTACAAAATTAAATACCAAACTTAATGAGGTGCCTTTAAAACCCTCAACATCAGTTACAACCTCATAATCATCCCAAAAACTACTACCATCCAAATATATGCCTGCACTGGCATTCCCACTTGGGCGAAGCGACAATAACCCATTTTCAACAGTATAGTCTCCCCATAACAACTCCCAACCATTATCTGACTCTAAAACATCCCTATAGCGTAAATCTTTTTCATAACCATGAGAAATCACCGCCAATAACTCCTCACCAGACCAATTTGAGTTTACGGATATGCGCTTGTACAAATTATTTTCTGCTTTTGCAACCAAATTATGTGAAGAACCTTGGGCTGGCCAAGTCTGGAAAAAATTAGCAGTATAAAAATATTGAGACATCTCCTCCAAAATTATGCTTTTCGCCTGTTGGTTGTTTTTTGAAATATGTCCATAATCGCCGAAAGGAAAGGCAAAAGAAACTGGGTTAGTACCAAAAGCAGCAACAAAATCATCAAATGAAGACTTAAACTCAGTGGCAATACGCATGCGATATTCTTCATCAGTTTCATTACGATTTTCAGAGTCCAACCATAATTTATTGCTTAAGTAATGACCGTAACTTTCTGGTGATATTTTGACATCGGCATGTGAGTCGCTAGCATGTACTTGCAGTTCCCAGACCCCACTAGCGAGCATTTCTTTCGCCTCATTTAACGAAATGTAGTAGGAGGTACCTTCCGCGGTGGAATACTTTGTAATGATAAACATTACGGCGGTGTAGTCTGCAACTTCTAATATTGGGGTGGCATTTTCATAGCTAGACTTTAGACCATCGTCGAATGTAATCATTATAGATTTTTGTGGCAATGTGGTCTTACCTCCAACAAAATCTATAAACTCTTGAAGAGTTATTGTTTCGTACCCCGCGGCCTTTAAAGCAAAAATATGGTTTTTAAAGTTTTCGGTTAGGATATCTTCTTTATATTCAGTGTCAGATACACCGTGATAGTTGATTATAGGTAAAGAGTTCGCATAACCTATGTCAGCCTCTAGTGGTGTACTATCAAGTAATTCGGCCAGTTCAACCTGATACCTCAAGTACTCTTCCTCACGTTGTCTGTTATACTTATACGCAGCAACGTAATCCTTGATCTCTCGGACAGTTATAACGTCAAAGTATTTATTTAACACAATCGCAAATATAACGACCATCCCTATAAACACCATTATTACGATGAATGATTTTATTACTCTCGCCATCGCATGTTTCTGATTGTTAAGGCAGAATAAAATAACAACCAAGAATAAACTAAAGTAGACAACAAACTCATAATTGGGCGATAAACCCAGTGGTTGTCCTTCTGATCCTCAATTATGTAAGCCAAGCTAAAAGTGAACCCTATGCACATAATTCCAAATAGATACAAAACAGCTGATAAAGCACCTCCATTTAAAGGCATAAATATCAATCTTCTAAATGCGATAAAAGGTCCTAAAACAACAAACAAAATATGCAGATAATAAAACAACGAAGCTAAAACAGGCTTTCTCCAATAAAACTTGCCTGTGAAAAATATATTTCTGATAAAACTTTTTTTCCAACGAATTTGTTGCTTCACAGCTTTTCTGAAAGTATCAGGCACTTCGGTGTAAGCACGTGCAGACTTGCAATAAACTATTTTCCAATCGCGTGGTTCATAGTTTTCATTCTTAACAAATGGGGAATCTGCATACTTTTCTTTAAGTTTTTTGGTTATCCACTTACTTCCCAAAACAAAGCCGGTTAAGGTACGATCTGTTGCAAACTTGAACTCCTGTCCCATAAAGCGATCATTTTCCCAAGCAGGTATCAAATTGTATACTGCCTCTCTACGAAACACAGCAAGTGGCCCGGAAACACATGTAACAGCACCAAAAACACTCTCGAAAGCCTTTCTCACCGAAAACTGCCCCTCATACCATGAATCTTGTACTAGGGTAATCCAAGAGGCATCGGCATTTTTTACCCTACAGTGACCGCTAACGGCGCCAACTTCTGGGTACACTTCAAATATTCTAACAATTTTTTCCAACGCATCTGGCGCCCAAACAGAGTCATCGTCAGAGTATGCAAAAATTGTTCCTTTAGCCTGTAGCATGCCCTGTCCAAGAGCCCTTTTCTTTTTTACATTCTTTTTCAAATGAATAGCCTTTATTAACCCCTGCTTGGCATATTTATCAAGAATGTTTTTAGTTTCAGCATCAGTACTAGCGTCATTTATAAAAATGACCTCCTTGTTTTTATACGTTTGGGCTACAATAGATTTAATGCAGTCTTCCAAAAAGTCACCGCCATTAAAAGTAGCCACTAAACAGCTAACTAATGGGTCTGATAATTCAGGAAGTTTTTCTTTTTTTAAAGCTAGATAATATGGATCTTTATAAACAAAAAAAGCAAAAAAATAGCTTACAACAAGCACCAAGGTAACAGAGATACCATAGAAATATAAAACTACATCACCACTGTAAGAGAAAAGCACCTTACCGCCTAAAAGAATTAGGACAGTCACTAGAATTATTAATGCGAAAAACTTTTTGCGTAGTTGTCTCTCTGACGACATAGTAGCGTGTATTGTACAATATGCATTGCTCTGTTGCAACCTATAGTCATTGGCGCGGACAAACGACCAGCCTTTGCTATAGAATTTATGTAGACCTTCCAAAAATGAAGGTTTTCAATTATATAAATTATTTTTCGACAATGATGTTAAACCTAACGGTTACATTGACGAAGATCCTGAAGAATACAACAAAAGACAGGGTTTCCGCAAAAGGTTATGTGGAACTTACATCAGATGAGATTGCTAACTATGAAGTAGAAGATTGGGAACTAGATTGGCTGTTGCACAATAAAGCTGTACAACAAGCCAAAGAAAAAGGCGCTGTTGCTGAAATTACTAAAAGTGCACTTTTTAACTAAGTATCAAAAAAGAAAAAACCTTACTAAAAGACCTCATATAAAAATTCAATACACTGGGGAAATGTGCATCAGTAACGAATGTGTTGAAAGATGTCTTTCCATACAACAATAGACTTGTGAGAGCTGGTTTCTTATACTTGATAATATGAACATCCTGATCACTTACGAAAGTAACTCCGGGAGCACCCATCACACTGCGAAACTGATAGAAGAAAAGCTTGTAGAAGCAAATAACAAAGTTACTCTTAAAAAGGCTGGAAGTACATCTGTAGATGACATTGAAGAAAACGACTTTGTTCTTGTGGGGTCACCAAGTTGGCTTGTAGATAATGTACAAGGACGCCCCCATGAGGAAGTATCCGGACTTTTAAGTAGAATTGAGCAAACTTACATAGAAAATAAAAAAGTAGCGGTGTTTGGTTGTGGAGATGATTCTTATATAAATTTCTGTGGAGCTGTCGACGTAATAGAAAAGGATTTGTTGGGAAAAAATGCAAGACAGGTAGTACCCTCACTAAAGGTTAACAGGTTCTACTTCAACCTTGATAAAAACGTTCAAATGATCCAAGCGTGGACACAGGTATTAGGTGAACAAATCTCCAAATAAATTCATGTCACAAGATAGTCGTCAAAAAGTGCGGAAATGTCTCTCTTGATAACAGGCTGATGCACTAAAGGTTTATCAGCAATTTGAGGTATTTGTTGCTCGTAAGATAACTTTTCCTCTTTATAAAAGATACCGACTGGAATTTTGTTTAAATCCCATTCCATAGATTTGGCAAAGGCTGCCTGTTTATCAGTAGGATCATAATCTGCGCCTAAATGATAAATATTCTTTTGATAGAAAATGTGTGTATACATACTGTTAAAAGTCACACAAGGTTGTAGGACATCAATAAGCGCAAAACCCTTATGATTATTGGCTTGGATCATTAGGTCTGCCAGCATATCAATGTCTCCAGCATACACGCGTGCAATAAAAGTAGCTCCTGCTGCTAGAGCAAGCCTTACAGGATGCAAAGGCTCCTCGTGATTACCTTGTGGCGTGGATTTTGATTTAAACCCCATAGGGGATCTCGGGGATGTCTGACCGGTAGTTAAGCCATAAATTGCATTGTCATGAAGTATAACCGTCAAATCAGTGTTACGACGGCACGAGTGTACAAAATGATTGCCCCCCTCGGCTAGGGAATCACCATCTCCAGTAAAAACAAAAACGTTAAGTTTATGATTTGCCATTTTTATACCAGATGCAACAGGCAATGCACGCCCGTGTAAACCTTCAAAACCTGTAATCGAAACAAAATTAATCATATGACCATGACAACCAATACCTGCAACAATTGCACTGTTTGTATCATTCCAATTTTCTTTCTCGGCAGCTTGCTTAAAGGTAGACCAAATACCAAAATCCCCACACCCGGGGCAAAAACTCAGTTGATTAGGTGATTTTAATGCATCAAGTTTGGATTTTTCACTCATTTGCGACCTCCTTAACTTTGCTGACTATTTCGTGAGGGTACAATGGGCGGCCATCATACTTCAACAATATGTCTTCGATGTTAATACCTGTATTTTGCCTAATAACATCACACATTTGCGCCGAATAGTTACACTCAATGTTTATCACCCTCGTAGCCTTAGTCAAAACTTTCGTTACAAAATCGGAAGGAAAGGGATTCATCCAAGTTAAATGCAAATAGTTGGTGTCTGGCAGTTGCTTAAGAGCTTCAAGAATTGGCATTTTGTTACTTCCCCAAGAAACAATAGTAGTTTTTGCATCATGTGGACCATACAAAACAGGCTCAGGCATATCCACAAATTTACATGTTTCCAATTTTTTCATTCTTTTTTCCATTTGAAGAATTCTATTATCGGATTCCTCAGAAGAGTACCCTACCTGCGTATGTTCATCAGAGTTTGAAACAAAATAATTTCCAGAACCAGGGGTGCTTCTCATAGAAACACCATCATCGGCTAAAGCATAACGCTTATACCCATCAGTTTTGGACATAGAAAACTTTCCGCGATCAACTTCATAACCGGAATAATCAAATGGTGAAACATTCATGTGACTTTCACAAAGATACTTATCAACCAAAACTATAACTGGGGTCTGATATTTTTCAGCTAGATTAAAAGCTAACATGGTTAAGTGGAATGCTTCTTCAATATCACCAGCTGCTAAAACAATTCTTGGGAAATCGCCTTGATGGGCGCTAAGTACAAATTTCAAATCACCTTGTTCAGTCCACGTAGGTAACCCTGTTGCAGGAGCACCTCGCATACCCTCGATAATTACCACTGGAAGCTCAGTAATACCGGCTAGACCAAAACCTTCCGCCATAAGACAAAAGCCGCCACCCGATGTTGCAACCATAGTACGCGCACCCGCATGCGCAGCTCCTATTGCCATATTTATTGCAGAAATTTCATCTTCAGGTTGTTTATAGATAAACCCATATTTTTCTTGGACAGGCGCTAGCATATGTAAAATATTCGAAGTTGGTGTCATGGGATATATTGCCATAAAATTCATACCGGCAGCCACAGCACCCAACGCAACAGCATCGTTACCCGTAAGCAACAAACTCTCTTTTGGAGCTTGGTCAGATTTCAACAAGGAACGTATATCGGAACCAAAATTTTCTAGAGCATAGCTGTATCCAGCATCACAAGCGTCTTCGTTTAGCTTACGTACTGAATCAGGTTTATTAGCAAATTCCACCGCCAAAATATCTTTGAGAAATTGAAGATTGCCCCCCAAAAGTCCGACAGATGCAGCCAAAGCTATAGTATTTCGCATAATCATTGAGACCCCGGCTTTTCGAGCAAGATCCGTTAGAGGTACAGGAAACGCAGTTACACCAGCGGGCAACCCGCTTACTTTGATTTTTTGCAAAGAGGTAGTGCTCGAATCATACAAAAGTCCGCCATTGTCTTTAAGTTCACTTTTATGGAGGTCTACCGTCTCTTGATTAAGTGCTACAAGAAAGTCCGTTTCTACATATTGTGAATAAACTGGCTTCTCACTAAAGGTAACCTGCATAACGTTATGACCGCCACGTACGAGCGAGGGGTATTCAATATAATTGAAAACATTAAAACCTGAACGTAAGGCAATTTTTGAAAATGATTCACCAGCAGATTTGATGCCAAATCCCGCCTCACCGCCAATTTTGAAAGTAAAAACATTGGGCATAGGTTTATACATTATATAATGACCTTTCCATCAACTGCCCAAACTTCGGATTTAGTCACTATCACGGGATTGATCTCTATAGCCTCTACTGACTCTAAAGATTCGGCCAACAACGAGATATTTATAATCAGGCCATAAAGCTTATCCAATGCATATTTATTGTCCCCACGATAACCATGTAACAATTTGAAGATTTTGGATTTTTCAACTAGCTTCTGAATGTCAGGTAAATCTACTGGTAAAAGATGTAGATTACGATCTTCAATAAGTTCAGCTAGTGTGCCTCCCGCACCAAACATTAAAACATTTCCAAAGCTTGGGTCTTTTTTAACACCAACGATGACTTCTAGCCCATTATCGATTTGTTTTTGAATGACTATGCTACCACCACCAATTTTTGAGATCTGCGCAGAGATAGACCTGTAAGCATCCACAAGAACTTTGTAGGAATTTATTCCCGTGATAACTCCGCCGACATCTTTTTTATGCAGAACCTCTGAGGACGAGATTTTCAAAACAACCGAGTAACCAACTCGTTGTGCAAAATGCATTGCATCATCGAAATTGTTAACTTGCTGAGATTCGGGAAGTTTTATGTCAACAAGGTTTAATATTTTGTTGGCTTCAACAATGCCGAGAGCCTTTTTTCCAGAAGCTTTGGTTTCAGTCAGAATCATTTCTGCTTTTGACAGAATTGGATTTCCTAAAGGCATTGTTTCTGTTGCATTACGTAAGTTTCTATTTTGAAGTACCCAGTTTTGCCATTTATACATATTGGCTATAACTTTAATTGCTCTTTCTGGAAAGCGATAAGACGGAATATGGTTAGTATTTAGCACACACTCACCTACTGAAACTTGAGTACCACCTATGAAAGTACACACAATGGGCTTTTTATACTCTTTTGATAGCTCCGATATAACCTGCGCTGTTTCCTTAATTTGAGTCATCACCTGCGGGGTAAGTATTACAAGCACAGAGTCCACAGAGTCTTCTGTCAAAACTGCCTTGAGGGCATATCTGTATCTGTCGGCAAGTGCATCACCTAAAACATCAACAGGATTGGCTAAGCTTGCAGAACGAGGTAAATGTTCAGAAAGAAGTTGGGTCGTTTCTGGTGATAATTTAGCTAGGTTTAGACCAAACTCACTTATGAGGTCGGCGCTTATAACGGCAGGACCACCGGCATTAGATATAACAGCCATGTTAGGTCCTTTTGGAACTTGCAACCAAGAAAACGCCAATGACATATCAAACATATCTTGAATGTCATGACAACGAATGATTCCAGCTTGTTTAAAGGCTGTTTCTAAAACATAATCTTCACCAGCAATAGCACCAGTATGGGACTGCATTGCTTTTTGGGCGGCGCTAGATTTACCTGGCTTAAGAATAAAAAGTGGGTGCTTTTGTGAAAGTTTGGTAGCAACTTTTAAAAATTCCTTGCCGTTAGTTATAGATTCAAGATACATACCTATCGGTGCAGAATCTGCAAGATCTGACTGTACCCAATATTTAAGAATTTCGGTTTCATCCAACACGGTTTTATTACCCAAGGTAACAAATTCGTTAAAACCCAAACCTGTGTGCTCTGCCCAATCAAATATTCCAGCAGCTACGGCACCAGACTGTGAGATAAATCTCAAATTTCCTGAGACCTCAGATACTTTTCCAAATGTAGCATTGATTGGTGTAGTTGTATTCGCAAAACCTAAACAGTTTGGTCCTAAAATGTTCAGGTCATTCTCAAGTGCAAAGTTCAGCAAGGCTTTTTCTAACTGCACACCTGATGAATCGGTCTCTTTGAAACCCGCTGAAAAAATCACAACATCTTTTGTACCTCTTTTAACAACTTCAGCCAAAGAATCAAGAACTAATTCTGCGGGTAAAGAAATTATTACTAAATCGGGTATTTCTGGAAGTAAAGCCAAACTAGAATAACACTTAAGATTAAACACAGTTTCGGCTTTGGGATTGATAGGATAAACCGTGCCTCTAAATCCCGACGCCAGGATGTTTTTTACCACGATTGAGCCGAGCTTATTTGGATCACGTGATGCTCCAACAATCGCGACCGAACTAGGATTTAGCATACGAGAGAGATTAGGCATTAGTGTAAGTTTATTTGTATTTTACCAAAGTAGCAACAGCAGTTATAATGGTGGGGCTTATGCAAAACTTATCAGCTACAGCACAAAAAGGCCGTCAAACTATTAAAGAATTTCAAACTCTTTTTGAACCACACATAGAGGAATACTTTGAAAAACAACTGAATAGAATTGAAGATGAATTTGATAATGGATATTCGAGATACTGTATCGAAATATATAAGGAAATATGTACACGTAAAGCAAAAAGATTAAGAGCATCATTTATATACTATGTTTACAAAATGTTTAACGGTCCAAACAATAATACTGCGATAGATATGGGAATTATCATTGAACTTATGCATGCTAATTGGTTGATAATTGATGACTTCATGGATTTATCAGATACACGACGTGGGGGTGCTGCGGCACATAAAATCTTAGCACAATATCACAAAGAGCATCACTTTAAAAATCTTGACTCTGATCATTTTGGAGATGCATTAGCCGTAAACATCGGGGTAACTGGAATATTTATGGCAACAAACTTGTTACTAGGACTTGATCTAGAAAACGGCATTATCAAAGAGCTAGCAAAAAACATTTCTCAAAAGATGGAAATTACCGCGCATGGTCAAATAACTGATGTGTTCAATGCTGTTGGTGTACAAGTATCGGAAGAGAATGTACTAAAAATGCTCAAATGGAAAACTGGAGTCTACACATACGAAAATCCCATACACATTGGGGCTATTCTCGCGGGAGCCACCGATAAAGATTTAAATAAACTTTCTGAGTACGCAATCCCCGGGGGAATATCATTTCAGATTCAAGATGATATCCTGGGCATGTTTGGGAATTCAGAAATCATGGGTAAATCAGCAATGGATGATCTTAGAGAGGGTAAATACACCTTGTTAGTTCATAAAGCTCTCGAGAATGCGAACCAAAAACAAAGAGAAATCCTAGATAAAAATATTGGAAACAGAAATTTAACAAGTGAAGATCACGAGTTGGTAAAAAAAATTATTGAAGATACAGGATCATTGGATTATTCCAAACAAAAAGCAAAAGAGTTAGTAGAACAGGCAAAGCAGTCGCTGGTGAAAAACTATGATCCAAAATGGAATCAAGAAGGACTAGACTTTTTAAACAATATTGCAGATTATGTAATTGAACGAGAAAATTGATTGACGCGATGATTACATCGCTACCTTTTCTTCGAAAATTAGGAAAGTTTATTTAGAAACGAACCGACAAAAGAAACTATAACACTGAATAAAAATGCCGATAAAACGGTACCAATCTCAAAACCAGGAACAACATAATCAACTAACATAACCAACACAGTGTTTAAAACCAATAAAAATAGCCCCAAAGTTAGTACAGTGATAGGTAAGGTCAAAACCTTTAAGACAGGTTTTACAAATGTATTTAAAACCCCAAGAACTATAGCCACAACAAAAGCAACTGCCAAACTTTCAACTTTTACATCTGGAAGCAGGTAGGTAGCAACCAAAACCGCCACGGTGCTTATCATAAGATTAAGTATTATTGCCATGCTTTAATATTAGTTAGTTCTAGCAACATGTCAACTTCACCCACTAGTGTTATATTTAAACTATGTACATAAGTATCGATCTGGGCGGAACTAACACTCGTGTGGCAGCTTCAAAAGACCTTAGAAGTATAGAGAAGGTTGAGAGATTTAGCACACAAAACAGTCTGGAGGCACAACGAAATAGAATTACTCAAGCGATACATAACGTTACAAGATACACTCCTAAAATTATCAGTATTGGTGCGCCGGGGTTAATAGATCAAAACAATCAAAAGTTTGGAAATATAGTAAATGTCCCCTACCTAAACAATTTGGAATTTAATCAATTATTATCAGAGGAATATAAAAATTTAGAGTTTTTGGGAGCAAATGATGCAGCACTAGGAGGGCTTGGTGAGGCAGTTTTTGGGGCAGGGAAAGACTTTAACTCTATTGCTTATTTAACAATAAGCACAGGCGTCGGCGGTGTACGTATTGCAGGAAAAAAGCTAGATCTGCAACAACCCTACTGGGAACCTGGACATCATATTATTGATGTTGGTGGAGCTGTAGATACAAAAGTGCACATGTATGGAACGTTTGAAGCATACGTATCGGGGCAGGCGTTTCAGCGTAATTATGGAAAAACACCACAAGATTGTAGCGACCCTGAAATATGGCAGGATTATGGACAAAAGTTAGCCAATGGGCTCATTAATGTTTGTGCTTTTTGGGCGCCGGAGTGCATAGTCATTGGGGGTGGGATAGCCAACAAGTTTGATGCATTTATAGAGTCTGCAAAAACGCACTTTTCGAAACAGGACTTCTTTCCAATACCAGAAATCAAAAAGACAGAACTCGGTGACAATTCAGGTATATACGGAGGACTGGCACTCATACAACAGCTAAAGTTTTAAAAATCGCACAATTGTGCGAAAATAGTATCATGGTAGATCTTTTGCTTAGGTCCAGTTTTAAGGATCCAGTTAACTGTAAAATCGAAGGTGAAGATGCAGATGAAAAAATACTTTATATTTTTCGTCGGGCATTTATTACTAACTTGGACTGGATTTTCATTGTAATATTACTTTTTCTGACACCAATTGTTGCGAACACTATTTTGTTGGCCGCGGGAGGGAGTGCCAGAGAACTGATTTCGCCTTTTTTCGCATTTTCACTAAATGTATTCTGGTATTTGTTTGTTTTTGGCTTTGCGTTTCAAAACTTTATAAATTGGTTCTTCAATCTCTACGTTATAACAAGCAAAAGAATAATGGATCTGGATTTTGTAGGGCTACTTCATAAAAACATTTCAGAAACATCACTACATAACATCGAGGATGTAACCTCCACAGTAAGCGGTGCTCTTAGAATTACCTTTAACTACGGGAGTGTTTTCATACAAACTGCAGGAGAAACACGTGAGTTTGAGTTTACGGACGTTGCCAATCCTTCTAAAGTACGCGACATTTTGTCCGATATTGTAGTAAGTATTAAGAAAGGAGACGCATAATCCAAATGGCTGAAACACTACTAACCAATTTATTCACACTTGATGGCTTTACCCAGCTCATAAAGTACCTCATTCTTTTTGGTGAATTAATATATCTGGTTTTTGCCTTTTTGGTCACTAGACAAGTGAGCCTAATGAACAAAAGCTTTCATACCGGAGTAGCAGGTTTGTTTTCACTCGTAGCACTGATCCACATGCTAGCAACTATCATGATGATACTGATTTCAGTTTCACTTCTATAAGACCGTATGGAAAAGAAATTAGCAACAAAAATACAAAAAATTCTGCCTACGATACCCGATATATCTCAAAATGTTGCCAAGGCAATGGTTATAGAACCAGACGATGAAATTACCCTAGAGAAAAAAGGCACAATCTACACCATATTTGACATATCAGCGAAAAAAGAACTTGATACTTTATTGGTTACAAAAGTCGTAAATGATGTTTTACACGATGCTTACTACCAGTCCGAAAGTGTATCACCAATACAATCTATAGAGAAAGCGGTTTTAAAGCTGAGAGACAACATAACACAGCTTGCACGCGAGGGAACTACCTCAGACCCATTAGTATCTTTCAATATCGGGACTACAATACTGTGGGGAAATACTCTGTATATTGTTCAATACGGCAACACTCCTACTTTTTTGATGAGAGATGGAGAAGTCAAACCAATAAGCTCAGCTTCCGAAGGCAACTTTTCGGTAGCTTCGGGTGTCGTAAAAGATAATGATGTGATAATTCTTGCTACAGAAAATTTTGCTAAGCGATTTCCACCGGAAAAACTAATAAATTCATCCGAGCTGCTGATGGACGAACTAGATGCTTTAGAGGCTGGCATCATGATGAGATTTAATGTGGTTAAAACCTTTTCTAAAGACGAAATAGTAGATTTTGGAGCTAGACCACCAGAGGAACAGGTTGGCGAAAAACAACCTACTAACAGGAAAAGGTTCAAAGAAAGTCTAAAACTACAAAGGATTAAAAAAGGGTTCAAAAATGTAACTACACATGAGCAAAACAATAGACGATTTGTTCCGATTATCAGCTTACTGATTGTTTTAAGTGTGTTTGGCGTGGCATTGGCAATTTATAAGTCTCAAAACAAAATCTCAAAAAGTAACGAGCCACAACAGAAAGATGTACTTGTAGAAGATAATAACCTACAAGAAAATCAGGGCAATGTCGAGGTTATCAATGAGGAGCAAGATCGCATAAACAGAGTGGTAAGAACTGAACCAAGAGTATTTTACGATTTACGCATCACTAATCAAACAGCCCACCCGGAATCACTCATAGTGATTGGAAATAAACTGATAGCAGGCGATAACACAAATAACAAGCTTTATACATCAGACATTAACACACCTAAGTTCAGTGAGATTCAAATTACACTTAGTGGATTAAAGGCTGTCACGAAATATGCAGGCAACCTAGCTGTTGTAGATAACATGGGATTCAAAGTAATTAACCCTACAGATTTTGTTGTTACTGAAACTTATGATGCACCTAAATATAGTAAAGTAGCTACATATCTAGATTTTATATACGCAATTGATGCAAGCACTATATATAGATATGCAAAGAATGGAAACGTTATAGAAGAATCGCCATGGTCCAGAAACGACGTGTTACAAGGTGCTAAGTCGTTTGCAGTAAACGTAAGCATTTATGTTTTAAGTACAGATAACAGCCTCTTAAAGTTCACTACTGGAGAACTGGTAGATTTTACGGTCGAAGGTCTGGACACGCCTATAAACAATGCATCAAAAATACTGGCGTCACCTGATCTAGTTAACATGTATATAGCCGACAGTGGAAACCAACGGGTAGTTGTGCTAAACGAGGAAGGGGTGTTAGTTAAACAATACAAGCTGAACGTTGCAGGCCTATGGAACAACATAAAAGATATAGCAGTCAATGAGGACGAAACTATGATATATGTTCTTGATGATACAAAAGTTTATGAAGTAGCTATAGAACTACCCAAAACACAATAACCCAATGTTGTTAGTAAAAAACAAAAAAGCCACATGGAACTATGATATTATCGAAAAATTTATGGCAGGAATAGTTCTTAAAGGATACGAGACAAAAGCACTTAGGGAGGGCAACGGGAGTTTTGAGGGTTCCTACATAAAAATGGAGGACAATGTACCTATTCTTGTTAACGCGAACATTGGAAAGTATTCCAAGCAAAGCCAAGATATTGAAAAAACAGATCCAAAACGGGACAGAAGATTGCTACTAAACAAAAACGAAATACGTAAAATCCAAAAAGCATTAGAAGAAAAAGGCAAAACCGCGGTGCCACTAGCATTTCTTTTGCAACACAACCTCATAAAACTTGAGCTTGCTATAGTTAAAGGTCAAAAAGAATATGAAAAAAAACACGTCGCAAAAGAAAAACAAATCAAGAAAGACCTTGATAAATTTAACTCCCTGATACGACGAAGTATCTAGATTATGCTAGAATACCAATGTTAAGCGCTATGGGGATGACATGGATTTGATTGGATGTATCGGGTATGAGAGCAAGCCGAAGACGATATGACCTTCGTAAAAAACATAACAAAATTAATTGCAGAAGATGAATATGCTTATGCAACACCTGCTTTGGTAGGTGCTTTTGCTTAAATCTAAAAAATTCTAAGCAAGGTTTCATGTTTTTTACTCGGGAGGAACATAGAAGCCATATAAATCCGAGGTGAGGTTATGTAACGTGGTTAACTACAGTGCCAAGAGATTTAATCTCAAAAGCTCCTAGAGCATAACCTTTGGGAGGATCATAAGGGTCGCTGATTTCCTTACCTTTCGAGAGAAATATTAGCTAAGCTTGTACACTTTTATATTGCGAACGTTCAAGACGCGAGTTCGATTCTCGCCATCTCCACCATGAAATAGATGAATCCTAAATAAATGGGCCTGTAGCTCAGTTGGTAGAGCGTTGCATTCGCATTGCAGAGATCAGGGGTTCGATTCCCCTCAGGTCCACCATTGACCTTAGGTTTTGTACGGATTTCTTACAATTTACTAAATCGGTATTGTTCTAGGCAGTACTACTGACCTATTATTGTTTGTTTGACGTCCAAGACACCCCTTGTTGTTTATTAGAAATATCGGGGACCGCCTCGTCGTATATAAAGGCCCTAACAGCTGGAAGATCTTGTACATCTCGTATTAACTTAAGCAAATGGGTTGGTCCTCCAGCTAAAGCATCCTGGAACCTTGCCGCCACAACTAATGCCACGTATCTTCCAATAGGTTCAGTGTTGTATGGGTCGCCAGGAAATATTTCATCGGCGGCACGTGCATGACTACGCCAATTAGCCATCTGTCTTATTGCTTGTTTCCAGTCTCTAGGAGTTCGGTTAAGGTGTGTAATTTGGCCTACTGATACTGCTACATCTTCTAATTCTTGACCTCGTGCTTTAGCATCTGCGCGCAGTAGCTTAGTCAACATATAATCTTCTACTCCCATACTTGGTGTGTGTCTACTTATGGCAACCATACCTGCTGAATAAGGTGCTGGTCTTGCCATTAGCGCGCCTCCTGGCAAAGTTACAAATTTATCAGCACTGTTAGTTGCTTCATATCCTTTTTGCGAAGAACCTACAGGTGTAGCTAGTGGGAGCCCTGTTTCAGGGTCCATAATTGCAAACTTGTCTTTGGTACCAGCTGCAATTTTACCTCCTCTACTTATTTGGTTGTATAAAACCTTAAGAGGGGGTATTGATCCTTCTAATCTTTTGTCATTGTATTTTAATATGGTTTCCGCATCCATTTGAAAAACGAAGTCGGGTGAATACCCCTCGTCTATTATTTGCTCACAGAGGAAGTTTGCAACATCCCTTAGTGCCCTGATCTTCCCTTTATTCAGCTTGTCAAATCCTTGTTCTATATATATAATCCTGTGATCTTTTGAAGATTTCTGAGCATCAGCGATATTAGCCGGTATTTTCCATGGTGTAGCCGCATCAATTGCCTCTACATTGGGTCGTATGGTGCTTACGTGAGTAATTTCGCCAAATTCTGGGATACTGTTAATGGTTTCCATCACTTTATTGCCCATTAAGCGACCTACCTCAGGAGTAGCTCCGCCTCCATTATTGGCTACTATTATTACATCAAGTGCCAACCCTGCTTGTCCAGCTTGTTTAACAAGTTCCGTTATTGAATGTTTGAACATGTGAGCTGTTAATAACGATTCATCCTCTTCATAAAGTGATACAACAACAGTTCCACGAGGTTTTCTTTCGGTTTCATCTGATAGGTGTGATTCTTTTTTGTTCCTACCCAGCGCGTCCTCTAATACAGCTAAACCATTATGGTATGTATCTATAATAGAAGCTCTTAAAGTCTCAGTGCTGTGCTGAGTTTCCCTTTGGCTTATAACACCGTCACTTTCGTGCATAGTTAGTTAATTATAAACCAAATTGAAAGTTCGTTATACTATTTTGAAAATAGGTCGAAATAGCGCTGAGTAAGGGCCACCATAAAACAACGAACGGCCATCGGAAGGTTTAGAGGGTACTATACTCTTCTAGGACGTAAGTGCATCTTTTATGACCTGTTGTAGCAAGTTTAATTCAGCCGCATCCATTTTTGGACCAGATTGCGTTATTAAATATCCTTGATAGTCTTGAGAAAAGACAGGCTCACTAGGCATTTTCGATTCGTCAAATTTATAAACGTTATGCATAGGATAGAGTTTTGCATGTAAATAAGGCACACCGGTACCTTCAAAGATGAGAGCTATTTTGGTATTAAAAACTTTTTCTAGAGCTTTTGCGACTATTTTTGTAGCTTTCAAAAGATCGATGTAAACATCATCAGTAACATCAAAGACATAATCACCAGGGTTAGTTTTTGGAATAACAATTGTTACACCTGGAGTGTTGGGAAAAGGAGTCAAAAATGCTAAGTGCTTATCATCTTGCCAAACTTTCCAATTCGGGACTTCGTTACGTAATATTTTATCGAAAATTGTGTCCTGTGATCCCATAAGAATAGGTTAAGTATAGCAAATGGATATGAAATTCTTAACACACATGATATACTATAAGTCTTATAATCGATGCAAGGAGAAATGGCATGACAGATAGACCAGATAGAATAGTATACCTAAAGCAAGGAGACCGTTTCATTTCTGGCGCTTTTTTCAGAATATTTTTGGTATTTTTAATCCT
>CAZXUJ010000006.1:0-50903 GCA_964643995.1 uncultured Candidatus Saccharibacteria bacterium
CCTTTAACAGCAAACAAAACATCTTGAAAAAAGCGCCAATTTTGAAACGGTCTCTAAAGCAAGAAGATTCCGGATGTGCAGGCTGCCTAACAGAGTTAGGGTGTCTTTTCCTATCCGTCCTCATGTTTGCATCCTGTACAGCAGTCACCTATGCTCTTTGGGCGTGGGCGCTTAGTATTGGCTAGTTATTCGCAATCGCGTCTAGAAAAATATTCAAATCTACTTATTTCTAGCGCGATTGCCCTCATCTTTTTTTTGACAAAATACTCACTCTGATTTACTATAGGGCCATGCACGCACACAGAGTATATAAACACATTATGAATAACTGTCCTTCAGTTAACACCAAAGGCTTAGAAGCCGTTAATGGTGTTTTAAATAATGTGGCTTATCTACTGGCATAGCTCTTATCAAAGATTTATTAGCTTAGATGAGCCTCCGAAAGGAGGTTTTTTTTATCCCCACACTCAATCACTTTCTACAATTCGGAGTCTTTTCTGATCTGATAACCGCCAAAACAAGGAGGTGGCGAATTTTATCCCTATGTCAGATCAAAAAAGCACATTTAAACACAAATAAGTAAGGAGAAATATCATGTTTGGTCCAAAAATGAGAATCGAATTTGATGGGTTCGGTGTAACGTTGCGTCCTCCAAAGAGAGCAGAGATGGAGGCACTAGCACCAGTGTTTTCCTCAATGAACGTGCATATGTATACGATGCGAACGTATGCACTTACACCCGAAGATGAAGGTGATTGGTATGAAAAGGTTCGCAAAGATAACGGGAGTTGCAAGTGGGGTATTGTCCCTGATGGAGAAGATACTATTGTTGGATTTACAGGACTAAATGGAATAGATCCCATCAGCATGTCCTGTTCCTCAGGGATCATCATTGCACGAACCGATCTGCATGGTAGAGGTATTGCTACGAGAGCACATTTGGCAAGAACTATGTTTGCGGCTGACTATCTCAACCGATACACAATTCAGTCACATGTTCGTGTACCAAATGAGGCTTCTTTCAGAGCTTTAGAGCGCGTGGGATATATGAGAACAGGTAAGCACCTCTCAAATTGGTATCGCGATGGAAAGTTTATGGATACCTATGTATTGAGTTGGTTACACCCTGACAGACTGATGTTTACTAAACCCAGCGGTCTTGATGATGAAGAAAGTCTAGCTGTAGAGCGCGCCAAAATTGCATTACAAAAGGCACGCGAAACTGTTAAATTTCTTTAGACTCTAGGCAATATAGCCAAAGGCATGCTTTTTACTACGACAAATTTCGTATGTGAAAAGTATGCCTTTATTTTTTTGGTAATAGGAATGTTAGTGACGACCGTTTGGCTTATGGAAAAGATTAGGACCACGAACACCTAACTGCTCCTTATATCTGTCTTGAATTTCTTGCTCGACCTCACAAGTAAGTTCTTCAAAGTAAATATTGGCTATCGGATCTTTATATTTGAGGGCAACCGTAAAATCACCGAGATTCTTCATCTCGAGTACTATGCTTTTTGGAACTTCGTATTTACCATCAATGACACCAGCGGTTACGTGAGTAGTTATTCCAAGACGTGCAATGGTGCTGCGGCCATCAAGAAATATTAAAAGATTACGGTCAGTACAAAATCTTTCATAAGTTGAAGCAAGTATGAAATCGCCTGGTTTTAACAAAAATGGAGATTCGGAAATATCAAACTCTTCGTAGAGTAGATCTTTAGGCTCTGTTAGGCTGACAGTTTGGTCTGGTAATGCAACCAAAACCTTTTTATCCAAGTAAACTCTTACGCCAGCAGGTGTAATATCCTCATAATAAAACTCAGGAGTTATCTGAATTTTGCCTTTCTCTACATATTCTCTAATTGTTTTGTCAGATAGTATCATTTTTATCTTACCTAACTTTTTGCCCCGCCATTATACACCTAAACGGTTTAAGCAACAATGGACATTAGTAAATCTTTAGAGCTAGAACCTGACTGAGAATGACGTCAAAGAGAAAGGTTATTCTTAACCGCGTTTTTGAAGATTAAAAGTCTAGCAATTATTAAATTGTCTCATACTCCGCTTTGGGATCTATAGCACTTGTAGGTTCATCCATTATTAGTACTGGGGAATCCTTGAAAACGCTCTTGCCAGGGCACTACGTTGTTTTTGCCCTTCGGAAGGGTGTATACCACCTGAGAACGATTTGCTCGAAACTTGGTCATACTTATATGTCCGCGATATACAAACCCTCTTCGTAGAATGCTTTCGTATTTTTGAACATTCTATTGTAAAACGTAAGCAAACCTACTGTAATGGTTTTGTTAAATCTTACGTCTCCTAAGTTCCCTATTATTACAATATTTTCTAGCATAAATAGATATAACTTGTTGCAGATTTCCATGGCTAAATGTAGATTAATATAGGTTATTTTGACGCAGTACTATAGGCATTGGAGCGCTTTTACACTGCACTGATCACGATTTAGGAACTGTGGATAACTTATGGATAGCTTGCTGAATTTACTTTTTCCTCCTGAATGTTTATTTTGTGAAAGTGTTGGTGAGGTTATTTGCAACAAATGTCTTGAAAATATGCCCCTGGCATTATCTACAAACTGTATAAGGTGTAACAAGCCCACTATTACTGGAAAAACTCATTACGAATGCGCACAAAGTTATATTCCGAGGGAAATGCTTTCAATTTATCAATACAAAGGACCCATAAGAACAGTAATACGAAAATCAAAATATGAACACAAAGAGTTTGCCTTACTCAGAAAAGTCGTAAAACATGGGATCAAAGTACTTAAAGAGCGCGGAGTTACTCTAGAGAAAAAGATACTGCTAGTACCAATACCCATAAGCACACAAAGGAGAAAGGAGCGGGGCTTTAATCAGGTTGAGATAATTACCAACCTGCTAGCATATGAGTTTGGTCTAGATACTAACAAAATTATTCTACAAAGAATTAAAGATACCAAACCACAGTACTCAAACAATCGCGAGGAAAGATTTAAAAATGTACAAAACGCCTTTTGCATAAAAAATGAAAAACTACTGCGGGGAAAGAAAATTATGCTCGTAGATGATGTTAGCACCTCTGGGGCAACTCTGCTTGAGGCCTGTAAAGCTTTTTATAACAAGGGTATTTATGATGTAAGTTGTCTGGTAATAGCCAAAAAATTCTTAAGGGACTGAGCTTAGGTTTAGGTCGCATGTATTTTCAAGACATGAGTGTTCGAGCGTACATCCACCAGAGCAAAGCCTGCAACAATAACGAAACAACCAACCACCACAGAGATTTTTTACCATGCTCAATGAACAGGTTGAATGCTGCGCAGGCATTGCAGACAACAACAAAAGTACCCAATAGCGATATATGCCATGGCTCCAGCGTAGGATCCTGTAACAGCGCCCAAGGACCAAGTATGGTTAGAAAAGTCATAATAAAAGCAAACAGGCGATTTCCCCGAATGGGTTCTCCACCATCCTTCTTTGCATCCAAATCACCTCCACATAGTGCGACCTGCCAGTAAAGTACTAAAAATCTGTTAGAATAGCAATATGATAAATTTCATTTATCAACTAATCAGAACCGCTCGTCCAAGACAGTGGCTTAAAAACTTTAGTCTCTTTGCCGCCCCCATATTTACTGGATTGCTCTTCACTGGAGACAGGCTAAACAACATGATTGAGGCCTTTGTAGTTTTTTGTTTGATCTCATCTGGGGTATATTTCTTTAATGACCTTATTGATGCCCCTAAGGACAGACTACACCCTATAAAAAAGAATCGACCAATTGCTTCGGGCAAAATATCAACGAAAACAGCATGGGTTATGGTTTGTTTGCTGTGGATACCAGCATTGGTTTATTCATTTAGCAATATAGGAACATTCTTTTCGTTGGCAGCTATTGCTTACATCGTAGTATCAGGCTTCGCTTACTCACTTTACTTTAGAAATGTGATAATCCTCGAATCACTTTTTGTAGCATCAGGCTTCATTATCAGGGTTTTTGCTGGGGGTTTCGCCTCAGAAAGTTCTATATCCTCTTGGTTAATACTTACAACAATAGGTCTTTCGCTGCTTTTAGCTTTTGGTAAGAGAAGATCCGAGAGAACCATTTTACAAAAACATCTAGGTAAAACAGGAAAGGAGATTGACACCAGGAAAACTCTTCGCCATTATCCTGATTCCCTACTAGACAGTATGATCTCTATGTCCGCAACCTTTTGTGTTATCACTTACGCGTTATTTGCTTTTCAAACGTCACCACAATACGTTAATGATTCTTTTGCAAGCTTTTTGCCATCGATTATTAGAAGTCCAAAATGGATGATGCTTACTATCCCACTCGTAATATATGGAGTTGCTAGATATTTATATGTTATCTACGAAAAAGAGGGGGGAGAATCACCAGAGCGAATACTTTTACAAGATATGCCTTTGTTGGCAGCAGTGGTTCTTTGGGGAGTAATCATTCTCACAATCGTATTTTTAATTCCCAGTAGCTAAATCAAGAGTCGGAGTGTCTGTGGACTGGGTAGACTCATTAGTATCAATGATAGGTTTTTGAATAACTTTGTTTACTTTATAGTGCTTTGTAGATTTATCTCCGAGAACCTGTATATTTGCGGTTTTTGTAGTTGCTGGCCTAAGCCCAAATAAACCTATGGTGCCAAACGGCAAAGCGAGTAACGCCAAGAACAACATCAACATCATACTGTCTATTAACATCCGCACGATTTTGTTATTCATTGTTCTCATCAAATTTTAATACATAATCCTCTTCTATTTCCAGTATCTCGGTAGTACCATCATCAAGCTCCATTTCTTGCTCAACGTCAAAAACCATAGCAACAGTAGACCCCAGCGTTAGTGCCAAGGCTGCGAAAAACACCCATGTATGTACAACTCCAAAAAAAGACATCAGGATAGTCAAAACGAATAAGAAATAGATGTAAGCAAGCCATACAGCTCCCTGCGAATACAGATCAAAAGACGTCTGAATAAAGCTAGACAGTCTCAATGTAAATAGCTTGGTAGTTAAACGCGGTGTTATATGAGTCTCATGAAAAACGATGGACTTTAGAAGTATGTAAAAAACTCCTAAAGCCAAAATAGCGATCATCGAAAGAACTGAATACGAATTAACACGAAGGTACTCGGCGTGATTATCAAACAAAAAACCAGAACTAGTGACTTGATAAGTAACATTCATGAAATGTGAAAACACGATCATTGTAACTATACGTGTGACTAAGAGTAATATGGCAGGAACAATAGCCTGATCAATAAGTTTTATAAGAATTCTTGAAAACATAGGACAGTTCATTCTGTATTATACTTAATTTTGATGAAACTAATCAAACTTATCGCTTACATTCTAATTTTTTTTACGCCGTTTGTTTTCGTAACCGGCACTGAGGAGGCGTTTGAGTTTCCGAAAATGTTTTTTGTTTACGTTGCTACACTAACTTTGGGGCTCCTAGTTGTAGTGGAAAGTGTCTGGCGAAAGAAACCATTTACTAAGCCAGAACCAATAATACTACTATTTATACTTACGCAGATCATTTCAGCAATCTTTTCAAACCACCTTTATACATCAGTCTGGGGTTACTACTCACGTTTCAACGGGGGACTTGCTTCGATGGTCGCTTTTGCAACGCTCTATCTAGTACTGATAAATCTAAAAAAACTTGATTTCGTAGACGATTTGCTTAATGTGGGCATAGTCGCCTATATACCCATCACAATCTATGCAATAATTCAACACTTTACTTTCAGCACAGATAGTAGAATTTACTCTACTTTTGGACAACCAAACTGGCTAGGGGCATTTTTAATAGTTAATATGTTGCTCGTGCTAAACAAGGCATTACATATGGAAAATACTAAAAACAAAGTTTTAATGGGGTTTGTTTTTTTGCTTGGTTACGCGGGGTGCTGGTACACGTACTCACTATCCGCACTTCTTGGACTAGTAATAGGTACTGGTTTTCTACTTTTTTTGGAGAGACAAACTCTTGCAAAAAACGTGAAGCTGTTGTCTGGAATAGGAATTCTAGCTCTGGTGATATCTCTATCACAACCAGGCATTTTCGGACAGAGAATTCGAGATGTAGTTATTGATATAAGAAAAGTTCAGGCACAAACTGAAATGATTCAACACGAACAAGTATCAGATCCAGGCTTCATAAGAATAAATGTTTGGAAAGGTACTATAAAGCTTATCTTCAGTAGTGCAAAGGTGTTTCTAATAGGTACAGGGCAAGAAACTTTTCCATACGAATTTCAACCCTACCGCCCTGCTGAATTAAACTACTCGTCGGAGTGGGAATACATCCTAAACAAACCACACAACCATTTCTTAGAAACTTGGTCAGAAGAGGGTTTAGTAGGATTAATGGTTTACCTAAGTATTTTGTGGAAACTACTAAAAAAAGCCCGAAATGACTTAAAAGCCGCTACAGTAACAATGATCGTCACAAACTTTTTTGGCTGGCCAACTGTAAGTATTAGCTTACTTTTGTGGTTGTTCTTGGCTCACACTAAAACCAGCAATTCGCTGACGTAATCATCATCAAGCCCCAATTCTTTTAACTGTTCCAAGGAAGGATGAAAACGGTACTGCTCAATATCAAATGTTAAATCTTTCTTAATTTCTAACCCCTCACCTTCAAGGAGCTTTTTCTGAACTGCTGCATCATTGTACTTAGTACCCTTTATGCTGATACGACCTTGATTATTCACAATGCGCCACCATGGCGCGGAATTCTGACCACTTACAAAGTCCTCCTCCGTACCATTTAAAATCCAACCAACCTGCCTCGCAGCGCGTGGGATACCAACCATCAAGGCAATTTGCCCATAGCTAGCCACCTGACCATAAGGTACTAGGCATACCGCTTTAAGAACTCTTTGCTTAAATTTCGATTCACTTGTCATAACACAATCTTATGACAAGAAAGCTATAATATACAAGTAATGCTGAAAAAGTTATTGTTGACGTTCATTTTTGTCACAACATACATCTATATATTGTTAGGACTAGGGAAAATTTATATTGCCGACTACTTTAGTGTTAAATCGGACACCACATTAAGCGAAGGAGATATTCATGAGGCTCTGCGATTATCAAACAAGGCAATAACTTATAATCCAAAAGAACCCAGTTATCATAAACAAAAAGCTAAGGTGTTAATTGCCTCAACAGTATATGTAAATGGTGAGGATGTAGAAATCTTGAAAAATATGGCTCTGGAGGAACTTTTGATTGCACTAGAATTAAATCCAACAAATTTAGCAACTCTGCGTAACACGGCACCTCTCTACTTTTTTCTTGCAAACAAAGACTTGGCAAAGCCAACCACCCAGAAAAATATAGACGAAAGGTTTTTACCTATTGCTCAAGAATATTTCAAACAAATACAAAACTACACACCTAATGATGTTGGGGTACAAGTTTTATCTGCAAAATATCAAAAAAGGCTAGGATTAGACAAGGACTATTTGGAAACGATTGAAAGAATCAAAGTCTTGAGACCAGACTTGTTGGTATGGCATACGGATCTGCAGTAGTTTTATAGCGTAGGAGTGACTGGAGTTGTGGTTGTAGGAGTTGTTGTGGTAGTTGGAGTTGTTGTGGTAGTTGGAGTAGCTTCTTTTTCGGGCTCCTCTATGGAGACATAATCCTCGGAGACCCAACCTTCAACCTCGGATGAAACCTTTATTTTGACCCAACCATCCTGTTCTTCGAGAACATCGAAAACATCGCCCACATCTACTCTAGTTAACTCTGTACCATTTAGGCCAGGTACATCCCTAACACGCAACCAGCCAAGGCCTGTTTCTAAAACAGTAGCTTTTTTACCACCGGCACCTGCAGACTGACCAAGTGCTAAAAATGTTTCTTTAGCCGTAGGGGATAACCCAGCACCATCTTGTACACGTCTTAAGTACGCGCCCCTTTCTGCTGTAGCAACAAAATCTGCACCTTCGGTTGTAACCTTGGTACCATTAGCCGTGTAAACATTGCCAGCATAATCTAAGAAGTAATCAAAGACCAACTCTTTGTTTACACCAACATTTGAAAGATTTATACCGCGAGTTTCATTCCAATAGACAACTGCAGCAACCCAATTGGTAGGTTCAGAAGTTACAACAGCACTGTCGGAAGCCACATCGTAAAGATTTTCAGAACCTTCCAATAACGAAACGTTAACAGGTACGGGAACGGGAAACAGGGAAAAAGAGGAATTAAGTTTATGATTCTCATTCACCTCAATTCGAGCGGTTTGTGACTCGTACCCAGGCATCTCGACACGCAAATCGTAATCACCTGGGGTAAGGCTCGATGAGGAATAAGGAGTATTTCCGACTTTAGAACCATCAACATAAACGTCGGCACCGTTTGGTTCGGAAATGACACTCAATACAACGTCGGAGTCATTTTTTTCAAGCCAAAAATTTTGTCCTGCTGAGAAAACTTGCGAAACACCTAGATCACGTTTTAAAACAACCTCCGACCCTGGCAAAAAATTTAAATTAACATTGTATTCAACACCATTACCTTTGAAGGTGATTTTATGTTCCCCAGGCTTTATATCCTCACCTACATATGGAAATGGTCCTAAAAGTTCATTGTCCAAATAAACACCACCCTCACCAAAAAAAACGTCAGCAGACAGAGAAGATGAGCCACCGAGCTCAAGGTATGTCCTGGCAAAACCAACGCCAAAGTATATAGCTGCTAGAAGACCTATAAAAATAAGGAAGTACAAAAGTTTGTATGGAACTTTAGATGTGTTTTGATTTTGATATATTGTTGCTACTGGCATGTTTGGTACTCAGATACTAACATGGCGATATTCAGTTATCAATGATAAACTTGGTAGCGAAAGAGGCATGGCCTGGTAGCCAAGTGGTAAGGCAAGGGTCTGCAAAACCCTTATGCGTGGGTTCGATTCCCACCCAGGCCTCCAATAAGAATGAATAATCAACAATATGACCAACTTACTGAAATAGCTTATACTGAGGCCGTAAACTACCTTACTAAGAAAAACTACTTCAATTTTGAATACCCACATCAACTCGATGGACTTATAGTTGATTGCGTTAGCGACTTTCTAGATGGAAAAATGACCTTTTTAGTTTTGGGAGCAATATGTGAAATTCTTGCCGATGAACCACTTCATCACATGATGGACAACAATTCAGTAGTTTATACAGGTGTAGAAATTTCCTATTACTTTTTACAGAAAGATCACCTACAACTCAATAAAACTCGCGATATTTTAGAGAAATGGTACGATAGTATATAAACAATCTATGATTTACGAAAAAAACATTTTTGCAGAGTATTTAACGGAAGAAGACAAGAAAAAATATAAAACGGAAGATGAAAATATTACTGCTAGATTTACTGAGAGATATATACCACTGGAAATACCTGAAGATGTAAAACATGCGCTAGAAGAATTTCGAGGCACAGTTGCCGATAAATTAGCCAACTATGGACTACCAAATAGAATTAACGATGCAGAAATAGATTATGTCGGCTATAGATACGTCAAACAGGCTGAAGCTGACCAATTAGGTCTTAACGGCGAAAGTATAGATAACCATGTTGTTATAGCGATTTCTACACAAACACCAGATTTAATGAGGGGGAACCACATAATTTAAACTTACTAAAGGAAGTAACTGCTCACGAACTGGCACACTATTCTAGAAAGGACGTTGTGGGCAAAAGGTATTTGCAAGCACAGTTCGATGAGAATTCTGCAGTTGAAGTATGGGAGCAGGTTACCAAAACTAACCTTGGGTTTGAAAATTTAACTCGGCGAACAGATATACAAAAGGAAAATACTATGCAAACTACGGGAGGACTCTGGAATGAACCTATGGCCATTTTCTTTTCGTTAGACTGTCTGGATAATCCAGATTACCAAGCGAGCACACAATACGATGAGCAAGTGCCATTCATTTCGACCTTAGTCAATGAATACGCCGAACGAAACAATATAGATGGGGCATCAGCATTTAGAGAACTCTTCAGATTATATGCCGAACATCAAACTGAATTCTTTTCAAAGCTTGTGACAACATTTGGCAACAGAGAAGTAAAAGAGCTCAACAACTTTAAGAGAGACCGAACACCCATCAATGCAGACACTAACACCACAGGTCTGGAAAACATAGCAGAACTTATGGGATTTAAACAAAAATACCTCGACAGTGTAGAGAAATTTAAAACCGAGGGAGTCACTATAGTGGGAATCAAGGGTAGCGTTAAGCAGCAACACATTGACACAGCGTGAAAAATGGCTTTAAATACCAGTAGCTTTGAACGGATTAAAATGCCATCCGGGAGCTTGCTGAGAGATCAGCACGGAAGCCTAACCGTAAGATAATAAAAATGGGGACGCTGAATATGTTCAGCTAGCAAGGTTTATCTAGTGATAGCTAAACAAAAGCAAGGTGGTACCGCGAGTAATATTAGAAGCCTCGTCCTTGCCAATATCGAATATGGATTCTGAAACGCAATCTATTTTTGGTGTTGGTAGTGACGAGGCCTTTTTCGTTTTTAAAGGTTATACTGAAAGGAAATATGCAATCTAAAGATATAGTAAAAAATTTTATACAGTTTTATAAAGATAAGGATCACAAGGAAATACCTAATGTTTCACTTGTGCCCGAAAATGATCCAACCTTGTTGTATGTGAACTCTGGAATGTTTCCTCTAGTCCCATACTTGATGGGCGAGCCCCATGCCATGGGAACACGTTTGGTTAATGTGCAAAGATGCCTAAGATTTTTTGAAGATTTAGAAAACGTAGGCAACACTATCAGACATACTACGGCATTTCATATGTTAGGCAACTGGAGTTTGAACGACTATTTCAAAAAAGAACAACTTAACTGGGCATGGGAGTTTTATGTTGATGTACTTGGCCTAGATATAAGACGTATGTATGCAACAGTATTTAAAGGTGACGATGACGCCCCGCGTGACGAAGATTCTATTGAAATTCTAAAGGATATTTTTGCACAACGTGGAATAAAGGCTGAGGTCGGAGAAAGAATATTTACCTACGACAAAAAAGAGAACTGGTGGCAACGAGGGGATGCCATTGGAGAGCTTGGTGGGCCTGACAGCGAAATATACTACTTCTTAGGCGAAAACTGGGAAGATGGTGTCGGAAAAGATCCAGCTGAACATGATGACATTTTTCTAGAAGTGGGTAACAGTGTATTTATTCAATATCGCAAAGAAGAAAACGGCTGGAAAGAGATCCCAAAGAAAAATGTTGATTTCGGAGGAGGACTTGAACGTCTTGCACTAGTGTCCCAAGGAAAAACCGATATCTATGAAACCGATAACTTCTGGCCAATAGTACAAAAAATCCAAGAAATAAGCGGAGAAGTTTATGGCGAAAACCCCCAAACAAGAAAGGCGATTGCTATGACTGCTGATCACATTAGGTCAGCAACGTTCTTAGCGATGGACGGAGTAATTCCGAGTAACAAGGAACTAGGATATGTTTTAAGAAGATTAATACGAAGAATGGTTCGGGCAGGCAAAACACTTGGTGTTGAAAAAGATTTATCAGTAAAGTTGGTTGGAACTGTTGTTGAAAGCTTTTCATGGGTATATCCAGAGTTAATGGAAAAAAGAAAAAATATTGAGAATACCTTTGCACAGGAGGAGGAAAAGTTTAGAAAGGTTTTGGACAAGGGAATGAGAGAAGTAGAAAAGAAACTTGAAAGCTTTAAAGGTTCTATAGGCGAGCTTGTTGAAATAGCTTTTGATCTAAAACAATCTCTTGGCTATCCAGAAGAAATGTTTTGGGAGGACATAAAACATATGGACTTCGATTTACAGGTAATAGCTAAGTTGTTTGCCGAAAAAGAGAAAGCTCACCAAGATAGATCAAGATCGGGAGCGGAAGAAAAATTTGCAGGAGGTCTTGCAGATCAAAGTGAACAAACAGTTAAATATCATACAGCAACTCATCTTTTGCATTGGGCATTACGTGAAGTACTAGGTGAACATGTGCATCAAATGGGAAGTAACATAACCGGCAAAAGATTGAGGTTTGACTTTTCACATACAGATAAATTAACTGAAAATGAAATTTCACAAGTTGAAAACCTGATAAATGAAAAAATAACGGAGGGTGTTAACGTAAACTACAAAACCTTACCTAAGGAAGAAGCTGAAAAAACTGGTGCGTTGCACTTTTTTGGTGAAAAATATGGTGACAAAGTAAATGTTTATTATATTGGAGATTCTATCGATAACGCATTTAGCAAAGAATTTTGTGGCGGGCCTCACGTTACCAACACAAAGGAAATTGGAAAGATCGAGATATTCAAGCAAAAGAAAATTGGCGAAAATCTCGTAAGAATCTATGCACAAGCAAAGCTATGAAAAATAGAAAATATGTCTTGACACTCTCAAGTTGAGAGTGCTATGTTAGTCATGCGATATGCAATGTATAAATTTAAAAACTTTCGGAGGTATCTATGTCAAAATCAAAAGTAAATATTAATCCACTTTTTGATTACGTATTAATCAAACCTGAAGAGCAAGAAACAACATTACCTTCAGGGATAGTAATTCCAGATACAGCTAATAAAGAAAAGCCACAAAAAGGCACTATTATAGCTGCAGGACCTGGTAAAAGAGATGAGGATGGTGAAATAGTGGAAATGTCAGTAAAGGTTGGCGACGTAGTAATGTATAAGAAATGGGGCGGCACAGAAGTAAAAATAGAAGGCAAGGAACATTTGCTAGTTAAAGAGGAAGATCTCTTAGCAATTTTTGAATAGTAGTTAATTTTAATTATTTCGGAGGAAGAAAATGGCAAAACAAATTATTTATGGAGATGAGGCAAGAGCCAAACTAAAAGCAGGTGTCGATAAACTTGCAAGAGCAGTATCCACAACACTAGGTCCAAAGGGACGTAATGTTGCACTGGATAAAAGCTATGGGGCACCACAGGTTGTACATGACGGAGTAACTGTAGCAAAGGAAATTGAGCTTGAAGATAAATTTGAGAACATGGGAGCCCAACTAGTTCGGGAAGCCTCTTCAAAGACGAACGATATTGCGGGAGATGGTACAACTACCGCAACAGTTTTAGCACAGGCTTTAGTAGAAGAAGGCTTAAAGAATGTTTCTGCAGGTGCAAATCCAATGATCTTAAGAAAAGGTCTTGAAAAGGCTACCATAGCTGTAGTAGAAGAGATAAAGAAACTCTCAAAACCAATAAAAACTAAAGAAGAAAAGTCTCAGGTTGCCACAAACTCAGCTCAAAATGATGAGATTGGAGCATTAATTGCAGAGGCGATGGAACATGTTGGTGAGACTGGTGTTATAACCGTTGAAGAATCTAAGGGTTTTGAGATGGAGTGGGAACACAAAGACGGTATGCAGTTTGATAAGGGATATGCTTCTGCTTACTTCGTAACCAATGCAGACAAGATGGAAGCAGAAATTAACGATCCTTACATACTTGTAACTGATACAAAAGTCTCAAATATGCAAGATATGCTACCAATGCTCGAAGGCTTACTAAAGCAATCGAAAAATTTGGTGATTATTGCAGATGATGTTGATGGAGAAGCTCTAGCTACCTTAGTAGTTAACAAGATAAGAGGTACATTTAATGCATTAGCAGTAAAAGCTCCAGGATTTGGTGATAGAAAGAAAGCCATGTTGGAAGATATAGCTGTACTTACAGGAGCAATATTAATTAGTGAAGACACAGGAAGAAAACTTGACTCAGTAACCGTTGCTGATCTCGGACGAGCAGAAAGAGTCGTCTCTACAAAAGATGACACTATTATTGTTGGAGGCATGGGAGATGAAAAAGCCATTGTAGCTAGAACCAAACAGATTGAAGCTCAGATAGCCTCAACAACGTCAGACTACGATAAAGAAAAATTAGTTGAAAGATTAGCCAAGTTGTCCGGAGGTATTGCCGTTATAAAAGTAGGAGCTGCTTCGGAAACCGAACTCAAAGAAAAGAAACTTAGGGTAGAAGACGCTGTTAATGCTACAAAAGCTGCTGTTGAGGAAGGTATAGTGGCAGGAGGCGGAGTCGCATTACTAAGAGCTAGAGAAGCAATCTTGAAGCTTAAGCTAGAAGGTGAGGAAGAAATTGGTGCTAAAGCCCTATACAGAGCTTTGGAAAAACCAGCTAGATTGATAGTTGAAAACGCAGGTGAAGATTCCGGAAAGGTATTGGCCAATCTCACAAGACAGGCATTGGATGAAAAGAATCCAAACCTAGGTTTTAACGTTTTCACAATGGAATTTACTGACATGCTTAAAGCAGGAATCATTGATCCAGCTAAAGTTACAAGAAGCGCACTTCAGAATGCCGTTTCTGTTGCGACAATGATCTTAACAACAGAGACATTGGTAGCAGATGCTCCGAAAGAAAAAGAAGAATCTGGTGGAATGCCAGGAGGAATGGGTGGCATGGGCGGTATGGGTGGAATGATGTAACGCGATGGGTACAGCGCTACCTTTGGGATACCAAAGTAGATCTCTTTTGCTTCGCAAAAGTATACGTAATGAATACATAAATGCCGTTCGAATACAAAAGACCCCGTCTTTATGGCGGGGTTTTTTATTCTTTAGTATTATAGGTATATGGAAAGTTTAATAGGTGTGGGAATCTCAATTTTGATTTATCTGGGGTTAGGCACGCTGTGGTACCATCCACAACTGCTTGGACAAATTTGGCCAAAATCTCCTGAAACAGGGCAACCACCAACTAAATTTTATAAGCAGTACCTTACCCTGGGACTAGTGTCCGCAGTAATCATTGGTGTTTTACTTAATGCAGGACTCATAAACAATCACTATACCTTAGAACAACGAGTATACAGCGTACTGATACTGTGGTTCGGGTTCGTATTCGTCCCTTCAGCTATCAATACCTTGCAAAGCTCACGTGGTTACAAGTTATTGGCAGTGGACACAGGGTTTATACTAGTAAGTTTACTGGCAATTTCGCTTACTTTTCATATTCTGCTAGATTTAAGACCAAAGGGCACAAAGATAATTGTTGATCCAGAGTCACGTATCATCGACGACACTGTTATAAACCTAAGGAAAAAGGTCGTGTTTGAAGCAACTGTATTCAGCGGCACGAAAGCTGGGCGAGACTACTGCTTAGATGGATTATATGTAAGCTATATGGGTAAAACGCTACTTCTAAGAGACAATAGCGGAATGATCAAAGACAAAAGCTACCTAAACAAACAAGTCACGCTTGAGGGTATTTACCCTGCACAAGATAACTTCTGCAAAGCCTTAATATGCGACTGCGATGACTATGTTCTGGTCGAAAGAATCACACTCAACTAGCGGTAGTGTATAATTTTTTATATGGAAAGCCTTGCCAAAAAAATTCTCATTGTTGAAGACGATTCCGCAATAGGTAAAATACTTTTTAACAGACTAACTTCTGAGGGATACATCGCAATACTTGAAACAAACGGTCGAGAAGGCTTAGAAACAGCGGTAAAAGAAAAACCCAGCCTAATAATTTTGGATATAGTTATGCCAATTATGGATGGTATTACAATGTTAAAGGAGTTAAGGAAAGATCCTTGGGGTAAAAATGCAAAGGTTCTCATAATGACAAATTTGACTAATGATGAAAAGCTTCAAGAAGCTTTTCAAAACGGCGTTTTCGAATATTTGGTCAAAGCAAACTGGGAATTAGGTAACGTAGTGGATAAAATAAAAAACATGTTATCAGCGTAAAGTATACTCGCTAAACTTTTCAAGAACTTTTATTGAATGGTCAGCCTTATTGAAATGTATGAAACTTGCATGTGTTACTTCAGTAGTTTTTTTTCTACGCATGTAAGTCTGTTGTAAGTGCATCGACAGTTTATCAGCAAGCCTTATAAAAGGACTTTTATGCAGAGGTGTTAGCCCAACAGTTAACGGAAGGCTGATACTAAAGTTGGACATAAAGTTAAAGACCCATTCGTTTTTTTTAATAAACTTGAAGTATGTTTCGTCTCTATTCACAACAGGAAGCATCATTAAAATTTCATGAGCGATGTATACGTTGCGCTTGTCCTCAGGCCATTCCATGGAACTGTCGTCTATAAAAATATTTGGACAAATTTTACCAGCACTAGCTTTTTCGGTACGGTACATGTTTAGTGCTTTCAATATAAGCACTACAAATAGCCGCGTTATCCACAGACGATGCTTCTCGGTAATTATAAAAACATCTATATCATCATCTTTACTTGCATTATGTGCCGCAACTGACCCAGTAACTGCCAATAGCTTAATCCAGCGAATTTTACCTAGAACGTGCAACGTCTCTTCAGCAGAGGTGAGGTGCCCTGTGGAAGACTCAGAACGCGAATACCAACTCAAAGGTTTAGTTCCAGTAATAAAATACTTTCCCCGATGCTGGTTTATTCGTTTGGAGTGCATTAGCGCCCGTAAGCGGCTTTTGTAGGTGTTATATTCAATAGGCTTTTCGGTTAACAAATAAGTGGCAAGTTGATAGAAGCTTAAGGAAGAGTTGAAAATAGCGCGATACTGTAACGTAGCTAAAATAGCCCTATCATATACGCGCTCTTTAGTTCGATCCCTTTTAGATTTATTTTGGCGTTGTTGCTGCATCGAGTGCTTTATTTACAAGTTTGTCAGCATGCGAATTTTCCGCACGAGGAATATGAGCATAGGTTACACTTTCAAAGTCGTTCTCCAGATTTTTTACCTTTGTATAAAGCTCAAACAAGTGAGCCATTCTTACCTTATACTCGCCATTCAACTGTTTGACTACTAGTTCACTGTCAAGTAAACATTGAATCTTCTGAACACCTTTGATTTTCGCGTAACTTAATCCCAATAGTAAAGCAGTATATTCAGCTTCATTGTTGGTCATATTGCCAAGGTACTTATCAACTTCAAGAATCACATTTTTGTTATCATCGAGTAGAACCACACCTGCACCTGCAGGCCCAGGATTACCACGAGCACCACCATCCGTATAAAGATAAAAACTTTTGCTACTAGCCATGATTACCATTTTAAATTGACTTTGAAATAAAAACAAATAATAATCTGTTAGTGTAAATCCTGGAGGGATGCGAGAGTGGTCTAATCGGCTCGCCTGGAAAGCGACGCGTCAGGAAACTGGCACGGGGGTTCGAACCCCCCTCCCTCCGCCAGTTGTTTAAATCACCACTTTTCGATGCTAAATGCACCCATTCGTAGGGTTTATTATATTGATATGACGCTATTTCCTTATCTTTGATGTTTAATTTCCAAAGTGCTGATTTTAGTAAGTCTGATTTAACATCATCTAAACCGTTATCAAAGATGTTTTGCAGGTCATAACAGTATTTCTTAAACTTTCTAAGTTTTTCCAAAGTTGCTTGTGAGGATTCTTTAGGGAGTTTGCTTAACTGCTCTTTTATGAGTAGTTTTTCTGTATTTAGATTGTTTTGCTTTTTGTTGTAAGTATCTTTATCAATGTTTCCCTCAATATACACATCTAAGAGGTTTGAGAGTTTGGTTTCTATGGTTTTGAGTTGAGATTCTAAACTTTTCTTTACAGCTTCATGATTACTACCTTGTTTTAATAATTCTTTTCCATAGCTTTCAAGAGATAAATCCGCCATTTCTTTATCAACGATAATGTTTCCAAAAAGTTTGGAAATTAGGGATTCAACATGAGATTCATTCATGTAGTCTTTATGCTCTGAACATAACCCTTTTCCGTTAGTGCAGTAATAGTATTTATAGCTTTCGCCTTTTTGGGTAGCAGTTAATTTACAACCACAAACAGCACAAGTCATATAACCTCTGTATAGAAACTCATGAGTTCGCTTTTTAGCCCTGTTTTTACCCTTTAGAACGTCTTGTACACGTTCAAATAGTTCTCTTGATACTATTCCCTCATGAATACCTTCGTAAATCATTCCACAACGTCTAATATCACCACGATATACAGGGTCAGTTAGGATTCTATGAATAACAGACTTAACAACTTTTTTATTAGCTACACGGGTTCTAAAACCCTCTTTGTATAAGATATTTACAATTTCTTTTTCGGAATACTCATTGGTCGCATAAAGCTCGTACGCTTTTTTAATATGCAAAGATCTTACAGGGTCGGGATAAATCTTTCTATCTTTGTTTATATAGCCAATAGGTGCGTAGCTTGGATACTCACCTTTTATTAGTTTGGTTTTTACGCCTCTTTTTACTTTTTCAGATAAATCACGGGAGTATTGTGTTGCTCTTAAGAACTCAAATCCCATGTAGAACAAATCAGATGTATCAGAAAATGTTTTGTTTAGTGTTCTAATTTCCTTTAGGATTCCAGTTTCCATGAGTTTGTACAAAAATCCTGCTTCAACAAGGTTTCTTGCAAGGCGGTCAATATCCACAACAATAATTGCATTGGCTTCACCTTGCTTAATTTTCTCAATCATCAAATCAAAAACAGGTCTTTTTCCGTCATCCATAGCACTTTTGGATTCCTTTAAAACATCAACAATATTGAGGGCGTTATTTTTAGCTAAATCAAAACAATATCTTTCTTGAGTTTCTAAAGACTGAACCTGTTTTGATGATTCCTCTGATGATTTACGGGTATAGATAAAATAGTTATTAGTATTATTTTCCTGCATTTTCATTAGTCTGAGCAGGATTTAATTTTTTTAGGTCAAAATTACCTATGACGATTCTACCATTTCTATGACTAGGATACCTAGAAATATAGTTAGGTTGGGTTTTATACAAGTTGTGCTTAGTAAGAAATTCATGAGCCTTTTTTCCATACAGTATATCTGGTTTATTAAGATATTTTGAACGCAGTACCTTTTTGTTTTTACCATAGCGAGGGTCATTAGTATTTTTACTCATATATTTTGCAAGATATGCACCAACACTATGCACCTGTTTGATATCTCTAATTTTGATAAATCCGTAACTCCATATTTCTGCAATTTTTTCCTTGGGAGTGTAGGGGATGTTACAAATCATGTGATAATGAACAGCACCTCTTCCGTTTTTATCTTGGAATTCAGCTACAGCTACATATTTTAATTTTGGATAAAATCGCCTAAATCTTTGTATGAATTTCTTAAACTCTTTATGTGTTTGAGATAAGTCTTTAATATCAAAATCATTTTCATCATTGAAAGTGAATGTAATAAATTTGCTTCTTTTAGCACTAAAATTACAATCAACAATTCGTTTAATGTTATTTATAGCCATTCTTGCACTACGCCTTTTATATTCTTCTTTTCTCTTAGCTTTTTCAGCTTCCCTCTCTGCATTAAGTTCGGGGAAGTCATCTAGGTTTTTATCTAGCTTTGTTTTGTATTTTGGTTGGCTTAACACAACAGGTTTTTCATATCTTATAACCTCTACAAGACTTTTTGAAACAATAACTTTAACTGGTGCTATCTCATAAACCTTTTCATTATGAAGAATTAAGTATCCTCTAACGTCTTTAGAGTTGCGGTCATAAAAAACGGTATTATCAAGTATAGTAGGGTCACCACCGCTTCCGCGGTTTTGGCGACCACCCTTAGAGTTACTGCTTTTCATTTGTAACTCCTTTTTGGGTATGAAACTTAAAGATAGCTCTGCCTAAATAAAAAAGAGCAATGTAACATTCCAAAGCTTCTTTACCACTTACAGCTACCTTGTATTTTTCCTCAAAGGTTTTCTTGATTTTATTTAGTTGCTCTTTTTCGGGTTTAACCTCGCCCGTGGTTTTATCCATGGGGCGAATTTATGGGAGTTTGATAGTTATGTAGACGAGAAAAGTGTGATTATTTTGTGGGTAATATTATGATTTTATTGTTGCGCCAAGGTTTCTAGTAAACACAACATAGTCTCTTATTTCCTTTGCGACTTCATCTTCAATACCTAATTCTGTGAATGTGCTGTAAATATCCCGTTTAATGAATTGGATATTTCTCTGGTTGCTGCTTATGCTAAGTGATTTGGCTATTTCTTCATAGCTAACAGGAGTATCTACACTCTTTATAAGCAAAATCAGCAATGCAAAAACTTGTGTTTCTGTGTTAATCAGGATTGGTTCGGAATTGTTTACTTGTACAGTTGATTTATTAAGGTCAAATTTTAGTGCTTTGTGTTCTAGTATCCCGTCTCCAAAAAGAGTTTTTTGTTTCTTTTCCTTATGCTCTACAAGCAAATTATCTATTTCTAAAAAAGCACTTTTTAAATCATTAGATAGTGGTATTGTTGAAAGACTTGGTAGTTCTTCTACATCCTCAAAAAGTAACTTCTTACTTGCAACCCAAACCCTACGTCTATAATCGCTATCAGCATTTAGTGAATTAAATCCATCATATTGACCTAACTTCATTTCCTGAATAAATGGGTATTTATCCAACTTCTTCCATAACTTGAGTAGTTCCAAAAACAAATCATCTAGCCTTGTATCTACATGAACAAATACATGGTCTGGTTGGTTCTCATACCCATTGTAAACGACGCCTAAAACCTCATATAGTTTGATATGAATAGCAATGTGAAAGTACTTAATCCATTTTTTACTAAGTTTAGGGATATCTCTACCACTACCTAGAATTTCCATATATTCATCACCACGTTTATTATCTCTGAAAAGAAACCTATCAAAAGGGGATAAAAGTATATTTATTAATTTATCTAAGAAACTGACTTTTTCGTAGTACATAGCAATACGGGTTAGAGCAGTTTCCCAAGTGCATTGTACCCTTTCCCAAGCGAAATCTCCAACCACCCCGCCCAAAATAGATGAGTGTACCACACTAAAAGCGTGGTTTTTTGCTATTAATGGGGCGGGGGTGGTTTGCGCTAGTGTGCTAAAGTGTGATAAACTCCACAACATCCCCAATACAGAGGAAAATAAGAGTAGTTAAGTTGACTAATTGTACATCCCATAGTATAATTAGTTTCAGAAATTGTTATCAAACTGTGCAAAATCAGCACACTAACTCTCAAATAATAAGGAGACTGAGATGAAAAAGATTAGTTTTTTGTTTTTGGTTGTATTCGCTTTGGTTGTTCTGTCTGCGTGCACCTCGGGTGGATACGAATCTTCGACACAGCCTGAAGTTACAGCAACTCCTATTCCCGATCCCTATGAGGGTAAGGTCACCATTCAATATGAATATGGAACCCTTCCTGAATGGATGGATGCGTCTTCACTTCCCGCCTCGCAGGAACTCCCTATTTCGTTCAATGCAGAGGATGGATGGTCAACAGTGATAATCTCAATGCTCCCTTATGAGAATATAGAGTTGTTTTCTCTGGAAGCTGACCCTCCAAACTATGAAGATGATCTTTTCGGTGGGTGTTACTGGAACTGGTATGGCTCCCGCTACGATGATGACACTCTGTATAGTGTAAGCTATAAACCTGATTCGTGGCGTAAAGACTGTACCTCGTTGCAAGAAGCCGTGCTACCCAATGTGGAAGTCACTATGGCATATTGCAGGCCTTTTGAGGCAGGATGGCTTTGCCAAAAGCAGGGGCTAACCGTGGTGATTGATTCTGAAAGTCTTTCTTTCACCGCAAAAGACAGCTTTTTGCCTCAGTATAGGGTTTGGGTTAATCAGGTGGCGAATTTCCTGGGCTATCCAGACTTACCTGAAGTGCTTCAACCAGATTACAACTATGAACTGATCAAATAGTAACGGATAGTTCATAAAGACCCCCAATTGGTTAACTACCAAGTTTTCCATGCGGGGGTTTATTCTTTTTGTAAACCTTTTTTCTCTGATAAAATACTCATTGGATACATGGATAAATAATTTCCAATATCACTCCATGCTCTCCGCCATTTGTTATGCGCCATAGTATAGGGCGATCACCATAAAAATATACTGGAGTAAGATATTTCTCCTGGAATCTTGCAAAGTTTTCTGCTTCCCTCAATGCACAACTACGATCACTAATAAAACTGGAAAGAGCAGGAATAACGCTTATGTGGGTCACTCCTTTGCTAATAAGTTCCTTGTGCAATTCCTCTACGGAAGCAAAACCAGCAAAAAAATGAGTGTTTGGCAAAACCCGATGCTGCATCACATTGAATGTATCGAATCCAAAAGTAGAGTTATTGTATACCCAACCTGTTGATGCTGCCTGCTCAACGGCCTTGGAAAAATCATTGATGTGAAGGTCCATAAACCACATCTCAGTACTAAGAGAATTGGCCGTCAGTGTAAGCAGGCTGGCTAAAAGAAAATAGAATAGCACGGTGGTTACCACAAGAGAGTCAAGTATCCGTGCGCCGAGGCGGGATACCCCCTTACCATACAAATAATTCATCAAAGGTGCAGCTACAATAGGTAAAATTGGAAGAAGGTACCAAAATGTGGAACCTACCGTAAGAAAAAAGATTACGATATAAACAGCCGCGCTCATGTATAGATACTTCTCTGTACGAGAATATGATCTAAACTGCCAAATTATCAATGGTATAAAGGCCACTAGTGAAAAATAAAGAAAAAAACCAATATCGAATAATGTTTGATGGTTACCATTGTGTGCCGTTCTATTCAAGACATAGTTAATAGGCTGAGTTAAAACGTCAGCTATGTTGTTATTAGGCAAATATTGATCGCGATCTTCTGCAATAACTTCCGCTCTACATTGCTCATAAGCTTCAATATTTACCAATAATGATGTCTTTGGGATTCTGTAAAACTCAAAATCCTTGGAAACATAACCCAAATAGGATAATTGGGAGCCGAAAAGAGCTGTCCAGATAAGAATAGGTGAGAAACCAAACACGATTAGGGAACTTAATACCAGCAGCTTTTTAAAAGTCCGAAACTTCTGATATACCGCAATTTCATACATAACACAGAAACCTAAACAAACAAACAACGGTAAATATGTAAACTTTATAAGTAAAGTGACACCTGACAATAGACTAAATGAAAATAACGCCCTCGCTGTGGGCGCGATTGCAACAATTCTATAAAAAACTATATACGTAACCAAACATGACACAAGCAAAAACAAGTCTATCTTGTACTCGTATAATCCCAACAACAAAAAAGTAGGTGACCCTAAAAGTATTGTAACAGCCAGGATCCGTACCTTTTTCGAATAACCTAACAAGCTTAAAAAATTCAAGGTTAAATAACCCACCATCAAATAGGCAAATCCTATAGATACGCCTACGACCCTAATATCGGAATATCGCCATAAAATCCCCAGTAACGCCTCTATCAGGAAAGGACGTATGGGATTGCTTAAGATAAGTATTTCGGAAAAATTACTTTTAACTAGATATATGGTTTTTAGATAAGTAACCAGCCCGTCAAAGGAGCTGCCTCGTATAGTAGAAAAACAAAAAAGTAGAAAAAAAGTTGCTCCGACTAGTATCAAAATGTTGGTAAGACGAGGTAATTTTAGAAACATAGGAAGAAACACAAATGTCAAAGTGAATACTAAGATGAATAAGAGTAAGGACTCAGGAAATGAAGGATCTATTCCAAAATGCACCAAAGCCAAAACAATTAACCCGATAAGCAATTTCGTTTTCGTTGTGCCACCTCGCATAAAATAAATTATACAGTAGGCTAACGTGGTAATATTTAAGTGCATGCAGAACACTTTGCGAACAAAGAAGTTTTACTTTTTGATATTTTCAACGCTGATGTTAATGGTACTTAGCTTTATCAGGGTGATAGATAATACATCTGATGAAATCCTTAAATGCGTCGACAGCTCACTCGACGAATCATCCCTAAATAACGTCAATGTAGCTGAGTTATCTCAGACTGAAATATGTGAAAGTATCCGAAAAGATAGGAATTTGCAGGCTACCTGCTTATATAATGTCAGGCAAAGTAGTCTGACAGGTAGTTATAAAGCCGCCATTTATTTGGTGGATTATCAAGCTGGCGTGCATGCAGAGAATATATCCCAAACTATCGAGGCACACTGCAACTCCCTAAATGTTGACGAATGAAACCCGTAGTCTTAATATACGCACAAAGCAAACTAAATGGATCAAATATCCGAAATTAAACAAAAATTAAATATTGCCGACATTATTGGCAGTTACGTAGAACTTAAAAAATCCGGTAGAAACTATAAAGCTGTGTGTCCGTTTCATGCAGAAAACACACCATCTTTCATGGTTTCAGCAGAATTACAAATATATAAATGTTTCGGCTGTGGCGCATCGGGAGACATGTTCAAGTTTATACAAAACATTGAAGGCATAGACTTTGGACAAGCTCTCGAAAAACTTGCAGACAAGGCTGGAGTAAAACTTGAAAAAAACAAGCTAGACCCACACACAAACAGTAAAAACCTTATCTACGAGATAAACGAAGCCACAACTACTTTTTATGAACACCTACTTACCAAACACCCTGCCGGTAAAGGCGCGCTGGAGTATCTAACAAAGAAGAGAGCACTGTCAGCGGAAACAATAAGAAATTTCAGACTTGGCTACGCTCCAAACAGCTGGGACTTACTTACAAGTTTCTTGCTAAAACGAGGGTATACAGAGGAAAGTTTAGAGATGGCGGGGGTAAGCGTAAAAAGCAAACGTGGAACTCTGATTGATAAATTCATTGATAGAGTAACCTTCCCCCTTATAACTATAGATAATAAGATTGCCGGGTTCAGCGCAAGAACGCTATCAGACAAACCACCTAAATATCTGAATACTGCTGAAACTTTAGTATTCCACAAAAGTCTGTATTTATATGGATTGGATAAAGCAAAAATAGGTGTTAAAAAGAAGGGTGCAGTTTTTGTTGAGGGACAATTAGACGTTATAAGCGCACATCAAGCTGGATTCGACAATATTATAGCTACAAGCGGTACATCTTTAACGACCGGGCAATTAAAGATATTGGCACGGTATACAAATGAGCTAATTTTTTGTTTTGACTCTGACTCAGCAGGTATTTCGGCCACAACACGGGCTATCGAAATGGCTGAGAACGAAGATTTTAATATCAAGGTCGCAATTATACCCAAAGGCATAAGTGATATTGATGAACTCATACGAAGCGACATTTCTCACGCGAGAAAGATTCTGGAGGAACCTATTTCTATCTATGACTTCTTTGTAAAAACCGCGTCTGCTGAGTTTGACACCAAAACCGCATATGGAAAGAAGAAATTTATTGAATATTTAGCTCCAAGGATAAGGGGGATTAAGAGCACAATAGTTAAAGAACATTACTTAAACCAAATTTCAAACATTCTGAAAACAGAAAAAGACACAATCGAAAAAGCACTAGAAAGTGAGAATAACAGCTTAGAAGCAACCCCAACTAGGAGAATAGACTCTGCCGAACCACAGCTATTACACAAGGAGAAACTTGGAGAAGAATACCTTATTTCATTGCTATTCCATGCCAAAATCGAACCGGCGCAAAACATTTTGTTCAAACTAGGTAAAAAAGACTTTACAAACGAGGAAAATAGGGATATATTCGTGCAGTTCAAGGACTACGTTAACTCAAGAAAAAGACAATTTAAAACTAAATATTTTATTGAAAAATTAGATGATTCTCTCAGAGAAAAAGCGGAAGAACTGTATCTTTGTGATATAGGAGATCTCACAAATAATGAGACCTTACTAGAAAAAGAAATAGATACTACCTTTAAAAGGTTAAAAAGAGATACAATTAACAGGGAATTGAAATTTCTCCAGAGTGAGTTAAAAGACGCTGAACTCAAAAACGACGAAGAAAAAGTAGAAGAATTATCAAACAAAGTCTATAAAATTTCAAAACTAAAGAAAAAATATGAGTAAAAAAGCTGTAAGCAAGAAAAAAGATAAAGAACTCGAAAAACAAGATACTAGTGACGTCAAGCAAGAGCTGGACGAAAAAAATATTAGAAGACTGATAACAAAAGGTAAGAAACGCGGTTATCTAACCCAAACTGAGGTGCTAGAATTTTTCCCCGCAGCAGAAGAGAATCTTGAAATACTTGATGTGCTTTACGAAAAACTTTTAGAGGCCAATGTTGACGTTTATGACGTAGAAACTGAAAAAGAGGCACAAAAGCTTTCTGAAGATAAAATTGACTATACCCAAATAAAAATGGACCGCGCTACCTCAATAGATCCTGTGAGAATGTACTTGAAAGAGATAGGAAAATCTGACCTCCTAAAGGCAGAACAAGAAGTCGACCTCGCACAAAAAATTGAAGTAGGTAGATACATCAGAACCTTCGACAGATTAAAAAAAGAAAAAGGATCAGATCCAGCATCGAAGGAGATGTTAGTCGAGATGGATGTTCCTGAAAATATTCTCAAAGAAATTAAGCAAAAGGTTAATAAAGTATCTAAGAGAGATTATGAAGAAGCCGAAAGAATACTAACACAATCAAACCTTAGACTGGTAGTTTCCATCGCCAAAAGATACATGGGGCGTGGGCTATCTTTTCTTGATCTAATACAAGAAGGAAATATAGGATTGATGAAGGCGGTTGAAAAATTCGACTGGCGTCGAGGCTTTAAATTTTCTACTTATGCGACTTGGTGGATACGTCAAGCAATTACCAGAGCAATTGCAGATCAAGCGCGAACCATAAGAATTCCTGTACATATGATAGAAACTATCAATAAGTACAAAAAGGTTGCACGTGAGCTTGAGCAAGAGCTCGAGAGACCACCCAAACCTAAAGAGGTTGCTGAAAGAATGGATATAGAGGTAGAAAAAGCCAAGGGAATTGTAAAAATCATGCAGGACACCGCTTCACTTGAAAAAACCGTTGGTAAAGAGGCTGATAGCACACTCAAAGAGTTTATTGAAGACACATCAATAGCATCACCATTTGACTCAGCAAGCCAAGAATTACTTAAAGGTCATATTGGGGAGGTTTTAAGCACATTAAACCCAAGGGAACAAAAAGTGTTAGAACTTCGATTTGGCTTAAGAGACGGAAGAACAAGAACTTTAGAAGAGGTAGGTAAAGAATTTGGCGTGACTAGAGAACGTATTCGCCAGATTGAAGCCAAGGCGTTACGTAAACTAAGACACCCATCTCGAAGCAAAAGACTTAGAGACTATTTGGATTAGCCTCTGAAACTCTAGCAAAAATATATACGTCAGATACATCTATAAGGTTTGGTTTAGTTAGTTCGTATGCACGGATCATTTCAAACTTTGTCGAATCTAAAACGGTATCTTCAAACTCAGTCCATGCTTTAGCATAAAATGGAAACTTGTTTGCAACCTCGGAGCGCTTAAAATTCTGCATTGGACGAGAAGATAAAACAACGTAATCGTAACCTAAAGGATTTTCTGGTAACCTGTACTGGCCATTTTCTGACTCATATACCGCGTAGTTCAAAACATATGAGCTCTCAAGCTTATTCATTGGATCTAAACCCTCTTCTGTAACAATAAGCTTATTAGATGCTGGAGTCAGATTATCCCTCATCCACAAATATGCCTCGGATTTAGGTGTATGTGTATTAAACTGGGAAAGCAGTAACAGAGGAAAATACAAATAAGACACAAAAATAACAATTAGCAACGGTATATAAAGAGTTCGCTTATTGGTGTAAATGAGCCATTCAAGCGAGTAAGCACCATATACAAGCAACACCGGAATTATAGGTAAAAGCCAACGGTCTACTCGACGGGAACCTAACGAAAAAAACAAAATGTAAACAAGTACATGGGAGAGAAAAAACCAATGCTTGGATAAATTTGCTTTTTCCTTGAGAGAGAGGTAGATACCTAAAACGGATAAAAACAAAACCATAGGGGTGAGAATGTAGGAAAGTCCAAAAAAGTATTTGAAAATGCCAAAATCCACAGAGTCAAATACCAACCCGTTTTCCTTTACGCTCAACTGCAAGACCCTAAAAACAAAATCATTAGCAAAAGATAATGAGAAGGGATTAGACGCAATAAAAGTTCCAAATATTACAAATAAAAACGCTACCATGTTTCTAATATGACCTTTTCTAATAAACCAAAATAGGTATAAGGGAAGTGTAATCAACACAGTCACTTTTGTTCCTACGGCTAGTCCATAAAAAACACCCGCAAGGATAGTAAGTAAGGTATCCTCAGATTTATCGAGATATTTAAGAAACAACAAATATGAAGTGCTAAGCAAAACCGTAATTAAAATATCCGCATTTACATAGTGTGCATGCACTATCAATTTCCAATTAAGGGCGCAAAGTAGGGCGAAAATAATGCTACCTAAATATTTTTTGGACTTTTGACCAAAGAGATTGTCGTAAATCAATATACCAACTGGAATAAGTACTAAAGAAAAGATAGCCGTGGCAGAACGTAAAAACACATAGATGTCTGTTTTGCTAAACCCAATGCCAAGCACATTGTGGATTTTGCTATAAAACATCGTCAAAACAGTAAAGAGGTATGCCGGAACTGTCCCGTAAACATATGAAATCGGAATAAGCTTATACAACTCCGAGGTCACAAGAATATCCTTAAGTTCGAAGGTATATTTTATAGCCAACTCTATTATTTCTGGTTCGTCGGCATGAAAACTATGAGGTAACCCAAATTCAACGTGGTACAAATTGAACCAAGCCCCCACAACCATGATTATAGAAATGCTAAAGAAAAAAGTTAGTTTGTTCATGCTAAGTGTAAGAGTAATTAATTGGGAATCAAAACACAACGGGCAGGTGCACCGTCAACACCCTCAAGCCTAAGAGGCAAACCAAAGAACAGATAGTTACCAGGGCGAACCTTTGACAAGTCTAGACCCTCAAATATTGGGATACCATGCTTAAGAAGCTCAATGTGAGCACTATTGTCCATACTCCCTTCTTGAGCAACAGATAAAGAGTCTATTCCTACCATCAAAACTGCCCTTTCTGCTAGATACTTAGCAGCAGCACCATCCAAATATATGTAATCACTATAGTAATTATCAAAACCGCGAGCAGAATTATGGGTTTTAATAAGAATGCGTTCACCCTTTTGGATACTGTGTTTTTTTATCTCTGTAGCAGTGATGAATTTTTCGACATGCGTGAGATTAAGCACACGACAGGGACCTAGCATGCTATCTAGGTCTATCTGGTCAACAGAGATACCTAACTCGCTTACGTGGCAAGGCGCATCGACATGCGTGCCCGTATGAGACCCCATAGATACTTTAGAAATATACGAATGCCCAGTATTCAATCTTTCAATGGCGACGTTAGGATTATGTGGGTAAACTGGCATTCCTGACTTTATTGGAATAGAGATATCAATGATTGTTTTGTCCACAGGTTACTTAACCTCCTCAAGATACTTCTTCAAATGTATTTTGTATCCTTCAACATCTGGCTGATCAAACGCGTTAACATTCAACAATTTGGCGAGAAACATCATTTCCATCATTTTCATCTGCATAAATTTTCCAAGAGACTTTTCATCAATGTTCTGAAGTTGGATCTCTACATATGGCAAATTGTTTTGCGCATACGCCTCTTTTATACTCTCAAATAGAGCTGACATAATTTGATTCGTGTTTTTACCTGCTAGAGATGTTACTGTGAGTGGAAAATCCTTGATATCAATGGAAAGTGCTTCAGAATGCCCTGCCGACGAAATAAAAGTAAAAAATTTGTCTTTTACACCGCCAACATATAATTGATACATAGAGTGAAGATCTGTCGAACCAATGGATACTGTAGGAGTAATACCGATGCCATCCTTGCCAATACTCTCACCCATCAACTGACGATACCACTTCCCTAAAGATTCAAGTTCGGGATGAAAGATGAATAAATCATGGATTGATTTTCCCTCTTTGTAAGCAAGGAACGCGGCAACAGCAGATATAATCGCAGGGTTTTTTAAACCGTCACGATCTAAACATTTCTTCCTTAAGTCCAAGGCACCTTCGAGCAACGCAAATATGTTCACACCAGCGCAAAGTAACGGAAATAAACCCACAGCCGTAAACACGGAATATCGACCACCAATCTTATCAGGCATAGGAAGAAGTGTGACATTCTGCTTCTGGGCAATATTCCATAACAGAGAGCCATAACATGTAGTTATGACAAGACGATTTTTAAGTAATGGAGCATTGTTAAGAATTATTTCTAGATTTGCGATGGTTTCAGTAGTACCCCCAGATTTACTTATGGCGTTAATCAAAACTTCCTCGGGGTTTTTTATCTCTGCTAAAAATTTGGATAGCTTTGAAATAACAGCTGTATCAGATGTGTCAGCAAAAAGCATTTTAGGATATCTCGCAGGTTCAACCAGATCATACGAACCATATAAGGCATCATAAACTGCCTTGGTACCTAAGTTCGAACCGCCGATTCCTACGACAACAATGTATTTAAGTTTATCGGAAACAAACTTCTTTTTTAGAGATAACAGGTGTTGAACGACTTGTTCATCTAGAGGAAGGTTGATAAAACTTTCATGAGACAGATAATCATCTTGTTTTGCGATTTCATGGATTCGCTCAACATAATCCTCGAGACTTTGGGCAGTCTTTATAAGCAACTCCTTCTTTACATGGGCAGTATTCTTGTACGAAAATATCATACAGAGTTATTCTATCAAAAAATCCAGTTGATCTATTAAAAGATCTGATACATAATTCTATCAGGTGTAAGGAATAAATATGGAAAAAATGAATGTTGTAGTAAAGACTATAGATTTAACCACTTTGACCCTAGGGATTGTTCTGGGAACTCGAGTTGTTTTGAAGGTGCTCGGAGCTAATGCAGCAACTCCTTTTGTTGCATGGATTTATAATACAATGTCAGACCCTTTGATGGCACCGTTCGTAGGTATTTTCCCAGCACCCTCATTCGGAAAAGCTGGAATCATAGATATACCTGCATTTTTTGCATTAGTGGTATACCTAGCAGGAGGCTACATGGTAAGTTCCGCCGTCGAATCTCTTGGTAGAAATATTAAAGCTGGCAGTCTTTTTAGAATCGCACAACACAAAGACTCCAATACTCCTAAAAAAGAGAACAACTAGGGCACGTTGCCTATATTGTAAAATAACTATATGAATCCTGATGAGAGATTTTCAACTCCAATGATGAGGCAGTATCTTGGTCTAAAGGAAAATTACCCAGACAGCCTACTGTTCTTTAGGCTTGGTGACTTTTACGAGATGTTTTTAGAAGATGCAAAAGTTGCATCGACTATTCTCGGAATTACTTTAACTAGACGATCGCGTGGAAAAGACGGGAATATTCCAATGGCAGGAGTTCCATTTCACGCAGTAGACGGGTATATAAGCAAATTAGTTAAGTCTGGTTATAGTGTTGCAATTTGCGAGCAGTTAAGTGATCCTGCAGAACCGGGGCTCGTAAAAAGAGATGTCATCAGGGTAGTAACCCCAGGGACACTTTTGGACGAAAATGCTCTTGAAAAAAAACGTAACAATTTTGTCTTAGCCGTTCAAGAACAACAAAATACTATAGATCTCGCTTTGGCCGATATTTCTACTGGAGTTTTATATACTTTCAAAAATCCTAGGGTTGAAAATAAAAAACTTGTTGACCTTCTTAGTAAATTTAACATCCAGGAATGTGTTTTACCAAAGACGCTTTTTGAAGATAAAAAATTTACTAAAATTTTAGTTGAAGCTAACGTTAAGAACATACACGAGGGAGAAAATACACAGACGAGTGCGAGTGACTTTCTTCTAAAATATTTAAGACATACACAAAAAAACAAACTAACGCATATAAAAACAATAAAACATTATCTTGAGGAACCTTCTTTGGAAATGGATCGTGCAACTGTTTTTAATTTAGAACTATTTTCCACGATTAGGGAGCACGATTCACGAGGGTCCCTCATAAACTTAATTGACAGAACGTGCACCCCTATGGGAGGAAGACTGTTAAAGAATTGGCTATATAAACCATTGGCGAATAAACAGAAGATAGAAAGCAGACTAGACCTAGTTGAAAAATACGTAAAAAACAGAGTATTAAGGGAGAAAATACAACATCTTCTTGAGGAAATAAATGACATAGAAAGATTGGTGGCAAGGATTTCTGTAGGCTTAGGCAATCCCAGAGACCTTATAAGTCTGAAAAATTCATTGTATATAACTTTGGAAGTTAAAGATCTTTTAGATGAAACCTTGAAAATGTCGGCACAAATTAAGGGCAAAATCGACCAAGAAATTAAATCAATTGCAACCGAAATAGACAAAATTATCACAGAAGATCCGCCTGTAGATCCAAGGCAAGGTGGTGTAGTTAAGCAACATGTTTCGTTGGAACTTGATAATCTGAAGGCCTCCATAGCGAGTAGCAAGGACTGGGTAGCGCAACTTGAGACACAAGAGAAAAAAGCAACCGGTATAAACACTCTCAAGGTTAGATTCAATAAAGTTTTTGGATTTTATATTGAGGTTAGTAGAGCAAACTCACAAAATGTACCAAAACATTACGATAGAAAACAAACTTTGGTAAATGCAGAACGTTACATAACCCCAGAACTTAAAAAGCATGAGGAAATAATTCTAACTGCAGAGGAAAAAATAAATGAACTTGAGTATGGGATTTTTTTGGAGCTCATCACATATATCTCCAAAAGTACTACTCCCTTGCAGGAAGCGGCTCAAGCCATTGGCGAACTTGACTGCATCTTAAGTTTTGCGCAAAGTGCTGAAGAAGAAAATTATTGTAGACCCAAAATCGAACTTACTGGTGGAATTATCATCACTAACGGAAGACACCCAGTGGTTGAAAAATTGTTGGATAATAGAGAATTTGTACCAAATGACGTACATCTGGATAATAAAACAAATCAGCTTTTGGTAATAACGGGACCTAACATGGCAGGTAAATCCGTTTATATGCGACAAGTAGCTCTACTAGTTTTAATGTCGCAGATTGGGAGTTTTATTCCAGCAGAATCAGCTCAAATTGAAATCGTAGACAAAATATTTGTACGCAGCGGAGCATCGGATGTTATAACTGCTGGACTTTCAACTTTTATGGTTGAGATGGTTGAGACAGCGAATATTCTTAACAATGCGACAAGCAGCAGCCTTATCATCATGGACGAGATTGGAAGGGGTACCAGTACATACGATGGAATTAGCATTGCGTGGGCGGTGGCAGAATTTTTAGTATCCGACACTAAAAAAAGCCCAAAGACACTTTTTGCCACACATTACCATGAACTTGAGGATTTGGAGAGCTTTTTTCCAAACAAAGTAAAAAACGTTCAAATGGCAATATATGAAAATGGTGAGGAACCAATATTTTTACACAAAGTTATCCCAGGGGGTGCTGGTTATAGCTATGGGATTTCCGTAGCAAAATTAGCAGGAGTTCCAAAGCAAGTCACCAAAAGAGCTCAAGAGATATTACTACAGTTGGAAAAGGGGAAGTTCAGAAAAAATGGGTAAAATAGAAATTTTATCAAACGAAATAATTTCAAAGGTGGCCGCTGGAGAGGTAATTGAGTTTCCTGCAGCCGTAGTCAAGGAATTGGTGGAAAACTCCATTGATGCGGAGGCTACCCAAATAGATATTGATATAGAGGATCTGGGATTAACAAGAATTCGAGTCGCGGACGATGGTGAAGGGATGTCAAGGGAAGATCTTGAAAAATGCTTCCTTAGACATGCCACCAGCAAAATTAAAACTCTGGAAGATTTTAAGAATGTAAAAACACTCGGGTTCAGGGGTGAGGCTTTGTATGCTATTGCTGCAATCAGTAAAATGAGCATCAAAACCAAGAAAATCAATTCTCCAGCAGGGTATGAACTCAACCTTAATGGAGGATCCGATGTAAGTGTGAGGCCAGTCGGAATGGCGGACGGAACTATAGTCTGTGTGACTGACCTTTTTTACAACATGCCAGCACGTAAAGCTTTCTATGATACCAAAACCACAGAACAGAAAAAGTTAATTAAGGTAGTGGCCGAGGAAGCACTAATAAACCCAGCAATAGGGTTTAAACTAAGCATGAACAAAAAAACAGCCTTATTACTACCGAAAAATCAAACATTAGAGGAAAGAATAAGCTACCTTTTTGGTACAACGCTAGATCAAACACACGTATACATTGGTGAACAAATCGATAATCTGGACATACATGGGCATATTTCAAAACCACAATATTCTGCACCATCAAAAGAAACTCAATATTTGTTTATAAACTCTAGACCTGTAAAGGATCAAGAGATAGCAAACACTATAAAAAAAGCTTTTAGTACGCTTATTGATGTGCATTCATACCCAACGTTCGTTATCTACATAGATACGCCAAATACACTCGTAGATGTAAACGTGCATCCAAGAAAAAGGGAGGTTTTACTGCTGGAAAAGGAGAAAGTATTACAGAATATTAGTATAGGTGTAAAAAAAGTTTTGGGACTCACAGATGTTACGTATGAAACAATTTCTGACCGCGATGCCAACACATATATGGCAAGCGTACTTAAGGATGAAACTAGCACATGGAACATTAAAACGGGAAATCGCCCAGAAAAATATGATGAAATATTACAAATAAACAAGCTTTATTTAGTATATGAGACCCCACAAGGTATGAATGTTATAGATCAACATGCCGCACACGAAAGAATATTGTACGAGGAGTTTCTTGAACGCTTCGATGAAAAGAAGAAAATCGCTGAAAGCGTGGAAACTGATGAAATTGTCGAAATCCCCAGTAACCTTACAACTTTACTAGAAAACAATATGGGAACACTGCACAAACAAGGATTCGAAATTGAAGTTTTTAGAAATAATGCCTACAAAATAACTAAAATACCCAAATTGTTTAGGACATACGACCTGAAAAAACTTTTGCTAGAGCTACTAGAGGACTTAGCCGAAGACAAACATTACACTGCCGATAACAAAACTTTAAAAACTATCGCCTACTTAGCATGTAGAAGTGCTATAAAAGGTGGCGAGTATTTAACCATGGAAGAAAGAAGAAATCTTTTGTTAAGACTAGAAGAAACAAAAACCAAGTACACTTGTCCGCATGGACGACCTGTAAAATTAGTGATTGGTACAAACGAATTAGCAAAGATGTTTAAACGCGTTAAGTAGTTAAGATCTTTTTAAAATAACTGCGATGCTATCAGTGTAAATAACTTCCCAATCAAGTACCAGCAAAGATTGTACGAAGTTGGAATCCCAAGGTAACAATGCATACTCAATGGAATATTCAGCTATATATGTTTGAAGCAAATTCGAATCCCCCGAGTCGTCCACAGCAATACTTACATAGTCCTCAAAAATCGACTCAGTTTTAGTGCGCCAAGAGGGCATGCGACCATCAATAAAAACCTTATTTTCTGGCAAATACCAAATTAAATATCCCCCCCAACCATAAAAATTCAACACATTACCTGACAGCTTGTTTGCTTTAAAATATTCCACAGCATAGTAAGGATATTTAGCTGCAACACTCCAAACACGAGTATTAGAGGCTAAATTGACTTTGTTAAAAAAATCCACAGACAACAAGACAACTAACAAGAAGGTTAAAATTTTGCAGGAGTAGAGAAGAAAATTAAATTTGTGCTCGGATAGGAGTGCTTTAAGATCCTCTAAAATATTGGCGAAAATATCAATGATAGGAAAGAAGCTGACAAGTAAGAGCATTCTGGAAAAATAGGAAAATCGAATGGAAAGTACAAAAAAAACTAGAAAAGTAAGCTTTACACCAAGAGATAGGTGTTTCCAATACAGTAAGTACAAAATGGCCACAACAAAAACCATAAAAAGCACCGCACATGAAGAATTCTCCCACAAGGGACGCCACTCCAGAATATATCTAAATTGAAACGGATGCGTTTCCTTCAACAACGTCCTATAAAGATCAAAGCCAAAGGGGTTTATTAATGTAACTGCTGAGGACAAACATACGCTTACAATGTGTAAAATAGTAAGCCTCCTTTCTAGTAAATAAGCGAAACAAAAAATGCCGGCGATGAAGAGCCCAAGCAAAAAATCTGCATGCATATTTGCCCAAAACAAAAAAAGAATTGGTAAATAAGGAATTTTTTTGGGGTAACAAACGAAAACACCACAAAGGATCAAAACAAACAATGCACTGAAAAACAGTGGCCGAACAGTGAGTTCATAGGACGAAATAAAGATAAAGACTAATGCAACAGGGAATGCAGCATTACGCAAATCAAGTTTAGGCGTATTTAACAAAACCAAGACAATAAGCACAAAGACTAGACTTAAAACAAGACTAAGCCCTATGGCACCAAGATTGTTATAAAGCTGATATTGCAATACCTCAGCCAACCAGTAGGAATTTGCCCACTGATAATTGGGAAACGTAAATGAGAACGTGTTGTCCATAGAGAGAGATCGGTGTTCCGAGATAAGCTTCCCATAACGCATGTGCCAACCAAAGTCAGGGTCAACGGGAGCAGAAAACAGAGTAAAAGTTCCCAAAAATATCAGAATAACAACTGCAATGAATTTTGAAGAAAAAATCGTAGTTTCCATAGCTACTGTTGGCTGGACATATGGAATTTAAAAGCCAAAACAAAAAGTGTAACACCAAAGCCCAATAAAGAACTAACCAATAAACTAAGAGCCGGGTTTCGATATGATTCTTCTACCACAGGGTCGTCCGCTAGATACTTTACTGAAATATTTGGATCAATGTTTGCATTGAGATCATAGTGCTTCTCCACAACATGTCTTGCAAGGGTCTTCCAAACCTCTAGCGCATAATCTGGCGAGGAGGCTTTATAGCTTAATTCAATAAGCTGAGGTGCTGGTTTTTTTACTGAAACACTTCTTTCAAACTTACGAATGGCTGCGGCAGTAGCTGGTTGCTGCATACTTTCCAAAACTGCGCGGCTGGTGGAATCACTCTCGATTAGTCCCAAAAACGTCGGGACATATGAAACAGCATTCTGTCGCGCATAATAGCCTTCATAGATAAACTCTTGTGGTAAGGGCTCAGTCGCAGATCCCATAGAAACAGCACGAGAGATATAAAAATATCCTACAGCACTATAGCTAGGGGGTAAGAGAAAATGAGCTAAAACACCAAATAACCCACACAAAAGTGTACTTAATAACAACAAACGCATATTAATTACTAAAAAATTAAACTGCTCCTTTAATGACATATTATGGGGCTTCATTACAACTACATATTATACTAAAATGATATAATGGGGTACCTGCAATACCAAATGAGCTTATGAGCGATCAAGCAAGCAAAGATACAATTGAACATAATATTCCAAAACATGTAGTTATTACTTGTGACGGCAATAGAAGATGGGCAAAATCCAAAGGATTACCAAAAATACTAGGCCATAGAAAAGGCGTAGAAAATATCGAAATACTTGTAGATGCGGCAAGAGAAGCTGGCATTAAGTATTTGACCTGCTGGGTACTATCTACCGAAAACAGAGAAGAACGTGGAGACGAGTTCGAATACATGATGGAATTAGCACGAGAATTCTCTGACAAATATAAAAAGAAATGCCTAGACGAAAAGATTAGATATCGACATATTGGCAGGAAAGATCGCCTCCCCGAGGATGTAGTGGCAGATTTAAATGAGATGGAAGAAAAAACAGCAAATCTTGACGGGTTTAATTTTAGTTTAGCAATAGACTATGGTGGGCGCGATGAATTAGTTAGGACGTTCAAAAAGATTGCGGAAAAAGGGCTAGAAATCAGCGAGGAGACTATTAGCAATAATTTAGATACCGCGGGCATGCCGGATCCTGATTTGTTAATCAGAACAGGCGCACATGTAAGATTAAGCGGAATCATGCCCTGGGCGGGAGTCTATTCAGAACTGTATTTTACGGATACACTATTCCCAGATTTTGGAAAAGAAGAATTAACTAAAGCATTAGAATATTTTAGCAAAGTAACGAGAAACTTTGGAAAGTGACGCGATGTGTACATCGCTACCTTCGGAATACCAAAGTGACGCGAAAGTGTGAGTTATTTTAGGTTACTCTTTTCTTCTTGCCGATCTTATTTCTTCGACTTCTAGCCTTTTGTTTGCTCTTTTTTTGATTTTTCTTTTGAGCGGGCATACCTCGTAATGTTTTTCCCATAAAATCTTTCTTAACTAACTAACTTTACTGAAAACTTCATCTTCTTCATATTACCATCATTGTCTTCAATCTCAGCAGAGCCGGTTTCCTTGTAATATTCCACCAACTCAAAGGATAAGATCTCTTTATGATTTTTTATCTCCTCGCGCTTTTCCTTTATGTCCTCTTGTAGTGCTTTGTACGAAGGTTTTTCTGTTACACGCTCTTTTACCCGTGCAGTTTTCTCCTTGGCCTCTTCCTTAAGTTTTTCTACCTCTTCTTGAACTTTTTGATATTCAGCATCATTCTCCAATGCTTCATCAAGTTGGTCGGACAAAACATTTAGTTCTCGACTTAATTCATCTAAAATTTGCAATCTTTTCAATATTGGTTGATTATCCATAGAATCTAATTACGCCCTCCTTTAGAGGCTACAAGGCTTGCCATTTCTACTAACCTATTACTGTAACCCCACTCGTTATCATACCAAGCCAATACTTTCACGAGGTCGCCATCAATAACATTAGTCATTGATAAATCAACAATCGCAGAATAGGTGCTCCCTATAATATCAGATGAAACGATTGGTTCATAGGTAGTCGCCAGCACTTTATCATAAAAAGGAGTCCTAGACGCTTTGATGAATGCTTCATTTACAGCTTCTTTGGTGGTCTTTTTTGACACAAGATACGTACAAATAATAAGTGAACCCACTAAAGTTGGCACTCTTACAGCCATACCATCAAATTTACCTTTCAGATCAGGAATAGCTTCTGTGGTAGAAATTGCAGCTCCGGATGTAGTAGGAATCATGTTATACCCAGCAGCACGAGCACGACGCATATCGGGATGCAAGGGAGGAGGGGTGCCGTCAACAATACTTTGTTCCGCAGTAATACTATGAATAGTTGTCATATCGGCTTTCAAAATCTTGAAGTTTTTATGTAAAACAGTGGTTACAGGTGAGATACAGTTTGTTGTACAGGAGGCATTTGAAATTATTTGCTCGCCAGCATATTGGTCGTGATTTGCACCAAATAAAAATGTTTTAGTTTCCCCACCTTTTGTCGGAGCAGAAACCACAACTTTCTTTGCACCTGCGTCAATATGAACTTTTGCAGCATCGTCAGCTGTAAAACGTCCTGTACACTCCAGTACAACATCTACATTTAGATCCTTCCATGGCAATTTTTGAGGTTCCTTTTCAGCAAAAACCGGGCAAGCAAACGAAGAATCAATAACTAAAAAACCATTTTTATGTTCTTTGGAGTAAAAATCCTTTTCGCCTCTAACGGAATCTAAATGTATTTCATCTTTATCAAGACGTACACTAACATCACGAGGATATGTACCATATGCGGTATCGTACTTGAGTAAATGTGCCAATATAACAGGATTAGCTAAATCATTGATAGCGACAACCTCAAGATCTGACTTTTCGAGGGCTATTTTGAAAGCAGCACGACCAATACGCCCAAACCCATTAATAGCAACTCTTTTTTTAGTTTTTGTAGCAGGCATAGAATTCCTTCAAATAATTATCTATCCAAATTACTATCAAGCCATTCTCTCAGAGCTTGTTCGGGCATGGCACCCATACGACGCGCAACCTCAACATTATCTTTTAAGATAACAAAGGTTGGAATACTCATAATCCCAAATTTCGAACCCATTTCTGTGTTTTCTTCTACATCAATAGCGGTAAATTCTATTCTACCGTTGTAATCAGGAGATACTTTTTCAAAAATAGGCTTCATTACTTTACAGGGACCACACCAGTCTGCATAAAAATCAATTAAAGTGACCATAAATCCTCCTTAATAACTACTGTGAAAAATAATAGCACATTCTATTTGAATGTTACTTTTGATCCATTTACTACACTAGCTCTGCGTGCCCACCCAGCATTAGTTTCCAAAACATAAAGGGCGTCAGCAGGTGGTGTATATTTAGGGCATACAAGGTCTAAACATCTAGGAACATACTCTTCGACATGCACTACATTTAAACCTTCATCTATCCAGATAATGTCAAGTGAAAAGTTAGTGTTTTTCATCCAAAATGAGTAAACACCAGAACGTGGAAAAACGAAAAGCATGCCTGAGTTTGCGCCCAAGCTGGCACGATTCATTAAGCCCTCCGTTCTTTTTGCAGTTGTATCAGCTAATTCCACGGCTACTGTAAAACCATTAATTGTTACCTCACTGACAGCATTTTGGGACTGATTACGTTTGATTATATTTCCAATATTGGAACGATCCTTCTGGCCAACCTGTGCAGCTAAAGAATAAACCTGGTATCCCAAGGATACGGCCACGAACATAGCAAACAAAAAAGACAAGGTCGTGAATATCTTAAAGAACATGAATTAATTTTAGCAGAATTATTGGAGAACCTGCTATCATAGTCGTGTGCCTGAAGACATACCAAATCAAATACTGGAAGGTTTAAATGAAAAGCAAGTTGAAGCGGTTTTACATGATAAAGGGCCTGCACTTGTGGTGGCAGGTCCTGGGAGTGGTAAAACCCGAGTACTCACCAATAGAATAGCCTACCTGATAACTGTAAGAAGTATCCCACAGAGAAACATACTATGCGTTACGTTTACAAACAAGGCTGCAAAAGAAGTACAACATAGAGTCGAAAGTATTTTGGAAAAAACATCCACAAAATCCGATAGATTGGTTTGGGGAGGAACTTTTCATTCTATATGCTCCAAAATTCTCCGAATTGACGGAGAAAAAATAGGCATTCCAAAGTCATTTGTTATTTATGATACAGATGACCAACTCTCACTGATAAAACACATTCTGAAAGACTTCGGGGTAAATCCAAAGCAAATTAACCCAAACGCTGTTTTAGCTACTATATCAGACTCGAAGTCTGAGCTGATAGCACCTAATGAATATGCATCAATTGCTCATGGGCACTTTCAAAAAACTGTTGCTCGCATATATCCAGAATATCAAAAGCGTTTAAGAAAAAATGCCGCTTTGGATTTTGATGATCTTCTTATGGAAACCGTAAATTTATTTAGCGAAGAAAAGGAAACATTGGCTAAATACCAGAACATTTTTCACTATGTGCTCGTAGATGAATATCAAGATACTAACAAGGCGCAGTATGTACTTACAAAACTACTCGCTCAAAAACACAAAAACCTATTTGTAGTAGGGGATATGGCGCAGGCAATATACAGTTTTCGAGGGGCGGACTACCGGAATATTCTGAACTTTCAGCGAGACTATCCGGAAGCTAAGGTTTATAACTTAGAACAAAATTACAGATCCACACAAACCATACTTTCTGCTGCAAAAAACATGATAAAAAATAATACCTCACATATTCCATTAGACCTGTGGACCCAAAGAAAAGAAGACGAAAAGATTTGCTTGTACACAGGGTTAAGTGAGATGGACGAAGCTAATTTTGTAACAACTCAGATCATTGAACATATATCAAAAGGAATTGATTACAACGAAATAGCAGTGTTATATAGGACAAATGCTCAGTCCAGAACAATCGAGGAAAATTTGATCAAAAATAACATCCCTTACCGCATGGTAGGAGGCTTCAGATTTTATGCTCGAAAAGAAGTCAAAGATATAATTTCTTATCTGAGGGTCATTCACAATATAAAAGACGCTGTGGCGTGGGAAAGAATCATAAACACACCAACTCGTGGAGTGGGGAAAAAAGCCCTAGAAGAATTGAAAAATACCGATTGGAATGTTCAAGCGATAGAAAAAATTTCTAAATTGCCTATAAGCAGTTGGCTCGAAAAAAAGAATACACTGGCAACAATGGAGTTAATGGATGAAGTGCTTCAAACAACCAAATATATAGACTGGATTGATGATGGCAGTGACGAAGCACTAAGCAGAATAGAGAACATAAAGGAACTTAGGTCTGTGGCGGCAAATTTCAACGATTTGGATGAGTTTCTGGAAAATGTAGCACTTATTGAAAGTACTAACAAACCTGCCGCAGAAGAAATAAATGGAGTTACCTTAATGACTGTGCATGCCAGCAAAGGTTTGGAATTTCCAGTAGTTTTTATCATTGGACTTGAAGAAGGGCTATTTCCGCACTCTAGGTCATTGTTAGAACTTAGTGAACTGGAAGAAGAACGTAGACTATGTTATGTAGCAATTACACGTGCTAAAGACAAAGTTTATCTGACCCAAGCTAGGAGCAGATTATATTTTGGACGAACAGAAAGCAATGCACCAAGTAGATTTATAAAAGAAATCCCACAGGAGCTTATTGACCACAAGGGATACAAATCTCACGCAGATTTTGCCGCTAAGGTCATAGATGAATTTCTTGATGGAATGGAATATGATAGGAAAAACTTTAGTTGGTAACTAAGGAACTATATGGATGTAAGAGCTAACAAACAACTTGGTCAAAACTTTTTAAACAACCCTGAGGTATGTAAGCTGATGGTGGAACTGCTAGAAATAAAAGAAAACGAGACAGTTATTGAACTTGGTGCAGGAATGGGTGCAGTAACTGAAGCACTTCTTCCGCGGCTTAACACTACAAACACTGCAAATCTGCTGGAGATCGACGCAAGATTTATTCCAAATCTAGCAGAGCTTGTACTGGCAAATAAACAAACAAATGCAAAGGTCATTCAGGAAGATATTTTAAGGTACTTAGCAAAATTTACAGCAATACAACCATTTAAAGTTATTGGGGCAATACCCTACTACATAACCTCACCAATAATTCATGAAATCATCAGAATGGAAAAAATGCCTGTTGTGGTAATACTTCTGCTACAAAAAGAAGTTGCCAAAAAAATAAGCGAAGAAGTTCCAGAAGCAAGTTATTTATCTACAATAACCCAAACTTTCTACAATGCAGAGTTGGTAGCTAACGTAGATAGAAGTGCCTTTACACCGTCACCAAAAGTTGATAGTGCAATTCTAAAACTTTCTTTAAGAAATGAAACCAAGATAAAAAGAGAGTTTTTACGTAAATATGAAGGTTTTCTGCATAAAGCGTACTCCAACCCACGAAAAATGCTCAATAAGGTTTTTTCAAAAGAAGACCTTACAAAAGCCAATATAGATGGTACCTTGCGACCTCAAAATTTAACACCGTCGGATTGGGTAGCCGCGTTCAATGCCTTAGCTACTCAGTAACTATAATCTCTATGTTTTCTACAACAATGTCTTTAGTTGGAGAGGAATTTTCTCCCGAGGAACCTCGAGTTACAGGAGTGGTAGCTATAATATCTAGCACCGCTAAACTGGTCTCATCTTTAACACTACCGAAGATTACATAGTTTTTTGGTAAAGCGGTAGCTTTATGCATTATGAAAAACTGACTACCATTAGTATTAGGACCACTGTTAGCCATAGCAACGGTGCCTCTTTCATACTCACCGGTAAACTTTTCGTCTGCAAAGCGATATCCAGGATCTCCGGTACCCCAACGAGCTTTCATACTCACATCTTTAGTTAAAGGATCCCCAAATTGAACCATAAAATCTTTAATAACACGATGTGATCTTGTACCATCATAAAAACCTTCTTGTGCTAAAAACACAAAGTTATTAACGGTGCTTGGTGTCTCTTTAGCATTTAAGGTAATACGAATAGCACCCTCTGATGTATTCAAAATAGCTTCGTACGTAGCCCCATCTTTTAATGCCATCATCGGCGCCTGAGTATACTTTTTATTGTCGGAACTTGTTATATTCATAGGTTTTTCTTCTTCCTGAATTAAATTTAAACTTTGCTTTCTAGACGACCAAAGTACGACACCACCAACTACAGCAATTATTAAGATTACAACTAAAATCGTCCAAAAGTTTTGTTTGTTTTCGTCCATAAGTAATGAATGGCCCGTGAAATGCGCGTACATCCTCACGGGCCTTAGCAGCCCGCAAAAAGATTTCTTGCCGGCTGAGTTTCTCTCTTCCCAGACTTCGCCCCCGCTCCATCAGGGAATAATTACTGTAAAAAGTATACAATAAATAGTTAATGCAAGACAAAAAACATATCGTACAATCCAAAGAGTGGGGAGATTTTAAAACCAAATTTGGCACACCAGCTGTAGTTGTAGGAGATATTCAGTACACACTTCACAAAATCCCTCACACAAACCTCAAATATGCCTATTGTCCAAAGGTAAATCCCCAAGGTATAGACTGGGAAAGCTTGGAAAAATCCTTAAAACAAAACAACTGCTTTGCTATTAACTTTGACACACCCTACGTAATTAAAGATGCAGAGGAAGAAAAAGTCTGTGTGAAGCTAATAGAGTCAAAACAACCAAAACTCATAAAATCGCCAAAAAACACTTTCACCAAAAATAATATAATTTTGGATTTAAAACCAACTGAAGAAGAGCTACTCACAAATATGCACCAAAAACATCGTTACAACATTAGATATGCCGAAAAGCATGGCGTGAAAATAAGATATGCACAGACTAAAAAAGACTATGAGATCTTCTTTAAACTTTTACAAGAAACTGCTCAAAGACAACATTTTTTGATCCATCCTCACAAATACTACAAAACCATTTGGGAATTGTTTGCTCCAAGGCAAATGTGCGAGATTTTGATTGCTGAGTTGGATGGAGAACCCTTAGCCTCATGGATGTTGTTTGTTTACGATAACGTTTTGTACTATCCGTATGGTGCTTCTACCGAAAAACATAAAAACTTGTTTGCAAGCAACTTACTCGGATGGGAAGCAATAAAGTATGGAAAAAAACGAGGATGCGAGGTTTTTGACATGTGGGGAGCCTGCAAAGATTTGAACAATGAGAGTGATCCAGAGTGGGGGTTTACAAACTTCAAGCTCAAATTCGGTGGAAAATATATTACCTACATGGATAGTTATGACTACGTATTGAATCCAACAATTTATAAACTTTTCACGTTTGCCTATCCGAAAGTTATAAAAATATTAAAAAAGTTTAGCTAGAGAGTGGATCATGACTACAGGACAATCTCAAATAACTACCCCTTAAACACAAATGGGCAGATATGCTTAAACTCACACCAATCACAGTGCATACCAGGAGTTGCTACAAAAGTACCTTTTTTAATCTCATTGATAGTTTCAACTATTTCTTCTTTAGTTTGTTCTAAATCTGCAGCAGTACGTTCTGTAGAAATTTTTACGTCGTCTTCTAGATAGTGATAGGTTAGTTTTCTCGCATCCATTCCAAAGGCTTCTTTAACAGCTAAAGCGTAAACTGCTACTTGATTGTCGGCATCGACTTCTTTTTGAGTTTTTGCGCCACCAGTTTTGTAATCTATTATTTCAACACCACCATCCGGAAAAGGATCAATACGGTCAATTCTTCCAAAAAACTTAATTCCGCCGATTTTTACATTAAAGCTTTTTTCAAGCTCTAGAGGCTTAGTTTTAGACGTTTGTTGATTTTGCCAATACCTCTCCAATAATTTCTCGCCGTTCTTAAAGTATTCTTCACGATGTTCCGCATTTAGAAAGCCCAATGGTTGCCATTTATTTTTATAAATTTCTAGCAGATCGTCTAAGCTTACTTTTTCGCCAAAAAGCATCTTCGTATGGTAGTCACGCAAGGTTTCATGAATAGTCGTTCCAAAGCTCAAAGCAAAACTTGGAGGTGTGGGAATGCTTAAAACATGTCGGTACTTGTATTTAAGCGGGCAAGTTTTATAATCTTCAATTTTGGAGTAACTCAATGAATAAGGAGTGTAATCTTCAACCTTTTGGAGTTTCGGATCACGAAAAGCGGAATTAAGCCCAAAAAGGCTTTCTTGGTAATTTTGCTTGATTTCTGCCACACTTTTCTGCATAATACCGGTTTCTTCTACGTAACCACTGATTTTTTTATCTCGCTTACCCCCATAATTTTGAGCTGAGGTTAGATAAAGATACTTTTGGGCACGGGTCATGCCAACATAAAACAAGCGACGTTCCTCTTGAATATGTGCATTCCCAACAGGCAAAGTTTCTTTGATTAGTTCTTCTGGCATTTCTATAAGATCTTTTCTATCCCGCGTAGGAAAACGATCGCTAACCAGGTTGACCATAAATACCACAGGAAATTCCAAACCCTTGCTAGCATGTACAGTGAGCAGATTAATTGTTTGAATATCTTCAATTTCGGCTTGAGCAGGATTATCTCCGGCATCAATCATGAGTTCTAAGTAATCCAAAAAATCTACAATTGTTGGAAGCTCGTTTAAATCGCTTTTGAACGCAACCTCAAATTTTTTAATACGCTTTAGAAATAAATCCAAGTTATTTATACCTAATTTGTTTTCGATAGAATCTTCTTGTAAAAACTGCTGAAGATAATTTATAGAGGTAACTAAAGCATAAACAAATTCTGTAGGCGTTTTGCTAGAAACATATCCTTGATACTCCTCAATATTATTGCGGAAAATAATCAGCTTTTCATCTTCAGAATATTTTATGAATTCCCACATACTAATTTTCTTAAATCTAGTCTCCGAGAGAATTGTTGAAATAGTAGCTTGTGGAATCGCAAAAGATACAATGTTCAAAACACGGTACATGCTGATAGAATCCTCAGGATTTATCACTACTTTGAGCAAAGCTGTAATATCCCGAACCTCTTCACGATCGTAAAGACCACGATTACCAACTAGCTGATATGGCAGACCATGCTTACGTAGAGCAAATACAAAAGGCTCTAAATGGTTGTTAGCTCGGGCGAGTATCGCAAAATCTTTATATGTGAGTCCAGGCTCTCTACCAAAAAGATCTTTAATAATTGCAATCACTGCTTCAACTTCTTCTTCCAAGGTGTCCGCATGCAAATGAATAGGAGCTATAGTTTGCTTATCCTCCCCCATAGCTCTTAACTCTTTTGAGATCCCTAACCTAACCTCCAAAGTATCTGGATTGTTGTTTTGAATTAGTTGATAAGAAGCGTCCAAAATCTTTTGGTTTGATCGATAATTTTCCACTAAAGTAACCATGGCTGCCTCAGGATAATCAGCCTGAAATTCCAAAATATTTGATATAGCCGCACCTCTAAATTTATAAATCGACTGCGAATCGTCGCCAACAACCAAAAGACTGCGGTCTTTAAGATTGTTTTGTGGACACAACATTTTGATTAATTCGTATTGAGCATGGTTGGTGTCCTGAAACTCATCTACTAAAACATGTTGAAAGAGAGTTTGATACTTCGCCAAAATGTTAGGACGTTCTTTAAAAAGACGTAATGTCCAAGTTATCAAATCTCCAAAGTCCATTTTTGACTGATTTGTTTTTAAGTTTTCATAACTTCTATAAACGTTTGCAAGTTCCTGCCAACGAGCTTTATCTACATCGTCACCAATAAAATTATCAGCAAAAGATTGAAACTCAGCTTGTGATATATTTTCATCTTGTAATCGTGAGATGAACTTTAAAATCGCAGAAATAAATTTGGTGGGGTTACCTAATGGACGAAAATATTTTAAGCCTAGTTTAAAGAGGTTTTGGCGTAAAAGCAACCATTGTTCAGGGGAGGACATGATTTTATATGAAGTATCCAACCCAATTTCTAAACCCTCATTCCGTAAAATACGATCAGCAAAGCCATGAAAAGTATAGATCCAAGGCTCTTCATAACCCAAGGGCATAGTGTCATCTAGACGTTCAAGCATCTCTTGAGAGGCCTTTTCTGTGAACGTAACAGCCAAAATTGACTGAGGTGATGCATTGTGATGTTTTATGAGATGTCGGATACGTTCCGTGATAACCCTAGTTTTCCCCGTTCCGGCGCCAGCAACTACCAATAGTGGACCTGATTTATGTTTAACAGCTTTTTCTTGACTGGGGTTTAGCTTAAGTTTTGAACTTGACATAGATTGGTTTTGATTATATCAATAACCTACACGTAACAGTGATATCTTGAGAGCAGAGGAGAGAAAAATGAAAGTCATGATCGTAGTTTTGGTAGTTGCCACCATAGGGCTCGTCTATGGAGCCGAAGTCACAAATTCTTTTTTACTCGGTAGCGGAGCAATTTTGTCGTGTGGTGGTGTGTTTGTATGCGTATATGCCGAAGCTACAGAACGAAGGCGCACCTGAGACCCACGAGGATGACGTCAAAAAGAAAGAAGCTTTATGCCTCTTTCCCTTTTGAACACATTTTTTAAATGACGTCATCCTCACTTTTTAACAGACCCACAATTTCTTCCTGACCGTCGCCCAAACTCTGTGCATGATCAATTTTCGAAAATAATTTTTGGTATTTAGCACGAACACCTACCATCGATTTTGATGCTCTATCCAAATGTCCATCCAATACATCTAAATCTTGATCAAACTTTTCTGCTTCTTTCTTAATACCCGCTAAAGCGTTCAAAATTTCGCCTGCATGTTTTTGTAACTCCTGACGTCTGTGCGCAACCAACAAAACGTTTAAAAATGATACGAAAGTATTCGGGGAAGTTAGAAAAACATTTTTTTGACGGGCATATTCCTCGATCTCATTAGTATTAACAACAAGTTCGTAATAAACACTTTCAGATGGTACATACATAACAGCCTGCTCAGAAGTTCCCTCTGCGGGCAAAATATATTTACTGGCTATTTCATCAATTCGCTTTTTTACGTCACGAATAAAAGCTTTTTTAGCACTAATACGGTCACTATCAGTATCTAACGTCAACATCAATTTAAAGTTTTCCATCGGGAATTTAGAGTCGATGGGAATTATGACATCAGAACTTTTTATAATAGCGTCACAGATAGAACCATCTTTAAAACGATATTGAGTCGCGTAGAGTTCCTTAGGCATAAAATTATCCAAAATTTCATATAAAAATTGTTCGCCTAAACCACCTCGTAACTTTGGAGATTTCAAAATGTTGCTTAAATCCTTCATATCCTTACCAAACTCTTGTAAACCACCCAAATGATTTTGTACACCTTGTATGACCTCAGAAGTCTTGTCTAAACGCTCCCAGATGAGCTTAGTTCGATCGTCCATAGATTTGCGATGATCATTGAGCTGACGTTCGATTACATCCGAATTCTTCTCTACAGATTGCTTCATGTCCTTCAGCCACTCCATCAAGACCTTATCATCGTCCTTGGTGAGATCAGTTTTTAGTTTGTTAATTTGTGTGGTGAAAATATAAGAAACAGCAAGAACTACTAAAACTACAACGACTAGTATAAAGATTATGGTTGGAGCAGAAATCATGAGAACAGTGTATCAAATTGCGTAACCAAAATAAACCCGAAGATTGAATAGCATGGGACATGGAGCTAAACTTAAACTATGAACACACAAAAAGGGTACAGTTCAATTTTGATTTTACTTAGCCTTTTGGTTGGTACAACTGTGATAGTAGGGGGGTTATGGTACAAAAAAAACGTATTTGATAATTACAACCTTGCAAATAAAACAAACCAAACAGTCACTCCGAATCCTACGACGCCTGAAAAAACCATAGAGCCCACAACTCCTACAACTGGAACAGATAATGGTTTTCCAACGCTACCGACGGAGTTTATTTGGGAAGAAAAAGCTATTTATCTAGGGGATGCTGTAGAAGCAGGCTACAAGATTTTCTACGACAATAGAATCGAAACACCTCGACCTAAACCACAAGAACTGTATAGCGGAGAAATATTAGTTACAGGAAAAGAATATACAACCAAAACAACTGTACAAACTTCTGATGAGCCATACACAAGTCCATACAACACATATATGACTGCTTTGGAAGATGCAGGATGGGTATGGCGCAAAGATGTTTACCCATTCGTACTCACCGGGACAATGGCAGATGGACCATTTGGAGGGCAGGTATCAGGATATTTGAAAGGAGATAACGAAACAGTTAGCACCGTGATCTTATCTAAATATACTGAAGGTAATGTGGTAAATCATTTTGATGATTTTCCTCCATCAATGGAATGTCCTTGTACGTATACTGTAAAAATCTTTCAAAGTACTCCAGTAAGTTTAGAAAAACACTTGCCTTAGAAACATGCCTAAATTTTTTTTTACAAGTCTCTTAATTAATCTCTTTTTCATATTTTGTGTTTTTTTTGTGATATTTTCCTTCCCTCCAACAACCTTCAGTAAAATTGCACTATTAGGTGCTTGTTTAGCGACGGTAGCTTTTTCATGGGGAAATATCGGAATTTACAGACACGTCAAAAGTTTGCAAATGAAAATACCACGTGAGGATAAAGAAAAGGAAGAGGATACAGATTTACGAAAGGTTTATAGGGAGAAATTGAAAAAAGGTATTGTTGTGGGGTTGCTCGTTGATTTAATCTTAGGAATTCGTATTATCACGGGGTAAGCTCTTGGTGAATTAGGCTAGAAGTGAAGTGTAAACGATTTAGTCACAATAATTTCAAATCTAAACCTAATTCACCAAACAAAATTATCAAAAATTACGGGGCGGGGAGCGTGCCAGGCGTCTCGTTCAACATCTCAACCGCTTCCGGCATGTTAATGTCGAATACTACCTGCAACACCGCAATTTTCACCGGCCACGCCTCGTCTCGCACAATGTCCAGGACAGCCTGGATTTGCAGAAGTTGAGCATCTACCACGGCGGCCGATTGTGCCTGCGTGGCGAGCTGGTTGGCCAATTCTTCCTGCGCCGCTTTGATTCTGGGATCTGTAGGTTCGATGTCCCTAATCGAAACGGATTTGATCCATAAAGGAAGTTTCTGATCGTTGATCAGAGATTGCAGGTTTGCGCGGGCAACTTCCTCCATTTGTGCATTGGCCGCACCGCTATACAAGCTGGCGAAAGGATAGGAACGCAATGTGAACTTATCCCGCATAACCAACCCTACAGTGTTAATCAAGAGACCGTTTCAAAATTGGCGCTTTTTTCAAGATGTTTTGTTTGCTGTTAAAGG
>CAZXUJ010000007.1:0-12177 GCA_964643995.1 uncultured Candidatus Saccharibacteria bacterium
TAGCGTAGCGAGCGTCCACCTTCGTCCACACCCGACCGACTGTCCTGGTACGACAAACTGAGCATTCGATGACGTACCGAACAGAGGCGTCATGACTAGGCTTGTCGCAGTGCGCGTGGAGGGTGGCATGCTGACAGTTGGGACAGAAAATAATCCTGTCCGTTTTCTCGTTAGCCATTGGAGGCAAGGGAACGAGGGGGCAACATCGCCCGATGAACGTCCGACTATTCAGGCGTTCAAGGGGGAGGTGTTATAGCCGTCCCAATCTATACCTCAAGTACCAACTAACTTTCCACCATTTTCTTTCTAACCAACTGACTTTTTTGAATAACTCTGGGTGTTCTTCAACGTATTGCTTCGTCAAATGAAGGGCGAGTTTGTCTTTTATGTGGACTTTACAATCTGTTGTTTCGTCAATGTCCATACTCAAGCCTTTGCCGAATCCAGGGATGTCTTTTTTAAGTTTGTACCACATACTTTCCGTTTATTTAATTATAATACCTATAAATTTTGAAAGATTTTTATAGGTTTCGGGGTGAAACCTACTACTTTCCCTCATCCCAACCGCCAAGAAGCGGCTGAGGGAGAGAATTAGCAATTCTCTGTGATTGATTTGTTCAACCACATCGCGCTTTCTTCCAGCTTTGTTAGCGCCAATGAAAGTCCGCGATTTGCAGGGAGTGCCTGCATTTCTTTATACAACACTTCCACTTTATCTCGGAACAACTGCATAGTTGCTTTTTGTTCCTCTGTTGGCTGGACGTACTGTAAAGTCGTCATACTAAATATATTACCGAACGCTATTGCGCTCTGGCTGGAGTATTGGGGAGAGGTGTGCATACACCACTTTCGTGATGAATTTTCTTCCCAATGACTCCAGTCAAAGTACAATTACTCAATCCATTAGGTTGGGTACGCATTAAAATTTGTGTTTCTTATCATATATTTTTTTATTTATTTCTTGCTCACAGTTTTCGCAAAGTTCATTTTCGCACAAATCTCCAGGGAATCGGTGTCTTTTTTTGCATCTCAAACAGGTAGTATTTAATGGTTTTTTCTTAAATATTTTCATACTCAATATAGTTAATTACTCTCATCCCAACCGCCGTAAAGCAGTTGAGTGAAAGAACTACTTAATTTCTTGTTCCAACATTTTTGACTCTATGAATTGGATTGTTTGTTCGTCAGGATTATATGCTTTTTTATAGAAAACCATTGCCTTATTTTTATCGCTCTCCGTTAAAGCCAAATACTCTAAAAATCTTGCATAGGAAGACTCTTTTTCTGCTTGTTTTTGTCTAATTTCATATACACGACTCCAGACTTCTTCTTTTATGTTTTCCGCTTGCGAATTAACTGATTCGTATTCTTTTTTTCTCTCTTCGTAAGATTTTTTAATTTGCTCGTTTGATTTTACATCTTCTTTAATGGAGGTGAGCAAATCTTTTGAAAATACCCTAACCTCCATGATTGAGATTGGTTCTGGTTTCCCATAATAATCCAAATTGAAATCTTTTTGGAATTTGTAATTATAATCGTGACTGTAGGAAGTTTCTTTAAGACAACTTCTGTTTTCTTTCAATTTTTCGGCAATTTGTGAAGCTACTGTTCTATCAGAGAAAAGAGCAGATACGCCAGTAACTTGAAATAAAACTTCGTTTCCCTCTGGGATATTGTGGTATTCTGGTTCCTCTGGCTTTGAAATGATTTTAATACCACCCTCGGCCAGTTTGAGCTTAATAATTTTTCCGACCTGCTCATCGGTCAACGCCAAGATCTCGGCGTCAGAGAGTGTGTCTATATACGGCATACAGCTCTTATATTAGTGGGCTTAATTGCCCGTGGAGCACCTAATGGTACTCTCAAATCAAACAGCATGTTTTCCATGAACCTATTCCATGAGCGGCATGGGGCATGTGAGGCATTTCAACCCCATTATCTGTGGCAGAATGAGCGACACTCTGTTGCAACAGGTTATTCCTGTGGTCAATGCTGTTTGGTTTGAAAGGATAAGTGGTCAATTATTTTATATTTTAGGTGGGTATTCTGATAAAATTATCAACCCTTCACTTACACATCCACGTCTTTCACATTTAACTAATTCTTTGGTTAGGTAATTAGTGTCTTCAGATAATTCAATTTTTCGTATTTGAACTAGGGAACAACTTGTGCAACAAAGTTTTACTTCTTCTTTCATATTTTTATATTGTAACTCTCTAACTACTCTATTGTAACTGGCAAGGAATTGACAAATGAGGCACGAGATAACGTATTTTCTACGTATTTGGTTCCTCAACGGGCTTCATTCAGCCTTTTTATCTAGTTTTTTTATTTGTATAGTCACCTTGCACTTACCTCTATTTGTGTCGTTGGTTCAATAGCTCTAGGTTCACAACAACCGTCGTCTATCCGAATGAGGTATTACCAGTTTGCGTTTTCTTTTCCGCCACAGATTACAATAGATGAGTCAAAGAACTAGTTACTGGCCAAACTTTGTATTCCTGACCAAATGTGGGTGATGTATTAGTTGGGGAATACAATGGGTATTGAATTGGATACTTTGGGTAATTTCTTTCAATAACAAATGGCGCAGTCCAGTTATTTATAGTTACATTCGTTTCCAAGGTCATTTCTTTCCACTCTGCGTTAGGGAATAGCCTTTCCAGTGTGGAAATCAGTTCGGAGATAACCACGTTGCCTTCCACTTTTATCGTCTTTCTGGTGGTGTCGAGTTGTAGTTTCATACTCTTATGTTACCCCGCTAAAGGTGCGGGTTAAGCTATATATCCCATAACATATTTTTTTGCTCTTTTTTTGGTAACATATTTTCCATCCCAATCTAAATACACTTTCTTAAAATTACCTTTATCTATAAGTTCACAAATAATTTCTTTTTGTCTTTTGGTGTCATATTGCAGCGCGGCACTCATAGAATGGCCTAGCGAATTATATTCAAGCATTAAAGGCCGTGCCCATTCACCAAAACTCCAGCTCTTTAGAGTCCCATATTTTAATGTTAGATGTTCTTCTTCCATACTATCTCATTATTTTCCCCCAAAGAGGGGGTGGTGGTGATGATGTTATGTTAAAGCGCACCAATAATAAGCACCAAGTTTACTATCCCAGCGTTTTGTAGCCAAACAGAATAACATTTTACTTTTAGGATTTTCCGGTTCAAAAGGCGTAACCTTTGCTACCCAATACCAAGTGAACGGAATACGAAAGTATGTTTTCATATCATTTATCTTTCTCCAGCTGGGCTGGGGGTGAAACCAAATTTAGTGATTTCAAAATAATCTTTTGGCAGAGAATACTCTATTAGTATTGCGCCACTTTCCATATCAAGTTTTACGATTGCCTTTGGATTTTCTCGTTGGCAATCTTCCATTTGTTTAAGAATGTATTCTATTTGTTGGATAGTCATTTTCATACTTCATCTCTTTATCCAAGGTTAATGCCAGCTTGTTGTAATTTATGAATTAAATGACTTCGACAATCGTTCCAACCTTTGTTCTGATCGCCTTTAATAACTTTTTCCTCTAAAGGTACAATCTCCCTCACCAACTGCTTAATCTTGGAGCGAAGAAATGACCTTACGTTCTCTCTTTCAGAAACTCCCGTTTGAACTTCCACCAAAGAAAGCATTTCGTTGAACTCTTTATCAAACTCTTTCTCAATTTGGTCTATGGTCATATTATTTAGTCTGGTTTTTGTAGGTAATTGCACAACCTGTTACTACGCCCGCTATGAGCATAATCGTGCATCCAGAGATAAATATTAGTCCTGCGATGTCGAGATAGGTACACATAGGTTATTGGTTAATTCTCGCTCTATACTCTTCGAGCATACTTTCGGCTAGGCGAAACGAGTCTTCTACCCTATCTTTTAGGGGTAACCCTGTACATAGAAGACCCTGCATCGCCATCCCCGCCCACATTGCCAGCAGTTCTTTTTCTTTTTCGGTGTATTTTCCAATAGACTCTGTTACTGGTCCTAATCCTGATCCTCCGCCACCGGCTGATCCATAAGAGTTGTGTTTGAAGTCCATATATTTATTGATTATCTTTAGGCATGCTTTCTATAGACTCAATTATTTCCAGTAATATTTTTGCCAGCTCACTGGGGGATATCTGCCCATCGCCAAAAATCCCCATTCGAGAAACTAAGGCGCTGATTTTTTCTTCTTGTGTAAATTTCATATATTTATTGATTATCTTCAAAATTTTCTGAATCAAACTCTTCACCCGTTAACTTCTCCCCCAAGATAAAATCTTTGATGATTCGATAATTTGGCATATTATTCTTTGGTTAATTCAAATGCTATCCTAGTAATCGTGTTGCAAAATATTCCTATGAACGAGCCAACAATGAGTGACACTATGTCGAATGAACCATGGTAGCCTTTAAGAGCTAGTGCCACAACTAAAAATAATGATACATTGATTACGGTCGCAATGATAAGAGCTAAAATTCGGGGCATATTTATTTATTCAAAAATCCAACCCATAAAAACAATCACGCCTATAATTCCTATCAAACACATTACAAATAAACTTGTACCGGTCAAACTCCATGAATTAAACTTGTCAGTAACTCCCGTGCAATTATTAGTCGCATACCTAGTATCTTCACAATACCAAAGACTCGAACGAGAGCTACAAATTATTACTGCAACTTCTGTTTTGCAAGATGATATATTTCCGTTTACTGCTGGATTAACTAAAAGTGTATTGGGCATATTATTCTAAATACTTAGTTATGTTCTCATAGGCTTAAAATAAAATGGAATCCGTACAGGGCCATACTATCCAACACACCAAATAGATTGCTCCATTAAGGTAGTTTTTTAGTACGGCATTGTCCAGATTCCATTAAAAAAACCGTACTTTATATGACCCTGATAGTAATTAAGTGCTGAACACTCAATTTCTATATTTCTAGTATAGCTTACTTCTTTCTTTTTGTCAAGGGGATAGATGGGGATAAATAGTCTTTGTAAGCCTGCTGTGCGTATTTTAATCGGCCTTGTAGTAACTGGTCTAGGACATTTGTAATTTGACTGGTAGCTTTTTCGTTTTCTTTTGCTGCCTGGATTTTAGTGATTAACTTCCCTTCGAGAAGATTATCGAGAAGATTATCCATTGGATGTATAAAATAGTGGCACAGTTCATGAAGTAAAAATTTACGCTGGTCTCCTAGCTCGTGGTTAAAAAAATTGGGGTAAATCTTTATTATCACTCTCTGGTACTCTTCGTCAAAAGACACTGCGGCTGCAAAATCATTTTCGTCATTTTCTTTCCAAATTATTGCTTTTTCAAACCCGTTTATATGGAACATCCAATCAATATCCTCGAAGAATTTTTGTATCTTTATTTTGACTTGGTTTTTTGATAACACTCTTTCCTTAGTCTTCTTCCTTTTCATAAACTTTTTAATAGCTCTGAATAAGTTAGATAAATTTGTTTAAGCTCATCTAGCGAGTAACCTTGGTGTTGAAAAGCGTCTTTTTTAAGTTGTTGGGCAAACTCCAAGCCGTTGTCTTCGATTAAGTGCCTTTCATATTCTCCTAGCTCTCCGTGGCGGTAGGTGTTACAAGCAGGGTCTTGGGGCTTTATATTTCTGAGGTCAAAGTCAAGTCTATTGTGATACCTGTGTCCGGCGTGCATTTCTTGCCATGGGCTTCTCTGGTAACAAGTGTAACACCCCACCATTCCTTGACTATCTGCTCCTCGTTTACGAACGTACTCCGAAAATACAACCCACGCTTTTTTGTGCCACTTTCTTTTTTCGTGCAATTCAAAGGTCTTGGTTTGTTGGTGGCGTAGCTTCTTCGCTTCTTTTCTATCTCTTAACTTCTCGTGGTAGTGCTTAAAGCAGAGTTGAAATTGTCCGTAGCGTTTAGAGGGGCAGAGTTTACATGATTTCATATTTTAACTGGCTTATCAAAATAATCAATATCTAACTCATTTTGCACTAACTCCAAATAACTGGCATGTTCTTTGCTGTGTATCTTAACTTCATTGTGCCAGCAAGATTCACATTGCCCATCGTCGCAAAGCAATCTATTTCGATAAATGACTTTCCCAATACGCTTTGTGAACCAAGATAGGCGGTGTTTCATATTTTTCCAAGTTTACGTCCAGCTTCTTCTGCGATATTAAAAGCTATTTGTGTACTTACTTTGTACACGTCCATTACTTCTTGTACAGTTTTATCAGGATTTTGTACACAAAAATTTAAGATTTCTTCTCTTTCTTTTGGGGTAATTTGGTTTTTCATACTTTTGGCTGTGTTAAGCTAAACCGTGTTAGTTTGTTGGGTCTTTGCTATCCAGTACCTGCTTCTATGGTGCTTTGGAACTTAGAGAGTTAAATTCTTTGGGGGTTCTATACCCCTAAATTTGCCCTCTGAGGCCTCTTGACGTGTTTCTGTGCCTCCTAGCTCGTCAGAGGCCTTCTAGGGCACGTTTCTAAAATAACTTTGCTAGGTTGAGCCTTTTATCTTTGAATTAAATTTCAAACCTACGATCTCTTCCGGATTTTACATAATCTATAAATTGTTTTTTTAATTTTTCAGCTTCAATTACTTCAAACATTTTTCCTTCTTTGCAAGAAGGACAATCTGAATAGACGGCAAATCCAGGGGATAACTCAACCCTTGAGTGCCACTCGTCTGTTCTAAAACGAGTATCACAATCCTTACATCGCAATTCAAGTATGTGGCGTGGTTTAATTTCATTGATGATTTCTTTCATAGGAATTTATAATCATACTTAGTAAAGTCCCCATCTTCAATTTTTTCTAACTCAACCTTACCCCCAGGAAGCAAAATCTCAGCTTCTTCAAAGTCTTCCCACATATAGTGCAATTGTTTCAAAAACTCAAGAAACCAATTCTTTTGTAAATGAGAGATTTGATTTCCATCCTCGTCAAAAACTGCTGTGTTTCCACCAGGGAAGAAAACAATGGATTTAATTTTCATATTATTTTTTTATATTTATTACTATATCGGTAGAAAATATATTTGCAGTTGTATCATGTAGTTTATCTATTTGTTCTTGCAACGTGCTAACTAAAAAAGAGTTTAATTTATATTGGCAATCTTTTTGCAAGTATTCTGCTCTGGTTAATTCAATAATGATTTTCATATTTTGAAGCAATAAAATAAATTCCGTTGGCGCTCCATATTTCAAGGAAAGATAGATAAAACGCTCCCGTTAATAAGTGATAAATGGATAAAGAAACTAGGGTTAGTATTAGTAGCAGAAGTAAATTCTTAATAAAGGACTTCATATTATTATATCCGCTTAGCCTTGTCTGAAAATTGTGCTTTTTATATATTTCCTCGCCTTCCACTCCATTCTTTTTTTTGCCACATAATTCAATAGTTTGCATTCTACAGTGTGGTTAGTCCCTATTTCCGTTTTCCAGTATATCTTATATGGGTTTTCCATTCTTTGGTTCATGAATGGATAGGTGTACTTTCGGCCAGTTAAAACCCTATACCACCAGTGGTATCCGATTAAAGGTCGTTGTAGTTGTTTCCAAGATGTCATATTATTTAATTATTTTCCACCTAACTTCAATGTTTCTCCCTATCTGGCCTGCCCCCTTGCATACTGCGTCTAGGGTCTGGGTTATGTATGCACATTTTTTACAACAACTTTTTTCTTCCTCTGTTTTCCACTCTTGTTGATTGACTCTAGCACCGCAATGGATACATGCTTTTGTTTTCATACTAAAAAGGTATTTCTATTAAGTGTACAATTGTTTATATCTGCTTACCTTGCTATTAAATAGCTCAATAGCATGTTTTGGGGTAACGCCCTTGGTTATTTCTTCATCAATGAATTGTTTTAGGCCTTTTAACAACCCTTGGTAATTTTCTTTTGAGCTTTCAGCTATTTGTTCGAGCGTTCGGTTGTCTGTTTCAATTTTAATCTCCTCTCTTGTTTCTGGGCGTTGTTCTGGGTATTGGTCATAATAATCTTTCAAGTCAATTATTTTGGCCATGGTGGAAAAAGCGTACATATTTCCATCAATGCGGATATGTTTTGTGGGTGTTCCACTAATCTGGTAGATTAGTTCTTCTTGCTGGGAAGTTATAAACAGCTTACTCCCGTCGTGGAATATAATAACTTTGTTTTTTTGTTCGGTGGAAAGTTGGGTCATATAGAAATTATTGTATTAGATTGGGATTTCTTATAAAAAGCTACTAACTCAGAAAGTTTTTTTTCTAATTGGAACGGTGTGGTTATTGTCGGGGAGAACGGTTGACCGTGGATTGCAATTGCGGCCCGAGCAGAGTTGAGTGCTTTTTCTTCTCCCAATCTGTTGATGATGCGTTCGGCGGCCTTTCTTTCTCCCAAGTTCTCAAATTTTAACATTGGGTTAATTTCAAAAAAGATTTTCATCATTTCTTGGATAGGTGGCGAGCTTTGCTCGCTAGTTGTAATAACCTTACCTATCCTACCCTTACCTACCCTAACCTTACCTAACCTAACCTGGGTTGCCACTTTGTCGCCATTTGGTATACCGCTGGTAGACAGTAGTTGTAATTCTTTTTTGTAAATCTCTAGGTATTTTGATGGTGTGTACCTATCATTTCTCAAATAGTTGTTTTCTTTCCAGTCTATTACAACTAGGACTTTATCATCGAATACGTTCACATACCCCTTTGCCTGTAATACTTTTAAATCGTCCGGCTTGCTATCTGTCATTCTCATTATTGAGAAATGCTCGCAAAATCCGTCATCATCTGCGTTCATTCCTAAGTGGAAGTAAAGATTTTGAGAGCTTTGTGGCATCATCAAAAAATTACTGCTATTAGTGATACTTTTGCTAAACATTCTTCGTTGCGCCATATTAAATTAAAATAACCCTTGCTTATTAAAAATTGTTATTTTTTCGCACTGAGAAAGGAATTCTTTAACTGTCATTTTTTCTTTCATTTTGTTGCAATTAGTGCAGCACGGAGTAAGGTTACTTGAATAGTATGGTTCGTTGTTATTAATTCTATCTAATCCTATTGTTTTTATTTCGCTTCCACAGTAGGTGCATGGTTTTTGCCATAATAAACAGAATTCTTCAAATGTGATTTCAAAGTTTAAATTTCTACTCATGGCATTCTGTTTGTATGTTTTGTACCTTCCTTTTTTGGACTGCTTGAATTCTTTAAGTGAAATCAATATTTTTTCTTGATTTTTGTAGTAATATTCTAGCCCATATTTTCTTATTTTTGTCTTGTTTTTAATGTAGTATTGTTGGTGGTACTTCATAAAGATTCAACGAAAAAACCAGTATGTAGTGGCTAAAGAGGCATCCCTGCCCTTGTCCGTTGCCGGACACACTACATACTGGTTTCTTTTTTTAATCAGGTTGTACATAGGGATTTTTTCTTTAGCGTTTGTATTATACCACACATCCATCTTTTTGTCCGCAATGACTTTATCCACAGCTACTCTCCACATCCTAACCCGCACTTCCGACGGGCTAGGGGTGGGGACTACCCAAGGAAATCTAGTATCTCCTCGGTAGGCTTCGCAATTAGTTTCTCCATTACCCTCTCATAAAAGCTCCTATCAGGATTTTCTCGGAACATCTTGGCTTGAAATTGTGCAGAATGAGAACGCTTTGACTTCCCGATGATAGGGTCTTTCTCTCCCTCTTGCTTGATTACAGTTGACCCATTCACTTTGCTACGAAATATCTGGTCAAATGAGCCGTCTTGGTTGTCCCTCATCGAAGTTTCGTACACTTCAATCTCGGTTGTAATGTACGTTTTTAGCTCAAGATTTAATGGCTTGGGGATCTCAGTGGCAAACCCCCCAACCTTGACCCTGTTGGTGTTTATCATACTATTTTGTACCAAAATACTTGTCTACTTCTTCCACGGTAACATTGTCTTGTTTTGCAGGTTCTTCAGGGTGTAAATTTGCAATTAGTTCATCCAATTTCGCTACAATCTTATCCAGCTCAGTAAACACACTTCTCTCTGGTACGTCCCTAAACTTCCAGTGATTTACTCCGTTGTATTCTTCGGAGTATACATCTAGTTCTACTTCTTGGCCTTTGACCCAACCTTTAGTGGTGGAATTACCAAAACCATGAAGCCATACATCTTGTCCTTCGCTTCCAATGGTCTTGATTGAGCAAGATGAGTAGGGTTTGCCGGCCTTTGATACTTTGTCTTCGTTTTTGATGACTTCGATTTTGATTTTTTTAATCATATTAGTTAAAAACATTATAAACATTTGGTAGCCCTCCACTTTTTAATCTTTCGTATACTGATTTCCTTGTTTCGTTAGTTAATTGTGAAGACAGAATACGTTGGTTATTTATATCGAACATCGCAACCATGTACATAAAATTATCACTCACATTTTTAATGTCTTTTATCTTGCCTATTTTTTCTTGTGCATAGCTTGGCTCGTCCCCCATTTTTGACCAAATTTCTATGGCTCTTGATTTTAATTCATCGAATTGGTTATCTGGTGGTGCTTCGTAATAAAGCATATTATCGGTTGGTAAATCGCACTTTTTCAATTATTTTGATACCAGGTATTTCTTTCACGCCCCCTTTGTTAATGGCTTCTTTGATTTTGTCTTCGTCAATTTTCCAGTATTCCTTTGGCACATCAATCGGGTTGTCAATTTCAAATTCGTAATACTTAATTCCTGTAGTGGTTGATACTTGGCCGTGGGTAGTTTTGATACTTTCGACTACTGGTACGATGACATCGGTATCTTCTGGTTTGGCGTTGGCGATAGCTTCTGCTTCCAGGCGTTTTTGTTCTTCTTGGCGTTTCTTTTCTTCGGCAAGGTAGAACACACCCATTTGCTGGTCAATCTTGGCCATGTATGTCTTAACCGGTTCGGTGATTGTTTTTTCTTTGTCCATTAAGCGTTTTTTTGCCTCATCGATTGGCTTAGTGTATTCTTTGCGCTCGTCCTCTATTTCTTTAATCTTGTTTTTGCAAAGTTTCATTACGTCGCCCCAATAAGTGTATTCGTCTTGGTTAGTTATCACGATTTCTCGATTAAGTACCTCTGGGTTGATTGTTGTTTTGAATTCTACAAGTTCGATATTCATATTAGTTGAAGGGTAAGTCATTAAGTGGGTTTTGGATGGTTTTTGTTTTTGGCGGTTGGGTTGTTGTTTTAAGGTGCGAGAAAGTAGTTGGGGGTGAGAATTTTGGTTTTTCTGCTTCTGGAATTGGCATGTAGTCTTCGTCAATAGTCCCCTCATAGGCTTTTTTACCTATGCCGAATAGGGCGAGTGTTTTTTTGAGAGCGTTAGTTATTGCGCCTTTTTTTGCGTCTGCATAGGTGCTCGAAATATGGCCACCAGCACACATTCTTTTCGCGTCAAGAATAGTTACCTCCATGTCGATTGTAACTTCCCAGTATTTTTGTCCAGATTGTCGTGTTCCTTCGTCTTCTTTTGCGATTGTATAAGTGAATGACCACCCATTAACGCCGATAATTTCGTTGAGAACATTAACCAGATATTGGTATTGGTATCCAGTAGTGTCGTAGCCTTTTCTGGTGGTTTCTTTTTTTGTTCTTTCGACTGCGTTTTCTGGTAATTTTTCTACCGCTTCAACAAGTTTTTTGTAAATTTCTTCATTGAATGTCATATGTTCTATTCCAATTATTGAGCTGTTCCTCGGTTACTGATAACCTTTCCAGCCCATTGATAAGTCTTAATTTTCCTCCTATCTTTCTGAATATCTTTCTAATAGTCTCTGGTCGTTGTGTGAAAGTGCCATACATTGTCCTAACCTTTTCAGTCTTGGCACATTCGTTGATTGTGATATATTCGGTTTTCATATTATTTCAATAAATCTTTCGGAAATTCCATTTTAGAAGCAGGGACGTAGATAACGAACTTCCCATTTACTAACCCAACAGGATATAGACCCATTTCCCATAGCGGGATTAAGGTGATGAAGTTTCCTTTAGGGTATTTTTTCTTGTAATTTTCGGTGTGGAGAGCAAGTATGTCGGCTGCGCCCCGTGCTGCGTCCCATGCTGCGTCCCGTGCTGCGTCCCGTGCTGCGCCCCGTGCTGCGTCCCGTGCTGCGCCCCGTGCTGCGTCCAGTGCTGCGTCCCATGCTGCGTCCCATGCTGCGTCCCGTGCTGCGTCCCATGCTGCGTCCCATGCTGCGCCCGATGC
>CAZXUJ010000007.1:12277-23573 GCA_964643995.1 uncultured Candidatus Saccharibacteria bacterium
ATGCTGCGCCCGATGCTGCGTCCCATGCTGCGCCCCATGCTGCGTCCCGTGCTGCGTCCCGTGCTGCGTCCCAATCTTTTGGAGTTTTGAGTGAACGGTATTCAATCGTACCTTTCACGCCAAACGCTTCGAGTGAAAAGGCCACTTGTTTTTCAACTTCTTTTTTCTTTAATTTAGCGTCTGGTTGGAACCATTTAATTTTCTGGATACGTTCGATATATGTATCTAAATCTTTTTGAACTTTATCAGGTAATTTTTGTTTGAAATCCATATTATTATTAAAAATGTCTAAAGTATTTAACACGGAATAAATAAGCCTTTATGTCTGTAAGTAAGTATCTCATACGTTCTCCTCCTCTCTTTCGGGATCCCCCACCATGTCTAGTCCAGTTTCGAAGCAATACACGCACATGCGGTCGCCCTTGACAATAAATTCGTCCCCAGGATAGAACCGCTTGCACATTCCACATTGCTCGGTGGCCAACAAGTTATCCATGTCTTTTTCTATCTCCTGAAACTCTGCCATAAGTGTTTTTCCGTATTCTGTTTTTGGGTGATACTTACAGTACGCGCATTCTTTTTCTACTACTTTAGGTTTGAATCCGAACATATATTTTAGTTAAAGTGTTTTTCTAAAGTATTTTTTATCCATTCAATCCCTTGCCAGTTACCAAGGTCAGTGGTGCGTTTATGTTCTGCACATACTTGCGTTGAGCGTCCGTTGAGAATTACGGTTTCGGACCCTACTTCTTGACAATCATTATTTGAACACCTCACAACCGCTTCGCAATGTTCTTTGCAATCAGCGCAGGTGTCATTGTAGACCTTTGCACCACAGCAGTTGCTCTCTCCGTTTGTCTGTAAGTCTTTGAGTGTTGTCGCCATATGGTTTCGAGTTATTTAAGTTAGCTTCTCTTCGTGGATAGGGGCAGGCGTATCTCTCTCCTCGTCCGCCCCCTCCAGTTTGAGTTGTGATGGGCTAGCTCTCGCTTGCTCATCTGTGGGTAGTATACCACTGTGGCAACAGTGTGTCAACAGTGTACCTGTGGATAACTATCCTATGCCAATAAGCGTGTTTTTATGGTAATATACCTACATGGAGAACCATTTTTTTCAATCTATCTATTTTTTACGGCCTTTTTAGGGTCGTTTTATTTTTAATTTATGATGAAGCTAGAAAACAAGCTAACATCTTTGCCGAAGTCGGAAACAGAAAAAAGCAATTATGTTGACCTTGTGCGTATTGTCGTTAATTTCGTCAATCCTCGTGAGGGAATTGGAGCCGACGCCATGCGCAAGCGTATGCGTATACTAGAATCATGCGATAAAGCTTCGGAAGAATTGGTTGAGTTGGAAGACGAAGACGCTAAACTATTAAAAAGTCTAGTAAAGTCTCATGTTTGGCCGATGATGCACAAAGATTTAGTAGATTTTACCGATGCAATTGAAAACTTAAAATAATTATATGCCACTTCTCAAAGGTTCAAAGAGTATGGGAAAAAATATAAAAGAGTTGATGACCACCAAGCCGTCTGCTCGCCGAGCTAAAGGAATTAAGACAATCGAAAAACGCACAGGACTAACACCTAAAAAAGCAAAGTTGAAACAGGCGGTTGCAATCGCGTTTAAGCAAGCAAAAAAGTAATTACTAATTTTCATTAGTGTGCTCCCCCAAATGAAACTACGGGAGTTATTGCTCAAGATTGCTCAACGGAAGTTTGAATTACTGACCTATGCGAATGTACATGATTTTGGGTTAGACGACCTGTATATTCACGACCCTTATTTGAATTTCCTTTATTCCGAGGCAGATAATGTCGTGTCTGCCCTTCAAGGGAAAGAACAGAAAATCCGCACCATGCAGATAACCATTTCTCATCAAATTACCTCACCCACTTCTAATTACGCCTATGGCCGAGCTTATGAAGATTAGATTATGAACCTCGCCACCCTCCACAAGAAAATGGCAATCAAGGCCATGAGTAAAAAAACGCCCCCTGGCCTTGCGATGTCTTTAGCTAAATCAGTCCGTTGGGTACTGCCTGACGGAACAACAGAAACACTTTATTCTCGTGTAACTAACCTATGGGAACAGAAGAACAAAATACAATCGAAAGTCCAGAGCCTAGAGTACCGGAAAGCGGACGGGACACTGGTGGCCAAGGAGATAATTTCTTCACCTCAGAGCCAGGAGTTGCCAGCCCAGGAAACGACTCAAGCGGAAGCACACCCGAAGAAGAAAAGGGGAAGACCGAAGAAAATAAAACCGTTGCCAACAGCTCAGGAGTAGGCAGACCAACACTTCTCACTAAGGAGATACGGGCAAAAATACAAGATTTTCTCAAAGAAAAAACCGAACGCCCAACTTTGGCTAATGTTAGCGAATATATTGGAATAGAGTATAATACTTTTAAGCAATGGATTTACGTGAATTATGAGGGGCTGGAAGAGACGTGGAACGACATACAGCTCCAATGGAAGCTAAAAAAGGCTAACGAAAACATAAATGAGTTTTTGACAATGGATGACGAGGGAGATGCTAAGCTGAAGAAAATTAAGGCTGATATTACAACCTTTGTTGCTGAAACATTAGGGAAAAAGCATTATTCTAAACGCACCGAAACAACTGGCGCAGAAGGTGGCGCCATCAAACACGAGATAGATTTGAAAAACAAAACAGAAGCAGAATTGTTAGAAATCATAAAATAAATTAAGTATGCTTTCTCTCAAAGAGCAAGCACTCAAAGAACTCGCTACCAGAGAACTAGAAAAGCGACACCAACCACAACGGGAGTCGCTTATTAGTTTTATAGAATACTTTTACCAGAAGGAACTTAACAGAACATGGGAAACAAATTGGCACCACCACCTTATCGAAGAAAAGCTGCTCAAAGTCTTAAAAGGTGAAATTACTAGGCTGATTATCAATATCCCTCCTGGAAGTGCAAAGACAACACTGGTGTCACAGTTCCTACCCATCTTCGCTATGGGGCACAATCCACAGTACCAGATTATTGCCACAGGGTACTCTGCCACTTTAGCGCAGAACTTCGGAGCGCAAGCAAGAGATTACTACCGTTCAGATACTTACCAGCAGATATTCCCTAGACGATCTCCAATCAAGGACGACATGGACACCAAGGGATTATGGAGAAATATGCAGGGTGGCCAGTACCTATCTGCTGGTGCAGGCGCAGGGATAACTGGTAATAGGGCAAACCTCATAGTAATTGACGACCCTATTAAGCCAGATGAAGCTCTGTCAGACGTAATGCGTGAGGGAGTGAACCGCTGGTACGATAATACGATTCTTTCTCGCTTATATAATCCGAACAAGGACGCAGTTGTCATTGTAATGCAGAGAACACACGAGAATGACTTATGTGGCTACTTACTTGAGAAGATGAAAAAAGGCACAGGTGAGCAGTGGGAATTGTTACAGATTAAGGGTATCGCCGAAACTGATGATGATCATCGTAAGCAGGGAGAGAGCTGGCACGAAAGCAGAATGCCTCTTACTGCGTTGGAGAAGATACGAATTAACAATCCAGCCGTCTTCTCTACCCAGTACCAACAAGAACCACAAACCAAAGAGAGCCAAGAGTTCCATGAGGAGTTTTTTCAATATTATAGTGAGTTACCCAAGGGGGTGAGTGGAACTTTTAAGCCACTCCGTAAGTTTATCGCAGTTGACCCAGCTTTCAAACAAAAACAACAGAACGATGAGACATCAATGGTTGCTGGCGGATTCGACGGGGACAAGCTGTACATACTAGAGATAATCCACGGACGTTTTGACCCGTCTACAGTCATCGAGAAGATAATTTACCTCGCAAAGAAGTGGCAAGTTGAGAAAGTAGGAATTGAAGCCTACGCCGCTCAGACAGTTATCGGACATTTTTTGAAAGAGAAGATGAGACAATCAGGATACCTCGTTCCTGTTGATGAAATTGTGCAAACAGGGGACAAAGAAAGTAAAATAAGAAAGCTAATTGCCCCGATACAGTACGGACTTATATTTTGGAAGCCTGAAATGCAAGAGCTAGAACAGCAGTTAATTCGTTTTCCGCGCGGTACTCATGATGATATTTGTGATTCTGTTCAAATGCTGTACTCAATTTATTCCCCAACCAAAGAAACCACCACTTACTCTGTTCCCAAAGTGGAGTACGACCACATGGGTCGCCCAATTTTTGTGTAGTTATCCACAGGCTATTGTTGTTTTTTGGCAAAAAAGTACACTAAAAGTACTTATTTGACCTCAAAAACATGGAAAAAGAACAAAAAAAGGATAAAAACAGCAAAATTCCTTCTTCTTCGATACAAGACAGCGCACTTGCCAAAGTGTCTACTATTAAGTTTTCGTACAAGAACATGTGTCAGAAACGACGCAGGCAATTAGTAGACCTTTACCGAGAAGTAATGAGTTATGAAAGTGAAAAACAGGCCGACTGGTCTTCTTCGCTTAAAGTAAACTTCGCCAATCAAGTAGAACAGCTGGTAACGTCTAGGCTCACAGCTAAAAGCCCGAAGTTTATTGTGTCAATGCGTGTTCCTGCTCATGAATTGGCAGAGAAAATGTACCCGAAGCCTAAGTTTGTAGAGGAGTTTGAGGAAGCTGAAAAAAGCGGCCAACCACTACAAGAAGCTATGGGTGGAATGGATTTGCAAGTAAAAGAGTGGCGGAAAGAACGGGAAAAATTCGAGAAAGAAGTAAATACTTGGGCTAAAGAGGTACAGACCTACCTTGATTATGTATTCGGAGACGCCTACGAGTTTAGCGCAACACTTCGCCGAATGGCTAAAGCCCTTGTGAGAAACGGGAACGTATACGGCATGGTTGATTGGAAGGTAAAGAACTACCGAACTAAAGACGGTGAAAAAGTAGTAAGTAAAAAGCTGTCTGAGTATCCATGTCTTAATAACGTATCGTTCACCGAAACTTATCTTGACCCTCGTTTCATTCAGACAGCTGATTCACCTGCTGTAATAGTAACCGCACAGAACGTCCGCTATGGTGAGCTTGTAGCGCAAAAGAAAGAGCAAGAGCTTTTTAATCTTGACAAGATAAAGACTCAAGGCGGGACTCCTACGACTAATTCCGCTACGGACTATGACAAGTACATGATTTACAACATCATGATTACTTCTCCTGACGGTACGGTTGAGCCGAGAGAATTTAAGACATTAACAGTCGATAAATACTTTGGGTACTTCGCGAAGACAGAAGACGATGATGATTACGCAGAAGAGCAGCTATATGAAATTTGGGTAGTCAATCAGTGTTTAGTGATTAAAATTAAAGAAATCACCGAAATCCCTGTTATATCTGCTGGTTGTTTTGAGGACCCTGAACAGCATTTTAGTATTGGCTATGTTGAGCCAATTTTAGGGCTACAACGGGAGTATAACTTTAAGCTAAACTCTGGGATTGAGTATATCAACCACGCTCTCAATCGTTCCTATTTTTGGGATCCGCAATCTGGCATTGACCCGAAATCGCTGGCTAACGCCTCCGCTCCTAACGCCATTATCCCCGTAACAAAAGGTATAGAAGCCGCTAAAAATGGACTTTTGCAGATTGAAAACAAAGAAATCAATCAGTCTTATTTTGCACAGAACAATGAGATTCGGAGAGACATGCAGTCGGTATCATTTACGATTGATACTTCTCAGCCTACCAGCACACAAGGATTCACTAATACGGCCACCGCTGTACGCGCGCGCTTCTTTGAAACCAACACTGTATACGCTGATACCCTCAAACACTTTGAAGAATTTCTAGTGCGTCTTGCGTACTCAGTCCTTGAGAAGATAGCCCAGAATGCTACTGAGGATATTTACTTGCCAGAACAGGAAAAAAGGTTGAAGCCACAACTGTTTACTGATTCAATGCTTCGGTATGTTGTACGTGTAGAAGTAGGCTCGAGTTCGTTTGATACCTTAGAAAGCCGACGTGAAGACGCTCTTGCTTTGTGGACGCTGGCAAAAGATTATAAGGCATCAGGTGGGAATCCGAACATAAAGAAAGTATGGGATGAAGTGTTGGGGACGTTTGAGAAGCGCAACGTGGACGAATATACCGAGCTTAACCTTGAACCGCTAATGAACCAAATGGGAATGAAAACACCAAAAAACCTTGAAGCTCTTTTATCGCCACAAAAACCAGGGCTAGATAACGTTTCTGAGCTTTCAAAAGAAGTCGTGCAAGGTAATTTAACCCCCTAGTGCTACTCACTATATATGACCGACCAAATTGAGAAGTTACAAAAAGAAGCACAAAAACTTTACGATAAACAGCATAAAGGCATACTAAGCATTGCTAATACGGAAGGTTATAAGCAGATAGTGGCTTGGTTTACACGGGAAGAAGAACAGCTGGATGAAAAGTTATCCACATGTACTGGGCAAGAGCTAGAGGTTGCTGTTAAAGTAAGAAATGAAGTACGAAAGTTCCTGCGTTTTCTTGAAAATATCACCAAAGAAGATTAGTACGTTTTTTTACCCGCTTTTGGCGGGTAGGTAAAGCGGATTAACCGCCCTTAACAATTTAATTGTTCAAGTATGAGCCAGAACCCCAACGACCAGGCCGTCAATGACGATAACCTGGAAAAAGAGGCGGCAGAACATCAATCAGCCCAGGAAACTGACAAGCTGTATGCCGGAAAGTTTAAGAGCGTAGAGGATATGGAAAAATCCTACCTCAACCTCGAGAAGACTTTCCATGCTAAAGGCCAAGAACGGCCGCAACCTAAAGAGGAAGCGACAACCGAAACTGAGCCATTAGCCGATGTTGATAAATACGTAGAGTCTCGTTTTGATGAGTTCGCAAAAAAGCGCGGTCTATTGAGCCGTGAAGAAATCAAAGCGGAACAATACGAAAAGGAACAATGGGAATTGTACCTAGCACAGGATAAGTCAGCCAAAGAGCGTGAGGAATTAGTAAAAACGCTTGCGGCTACTGATAAATTCAAAGGCAAGAGTTTTGCTGACGTTGACGCTTTTGTCAAAGGCCAGCTGAAACTTGAAACTAAAGAAACAAAACCTCGTGCTATGGGACGCCAGTCTGATGAAAGCGAAGAATTATCCGATGATGATTTTCGTCGCGCAGTCGGATTAGCAAAGGGACAACGGCCAAATCTGCTGATTAAAAAATCGCCCTAGTTCCCTTTTTTACAGGGTATGGGCATAACTTCTATATATGGCTAATACCCTTAATCCGTATTTTCCCGAATACTGGGCTAAAGTAGCTCAGGAAATTTATCAGCCAATCGCAATCTACCGCCAGGTAGCTAGCTTTCGCGCTGAAAAAGAAATGAAAGATGGCGATGTATTTCACCGCATTTTGCCTTCTGTGGTTCGTCAACAGGTGTACCAACGCTACACTGAAATCACCCCTCAAGACATCTCTGGTACTGACCAGACATTGACGGTTGATAATCAGTTGGCTTGGTTGTTCCAGGTTGATGACCTAGACCAAATCCAGGCTAACCTTGAGCTTGGGCCTACCTACTCCCGCACTGCTGTTGTCGGTATGGCTAACGCTATTGACTCGGACATGTTGGCCGAGGTAGTTAATGCAACGTCAACCATTGACAATGCGTATCTCGGTGGTACTGCTGGCGATCCAATCACTTTGACTGGTTCTAATGTAGGTACGGTGTTTTCTGGCGTTCAACAGAAACTTGCCGAACAAAATATCAGCTTGACTGATTTGTGGGGTGGTGTTGACCCAGCGACTGCGGCTACTATCGAAAGTGGTATCGCGGCTCGCGAAACTAATTGGTTGGGTGATGAAGCTACTCGGAATGGTTACATGGGTAATCGTTTCAAGTTCTTTAGTTTTGACGCATACATGACCAATAACTACCTAAGTTCTCGTGTACTCGCCATGGCGACTAACCCAACCAACGGTGATACCGTTACCATTACTCTCGGTACTGTGTATGGAAGCGTTGCGTGTGTATTCACGTTTGTTTCTTCTATTGGTTCAACCGCTGGTAACGTATTGATTGCTGGTACTGCCGACTTAACTCGTGCAAACTTGGTTGCTCTAATTAACGCCCCAGGCACAACGACTGCAAACGGTGTTGCATTCACTGGTGCTCAGTTGGATACGCTCCAAGTTAGCTGCTACGCAGTGAATGATAATTCTGCTAACACCATGACTTTCTACGCAAAAGGACGCTCAGTGTCTACTGCTGAAACTTTTACTGACGCAACTGATGAGTGGACAGCTTCCTTGGCCATGAAACGTCTTATGTTCGCACAGCGCGGTGCAGTAGATATGGTTACTCAGCTTGCTCCTACAATGAAAGTTCGTCAGGAACCACGTATGCCTGTAACTAACATCATGGGTCTTTCTTTGTGGGGTGCAAAAACCTTTACGGATGGCGCTCAACGCATGGTACAAGTTCTTATCAAAGCCTAGTGGTAAGTGGATGGGGGCGGTAACACTCCGCCCCTTATCCCTGCTTTAATGCACATATATATGGCTGGAAATGCTGCAAAAATCTATAACCGTGATGTCAATTTGGCGGGCGGTTCTCGACTAATTAAAGGTGAAACTGTAATCGTAGATGCCAGTGGTAACATTGTCGCCCCGATTGCGGAAACTCTAGCGGAAGGTTCGATGTATATTGGCAATGCGTCTAATGTAACGTCCGAATTGTCTATCAAAGATAACGGTAAAATCTTGGTAGGTAATGGCACAACTGCCACCTCGGTGGCGGTGTCTGGTGACATAACACTTTCAAACGCTGGTGTTGTGGCAATCGCCACAGGGGCGATTGTAAACGCCGACGTAAATGGTTCGGCTGCTATTGATTTCAGCAAACTTGCTGCTTTGCCTTCTGCCCAACTTTTAGTTGGTTCAGCAGGGAATGTGGCAACAGCAGTTGCTATGTCTGGCGATGCCACATTATCAAATGCTGGGGCTTTAACTATCGCTAATAGTGCAGTTACTAACGCAAAAGTTAGTGCATCGGCTGCGATTGATTTCTCTAAGCTCGCAGTTTTGACTTCGGGGAACATTTTGGTTGGTTCTGCTGGAAACGTCGCCACTTCTGTGGCGATGTCAGGTGATGCTACAATCTCTAACGCAGGTGCTTTGACGATAGCGAACAGTGCTGTTACCTTGGCTAAATTAGCCGCTGGTATCACTCCGTCGCATATTGTCAAGTATGGAGGAAAAGAGAATAACGGTGGCGGCTCTGCAACAATCGTTATTACCGTTGCTGGTGCTTTGGCGACTGACTTGGCTTTTGCCCAGTTGGAAGCCTCTTCCAATGCGGTAAACGTACAAAAAGTTACCCCCGCTGCCGATTCCGTAACTGTTTTGTTATCTGGCGACCCAGGTGCTGCGACTGTCTTGACTTATCAAGTGTTGCGCGCGGCTGCTTAATCTAGTTTTTATCCACAACCACTATTCTAGACAGGTGGTTGTGATATAAAAGTTATATACCCTTATGATTCCATACAAGTTACCAAACGCCGCAGGAATGAAGCTCACAGTTACTAATACTGCCGCCTCATTACAGTCTTTAATTGAAACAGCAAGTGGACAAAGTTTTGACATGAACTCTATTGATTCATTGACAATGAATGTAGAAAGCACGGCTATTCGGGTTTGCTATGATGACAATACTCCGACATCAACTAAAGGTCTAAAAATAATGGGTTCGGCTTGTTTATCAGGTGTACCTCTTGACAAATTACAACTTATTTCCACTGGTGCTTCTTCCAGTGTTTCGATTCAACTAGGTAAAAAAGTGCTTATATGATTCCCTATAAACTTCCTAACGCAAACGGTACGGTTATCGAGGTTACGTCAACCCCGACACTTTTACAAGATTTAATTGAAACAGCGTCATCTGCAAGTTTTAGTATATCCAATTTAGACGGTATTGATTTGAATGTTGAGGGAGTAAACATCCGCGTTGCTTTTGACGGTAACACCCCATCATCAACTGAGGGTCTTTTGCTGGCAGGTGCGAATTCTTTCAGGAGTATCCCGCTTGATAAGTTTATGCTAGTATCTACTGGCGCAAATTCAAATGTTTCAATTCAAGTAGGTAAAACTGAGACAAATGTTGGTGATAGTGGTCTATTCGGTGGTAGTGGAAGCGGTGGTGGAGGTGGAAGTGGTCCGGACTTTGCAGCTGGAGTCGTTGATGGCAACATCTTGAAAGCTGACGTTACCAATAACGAGCTTGACGCAGTTACAGGAATATCGGAAGATTTAATAAAAGCTACTTACGCCGTGGCTACTTTTACTAACACTGCCGGCACTCAGCTTATTGGAACGACTCTTAACAACTTCACTCTTAACTGGACATATAATCGTAACTCTGACAACCCAACTTCTCAATCTATCAATAATGGAATTGGGGCGGTGGCGGTAGGATTGAGAACAAGAGCAGTGGTTGCTGCAGGGTTGGTATCTAGTACAGTTTATACTCTATCAGGATTTGGTGATGACGCGCTTTATGGTGGCACTAATGCTCCGTTTTCTCAAAACCAGACTATATCTTTCTTGAACTATAGATATTTCGGAGTAAATAGCGCTATTCTTACCACTGGGGCAGACATAGTTACGGCCTTTGACGCAGCTCCTACTCGTGAGTTTGCTTCTACAAAGATAGTGAGTAAGACTTTTAACGCTTCTGCTGGCACTCCTCCCAACTATCTCTATTACGCTTATCCTACGTCGTTTGGTGCGCCTACCACTACGACCTTTAATGGGTTTACTTTCACTGATTACGACCTGTCAACAGTTTCTCTTACCAACTCAGCTGGATATACCGAGGATTATTACATTTTAAGGACGAATAATAATTATAGTGGCGCAGGTATCACCTGGGCTATAACCGCTTAATATATGACAGCAATTCCAGGTGTAGTTTTAGGGGCTGGGATAGTCCCAACAGATTCCGCCGATACTTACCCATTACAATACTCAGAATATGGTAAAGGCGGGGTTCATACTGTAGCTGACGCTATGGCTAGAACTTCTATTCCTTCTGCTCGGTTAGAGCTAGGAATGTTGTGTTTCCAGCAAGACACGCAAGAGTACTATAGATATAACGGAGCTGGTATATGGTCGGTAGTAATTCCTGGTAGCCCCGGTCTTTGGGAAGTTTCAGGAGGCAACCTAACACCAGTTAGTAGCACGCAACCTCTATATTTAGAGTATCTTACTGCACAGGTAATAGCAGATTTTACGGCATTATCTCCTGGGACATTGATAATGAATGAAAACTCTATCGGTGCTTCGGGAGCAATTGACGCTAATGGA
>CAZXUJ010000008.1:0-13016 GCA_964643995.1 uncultured Candidatus Saccharibacteria bacterium
TGTCGTACCAGGACAGTCGGTCGGGTGTGGACGAAGGTGGACGCTCGCTACGCTAAGGCGTCGAGGTGACAAGAGTTGGCGGGACTCTATAAACCGCCACCTAATTGAGCCTCTGAATGGTCGGAGTCTCAACGGGGTAATTTCCCCTCTCTTTCTCGCCCTAGCCATGCGGAAAGAAGTCGAACGCTGTGACGGGTGGTTCTGGTGCAAGTCCTGCTCCAACCACACCCTGCACAAGGTCGTGGACATCATCGACGAAGCCAAGCCCAGGTATGTCGGTGAGCGCACCTGTCGCAAGTGCGGCAATCGTGTCGGGCTGCACGTCGTGTACCCGCAGAAATCCTCCCGCATTGGGGAGTGATACATGAACTGGCAAGCCATCAAGCTCTTTTGTCCTTCTTGCAAGGACTGGAAGCTGTGTTTTCCGCACGGCGAGAAATCCCACACGTATCGTTGCAACGTGTGCGAAACCGAAATCGAAGTCAAGTACCCGACCGAACAGGACGGGAACTAGGAATAGCTAGATGCCTGGAGCGCAACGCTCTGCCCCTCACCTGCCGGCCTCTCTAGCTATCGCGTGGGTTTTGGGCAAACCACACGCAAACAGTTTGGCCATTCTGTTTCAAAAATGGCCAACTATCTATCCAATATGAACGCAACCATCCGCAAAGTAGAACCAGAAAGTCTAGTAGGCAAAAGGTGTAAAGTCTGTGAAAAACCTATTAAACCTAGTGATTACTACATCATGAAAGGTGAGTATTACTGTATCAGCGGGTTGCATTTTAAGACTTATAAACGATTTAAAAAATAAATATGAAAAAAATAGTTTTAGATGTAACTTGTGGAAGTCGAATGTTTTGGTTTGATAAAAGGAATCCAATAACTTTTTTCGTGGACAAAAGGAAGGAAAACCACATTTTATGTGACGGGAGAAAATTAGAGATAAATCCCGATAAAATTATGGATTTTAGAAAATTACGTTTTCAAAGAAATAAATTTAATCTTGTGGTTTTTGATCCTCCTCACCTAAAACAACTTGGAAAAAACTCTTGGATGGCAAAAAAATACGGTATTTTGAGTGAAAATTGGCAGTCTGATATAAGACAAGGATTCAGTGAGTGTTTTAGAGTTTTGAAAAAATACGGGGTCTTAGTTTTTAAGTGGAATGAGCGAGACATTTCGGTTACAGAAATCCTAAAACTTTCGAGTATACCACCGCTTTTTGGACACACGACCGGACGAAGTGGAAAAACTAAATGGATTTGTTTTATGAAAATATAAAAAAATACCATCCAAGAATTAAAAAACTAAGTTGACAACATGAAACCAACCTGCTCAATCTGTAAAAAAGTAGCCAAGGAAGGTGATTATTTCATGCAACACGGTGCTGTTGTGTGTATCTCAGGCGACCACTTTAAGTACCCAATTAAGCCAAACCAGAGTATCTTACTATCCAAAATCTCATTCGTGGAAGAAGAAGCAAGGCAGTACAATGACGGCTCAATCCAAGTTAAACTGCTAGGTCGATGGATTACACTAACCAAATATCAGGTCGAGAAATTAAGACTGCTCAAGATTCTACGGGACAGAGGATTAGCAACTAATAAACTTTATACTAAATTCTATGCCAAAAAAACTAAAAGCTGAGCTACAGTACGCTGTGGTTATCCGCGATGAATCTGGGGACACTATCGAGCTGTTTAAGACTGAGAAAGACGCCAAAGCCCTGCTCAAGGAGATTGGAGGAAACTAATTTTATGCCTCTTTTTCGCTGTACTCACTGTGATTCTGTAGAAAACACTGCCCTGTCCCCTTATTGGGAGCTTAAAGCAAAAGGACTGCCTGTATTATGCAGTGAGTGTGGTAGAGGCCAGTGGCATGACCGTTTCCCCAAGGAGAAGTTTGACCCAAATAAGTGGGTAATAAGTGAGTGTGATTATTTAACTGAGAAAATATGAAAATAAAAGCGCCTAAAATAGAGCCAAAAAAAGGATTCACAGACTTTTTTAACAATGCTACTAAAGAAGAATTAAAAGGCCTTTCTTTTAGGGTAGCTATGAAAGCAAACAATGAGCAAAGAAAGAAGATAGGGCTTCTGAGTTATACCTCAACCTGCTGTGGTGCTGTTCTTGATACTAATTTCGGAGAAGAGGGAACAGATTGTTATATGTGCCAGACGTGCAAAAAACCCTGTGATGTATCTGTTGTTCTACACACGAAAGAGCCGACTGGTCATAAGTCAGATTGTTGTCAAGAACAAACAGTAGTTGATTTTGATGAAGAAGGTATTAGTCGTTTCTTCTGTGAGAAATGTAAAAAAGTTTGCGGCACAATGGGTGCGATGTGGTACATGGCAGAACCTAACTTTGAGGAGATTGTTTATAGAACTAAGTTGAATAATAGATGGGTTGTGATTGCTCTAATATCTTTATTCTTTAATCTGGTGTTTGGGGTGATGATTTTGAGCTTGATATGAAGGGAAGTATAACTTTTACCGTTAAAGGTCGACTTGAGGCGGTACTAGAAGCTAAAGGATACGTTAAACACTGGAATGAGAACGGTTGGGTACGGGAGATAAGGTTGCCTCATGGCCGGTTCCATGTATACTGGAGTGGGTACTCAGAAGGTAAAATACACTTTGATAGGTATACCGACGGATTCCACCTAGCAACGTGCAGGCTGGACTGGCTCCGGCCTGAGATTAAAAGAATAATGAAGTAGTATGCTAGTAACCTGTATTTACTGCTCATCTGGCTGGGCTATGTATGATGAGACTACAGAGGTAGGGAGTTGTGCTACTTGTGGAGCGAGTTTTAATCCTTTAATAAAGTGATATGTTTATACCAGTTTGGGCGTTAGTATTTTTAGCAATAGTAGTAGCAGGCCTATTAGACAAAGCCTACAAAGATGGAAAAAACGATGGCTCAAAATGACTTGACAAAAAGAACTACCTATGGTAGTATCTAAGTACGTTTAGAAGATAAACACTACAAGCAAGACCTCAGTAGTGTCCCACCCATAAAAAGGTGGGCTTCTTTGTTATTTGACTTCAAACTTTATGGTTTTTTCTTAATGATGTTTTTCAATGATTCATTAACAAACGATTTCTGTTTCTCAGTTAAAGCAACCCCCCTCTCCATTGCTGAAGAAAGTTTTGAAATAAAATCTTTCCCTACTTGCTTAATAGTACCATACCCCCGAAGAATTTGGAGAGCTACTTTAGGATTACTAGCAATAGAAGCGGCTACAAGTGGTACATTTCCTGTTACTATTCCCCCTACCAAACCTCCACCCTGCAATCCAGCTCTGACATAAGTACCTACTTTATTTCCAAAAGACGCTTCAACATCTTCTATAGACTTCAGGATGTTGATTTCTTTAGTAACCCCTGGTAAAGCCTCCTCTAGTCTACCTAACACTTGTTCCTTTCCCTTACCGGTTAGGTTAGCAATCTTTGAAGCTGCACCATCTTTAAGACGAAGTTCGCCTGTCGCTGGGTCTTTCATTAGATAATCTTTCTTTAACTGCTTAAACTCAGCCACTCTTGGAGCATATTCAGCATCAAGTTCAGCCAGACCTTTTATTTGCGGACGACCAAATTGATTATAGTAATCCCGTAAATCACGAGATAGAATATTAGAAGCATCAGATTTTAATGCATCATACTCTGCCATTTGAGCTAGATTTTGTCTAGCATTCAAAAATTCATTAGGTTGCAATACTTGTTTTTTCCCATACAAATCATAAAAGTCCTGAAGAGCCTTCAGGTCGCCGTCTTTCATCTGGATGCTTTGTGGAGAACGTATTATCTTTCCGTCTACTACGTCCAAACCATAATTTTCTGAAAGATGACTTTCCACTCCACCCTTAGGCATTACTACAGGTTTTCTTAATTCTCTAACTCCTTGGTATACTTTTCCAGTCTCGCTTAATTCTGCAGCCTTAGTGTCAAGTGCTTGCCCCACCTTTTCTGCAAGATTGCCCCTTGTTGTCTCAGCCATTTTTGCTTTAGAAAATGCTTTTGGTTGTTCGATAATGCTAGAAATTGTCTTCGGCTCTAAACCTGTTGCTTGGCCATAAACAAACTTTGCTCCAGATGCAACCGGCTTTGCTAAATCAACAACCGGAGCTGTGGCTCCTTTAATTGCTGTTTTTACTGGAATTTGGCTTGCAGCCTCAAGCAATTGTTTGCCCGATCCATAGCCAAAAGCAATGTTGCCAACAGCTTGTACGTTGCGTACTGCCTCAGGGTGGGCTTCCTTTAATTCATTGTAAGTATCTAGTAAAGACTTACCTGAGTGTTTTTGTTTCGTAGTTAAAGCACGGGTAATGAAATCCTTACCTTTTTCAACTCCTGTTTTTATATTTTCTTTTGCTTTTTTTATTTGTGGGTGCATTTGAGGCGGTATCATGTCTTCACCTTTACCCACTACGTCAGGAGAAAAAGCCTTAGTGAAAAGATTGATTGGTGTATCAGCTAAACCAAGAGCTGCCGCTTTTCCTAAAAATTGTAAACCAGTAGAGACCGCGCCTTGTTTCCCAGATAAATAATCAGAAAAAATTTCACCTGTTTCTCCAGCTCTTTTTTTAACATCCTCGCCAAATTGTTTAGAAACAAGTTCTGAATATGCGGAGGCGCCTGTCTTTTGTTCTGGTGGTTTAATTTTATATTTGTTCAAATCAACCTTACTTTTTATTGGTAAAGCTGTTAATTTTGTATTCTGTTTTAGCTTGTATTTTTCAAGGTCAACTGCCATATTAAAGCCCTAGTGAATCTCTAATTTCTGCGTCAGTTAATCCATCAGCGCGCATGGCGTTATAATCATACCCCAAAGACTCTACTTCTGATATTATATCATTACCAGTTTTTTTAGGCACAAAAACATTAGCATAAGTATCAACTGGATTGACATACGTATTCAAAATACCAACCGTTGAATCCTTCATCATCTCCTTAACTCTTTGAAGCCTGTTTTTTAATTCTTCTGGGCTAAATTTAGTAGACCCAAATAATGTCTGGTACTCTTGGTCTTCTTGGTCGCCCCATGCCGCACCAGTAATCGAGTTACGATAGGGCTGTATGGCTCCGGTCAAATAAGACCCTATAGCTGCCAAGTCTTTATCATAATCTTTACCAAACATATTATAAACGTATTGTTTCCCAGCATTTATAACCCCTGTTTCAAGCCCTTTATCCAATAGAGCAATGGCCTTATCAACATTCTTAATAGCATCCTTTTTTTGAGTAAAGTCTTTTCTAGTATCTGCTGCTTCATTTTTTAATACTACAGCTGCGACAGTTCCGATTTTATCGGCATCATTTCTTGCCCTAGCGATTTGTTTAGAAAAAGTATCTTGCCCAAATTTAGATGGAATTGTGGCAAGAACATTTCCAATAACTGCATCCAAATCTGAACTAAACTGTCCTGTAGGGCTACTCGAACCACCACCAACCGCTGGTTTATACGTCTTCGGGGCGGTATAAACAGCTTTTCCAGTACGAGGGTCATAAAGAGTAGAACCTTCTCCAACAGTGATCAAATCACCTTTATCGGTAACTTGGTTAGACTTTAAGAGATTGCCGTCAGCGTCTTTTAACCGAGTAGCTTGGCCGAGTTCATCAATACCATACACATACCCATCATTGACTTGTTTGGTAAGCTGGTCGTTGTATTGGTTTTTAACCTTATCTTTAACGATGGAATTTAGGGCATCTGTAATCATTTTGACTTCGTTGGCTTTGCCTTCTTTTTCTGCTGTCATTTTAGCTTGAGCAAGGTTAGTTTCGAGTGATATTCTCGATTCGTAGGCGGTATTCTGTAAATTCTGTACGTTAGCTTGTAACCCTTTAATCGTAGCTTCATCAGCCCCTTCCATTTGAGCTTTCTGCAACTCGTACTTGGCACGAGAAGCACTTTCAATAGCGTTTAGTGCGTTCTGTGTTTGTTTGTTTATGTCAGTAATCCTGGTAGCCCCAACACTTGTGGTCAGATTACCTCTAGCTCCTAAAAGGCGTTCTTCAGTGGCAGTGTTTTCACGCCCTGTGCTTTCAACAATCTCTTTATCCCTAGCTTTTTGAGCGTTTATTTCTTCCTCAAGCAAACGCAGTTTTTCAGTACGCCTATTATCAAGGTCAGCTCGAGTAGTTTCAACTTGAGCTTTTAGGTCGGCTAAATACTTCTCTTGTTCTGCTCGGATAGGGTCAACATTAGCTCGGTATCCTGATTCATCAAATCCTTGATTAGAATAGAGTTTTTTAGCTAGTGCAGCACTTTGCTCTGGCGTAAGTACAGAACCGTATTGCTTCTTAAAAATCTCACTTAAAGCCCCAGATACAAGGTCATCATCTGTTTGATTTTGAGCTGGTGGGGTTGTTGGTGTAACTAAAGAAGGCGCAGGAGTAACAGGGCGATAGTTTGTTGGTTGAATAAACTCAAACCCTCTCCCCTCAATTTGCGACCTCATAGCAGGGTCAACTTGATTATTAGAAACATAACCACCAGCAGATGTAACTTCTCCGGTTTCTCTGTTTCTTAGTTGCCACTCATTTTGATTAACAGTAGTGTTTATTGGTCTCGTAGGCATATATTACCACTTAGTATCAAGTCCTTGTATTTGCATATTTTAAGGATTGTCAAACTTGATTAGAATCTCTGTAGCTGAAAGTGAAAGTCCTGTTTTTCTACTCTGGGTACCAGCGGAAGTAGAAATGGCACCAGAAGTGTCAGAGAGATAATAAGGTAATCCAGTAGTTAAGCCGGTTTGGTTATTGTCAACACCAGTAACATTCACTGTACCGCTAGCGCTAGCCAAGATATTCGCTGTTGCAAAGCCAATAAAGTTATTAGCAAATTCATTATTATTTGTTGCGTTTGATTTATAAATTAACCCTGCGGTTGAATCAAGGTCAACTATGCTCATCATAAAATTAGCATCACCAAAAGCATTTACTGAATCCCCTAATTCATTGTGTAATTCTGACCCCCAAGTTGCCCCAGAATCTGTAGTAGTATTACAGTTTGTTCCGATTCCACCTGTTGCTGTACCATCAGCTGTAGCGCCATTATTTGTACCAACGTTTACTGAGACAGTGAATCCGCCAATATCTGTATTGTTTGGTTTTCCAGCGGTATCTCCTTGTATGGATAACACCATATTTGGGGCACTATATTTTAATACTACCCAATAATTAGTAGAAGGAGAAATTGGTACAGGGGTTCCAAAAGTAAAAGTTCTAAGAGCGGAGTTAAGTCCTAAATATACTGTGGTAATTTGTTTCGCAGTCACGGGAGAAGTAAAATTTTGTGCCAACCAAGTAGTGGTAGATAGGGGCACACTATGTCCCGATCCAGTTTTTATTGAGCGCCCGATAGTGTATTCTACCCCGTTCCCCATGATTACTGCATTACCCAATGTAATATTTTCACCAGCTGTAAAAGATTTCTGCAATCTAGGCGGTAACCCCGTGAAAGCCGAAGGATCTACCCAAGTATTAAGGTATCCAGGCCCGGCACTAGCAATCGGAATCTTACTAGCCGTAGGAGTAGCGGTGGCATTCAAAGCAGTCGGGTCAAGTACACCAGTTGCTCCTAAAACCACGATTTTACCAGCGTCTCCAGCACCAGCAGAGACAGTCTTCATGTTTGCAGTAACAGGAACAAGTTGAGCTCCAGTAGAGCCAGTTGCAGTAGCTGCAAGTTGTTCTGCTACAGTAGCAGTTTGGTACACTCCTTTTACTGAGGTAGAGCCGTTGGGTGTGGGCGTTGAAGTACCAACATCGTACCAAGCCCCCCCAGAGTAGAATTGAAGTGTACCTGTGGTAGTGTTGTAAATCACCAACCCATTAGACGGAGAAGCGAGAGCATCCCTTTGCACGGTGGTTAGTACTGAAACAGTGATACCTTTGTTAGTTGTCCCTGAAAATGATAGAGGGCCGGTCATGGTATCTCCTGTTCTATCAACCTTTGAGTTAATAGCAGTCTGAATGTCTTCAAAAATATGCCAATCATCAGATAAGACAACCAAGACACCAGCAGCGTGAGAAGCGGCGGAAGAAGAACCACCTGTGTAAGTAGTAACACCGCGCGTAACACCAGTAAGAGTAAGGGTGCTCGAGTTCCAGCCTGTAACTGTAATTGTTTCTGGATGATCAGGGTCAAGGATGTTAAGATAGACTGTTTCGCCTGATGGCGTGTAACTTGGAACAGCCGAAAGAATTATGTTCGTTGTTTGAACAGCGTCAATAGGCGTATCTAACACGGCACTAAAATATGATTGTTTGGGTACGTTGGCGTAGGAACTCATATACTCTAAATTATATAGTCATTATCAAATAAGTCGATAGGCTGTGTATTAACGTAGAATACGATTGATTTTAAGATGACACGAGCATCCACCTGATTGTTCCAAAGCGACATCTGAATCTTCTCAAAATCAGCGTCTACAGGAATACGAGCGTAAAATGGTAGTGCCTCAATATCACCCTCAGAAGCGTCCAGTTTACCCCCCAACGGCACTGTACCCAGCGGTGAAGTGGCAAGTCCAGCAAGCTGTGACGCAGAAGTGATATTAGTTTCGTCAATGACGTAATTTATAACTGGAGTTGACTGGTCATCATTCTTATACCCCTCGACATGCCATTCCGCATTTTGTGAGATATACCCGTAAATATCAATGTAAGTAATGCGCTTTTTTAACCCAGGGCTACCAAAATCAGTGCGCTTGGTAGAGATACGAGAAAGAATTGGTGCTCCGTTATCATTTCTACCAGTAAAAGCCTCCCATACCTTGTCAGTAGCTGCGTCGGCATACAAATAGTGATATCCCCCGTCAGCGTCTTCATAAATAGTCCAATCGTTTGAATTGAACCCATAAAGGTACGTCCAAACTTTGTCGCTGAAATCTAAATTACGAAGAAAAGTCAGGGAGCCTAGAGAAGTATCAGCATTCCAAAGCACCCAGTTGTCTTTGAAAACATAAATACCGTTGATTGTTGAGTAATCAGTTACTTTGTTGTAAAGGTTTTTAATTGGGTCGCTTTCTGGACTCCCAAATAACTGGTTATCCCCTATTTGAGTCTTTTTAATGTCAAAAATACCCTGTCTTCCAGCGATAAAGATAGAATTAAGCTGTGTGTGTTGCATGGCTCGGTTGCTTTCACACCCACCACCCCAATCAAGCGTGGAACGTGACTGGTCAGCAAGCTGTATTGCGTACGTTTGGCGTTGTTTGGTAATTACAAGATAAGTACCAAGCGACTTCATGGCTGTTACTTGGTCGGCGTTGCCAATATCAAGGTTTACTATATTAGAAGCACTATATTTCCACGGGTCAGTCGGCGCACCGCCAGAATATACAACCTTGTTGTTATCGTTCGGGATACCCGTGAACCAAACAAAATCATTACCTACTTCAAGCATAGAGGCTTTTACAACATCGCCAGCAGGCGCGCGAGAAGTAAAAGTTACGTTATCAGTAGAAGTTTGCAAATCATTCACCCCATCGCCGATTACAATAATATCCCGATATACTATTGAATCCCATTTGTTAGCATTAGGGTCAGTCAGTGTTTTTCTTGAGGTATAAGTCCCATTATCATAACTGCTTCCCTCGGTGTAGGAATAAATCTTATCACCTGTACCTATAGTCAAAAACCTACTCCCTGTACTTGTTTTCCAAAAACGCAAAGAGTGTATAGCTTCATTTGAACCAACATCTGCGCCAAATTGTTTTATGCCTTTTCTATTCTCCCACATCCCATCTTCTCTTCGTATCATGTTCATTGAATCAGAAAGATGGTTGTCTGGAATTTCAGTAGGAAAATTTGTATCAAGCGTAATAAAAGACTGATACTCCAGTTTTTGGAATCTTCCACCAGTTCCGCCAGTTGTAGCTTTTTTAGCCATAATTACCAGTATAAATTAGATCCATCTGGGGATTTTGGCATCCACCAATTACCCCAATCTCTGCGCTGCATACCGAATTTAAGAGCGTGCCGGTTAGCCATTTGAGTGTTTTGAGTAACTATATTCAAAGCGTCTTTATAGAAAGACAGGTAATTAGCAGCTTTTTGTTCGAACCCTACAATACGCCGCATTGTTAGATAAGCTGCGTATTGTACGATAGACTCATCATATTCTTGTGGTAGAGGGGAAAATTCGCTATCTGTATCTGGTACTTCTAAATAAGCATAATACGGCACTGTAACATCATATTGAGTCTGTGGTACAGGATAAAATCCAATAACCCACACATTATTGTTCATTCTAACGTAGTAATTAGTGATACCACCACTACTTTGAGTTAATGAAACTTGCCCAAGTAAAGCCACATAATCTACTGGATAAAGTGGGGTAGAGTTTCCAAGTTTCACCCCATGAGGCTCGGCAATACGCTTAAAATTTGCAGGTAAATCCTTCTCTTGAGCGTCAGGAGTGATGGTAGCTACTAAAAGATTTTCAGGCAAAGAATAATTGGTATCCTGTTGGATACGGTCAATAGCACGTTGGATATTACGATTAAGAAGCGGAATAGAGTTAATCCGGTGATTAGGGTCGACCTTTAACTCATCTAAAAGTTGCGACCTAAGTTGTAGTAGAGTTGAAAAAGCCATACTATTTACGTTTCAAAGCCTTGTAAAGACTTCTAATCGCATTAAAAAGTGGTCTGCTAGCCATTTTCCAACCAGAACGAAGACCTGCGACTAATAAACCAGCAAAAGCAGCCCATTCTAAATTTGAAACAGAAGCTGTAAATGTACCCCAATTTGCCATCAGATAAAGCAAAACACCAGTAACAAAAGAATCGACAATAGATCGGATATGGTATTTTATCTTAGTTTCATTTCGTTTCCATGCCTTATTTAACCAGTGGGAAAATGAACGGAGTTGTACTTTCATATATTTACAAAAGATAATTTTTTCTTACTCATGTTTGGGGGAAGGGTTGGAAGAACTTTAACTTCATCATTTCTATACCCACCATAGAGCGACTTCATAATTGCTCCATCACCATAATCAACATACAGGCCCTTATCAACCCCCTCTTTTTCGAGATAATATATTTTAGAACCTACCTTAATAACTTCTGCGTCTTGTTTCATGGGGAAAACTAGATTGCGAGCAAAATCATCATGTAAAGCATCTCCAAAACATGTTTTATGTGTTCTTGGTACTTTTCTGTGTGGAATTATATTTTCCGGCAAAATACCATATAAATTAGCCCACTCCTTTAATACTTTTGTCAGCGAATCAATCTGAGCTTTAGTTGGGGTGTCTTTGCCTTTATCAAAAAAACCAGCTAAACAAACGCCAAGACTAAACGGATTGTATTCAGAAGCGTGCCATCCTATTTCATCGTCTTCGTGAGTAGTAGTGATCGTTCCATCCGCCTCAATGAATTTATGATAGGTAACATACCAGCCTGTTTTGCTTTTTTTGGCAAAAGACGGATTGGTGGAAGTACCCCAGTTTTTTGTTTTGTGAAAATTATCAACCGACTTTACAGTGGTTGAAAGCGGGGAGGCGGAGTGGTGTACTACGATATGGGATATTTTCCTCATATTAACCCAGTTAAGACTAATATAGTTACTATAATACCAGTTATTATTAGAAATACCGATAGCCTGTGGAAAAAAGGCGGTTCTTCCAGCTTAATCCTTGCTTCTTGCTTTCGGTATTCTTCCTTGTTCATAAAAACTTTTTTAGCCAAAGAGTACCTACTGTACCCACGATTGACCCTGCTATGCTCCCCACCACCACTAACATTTTCAGGGCACTTTCAGATTTCAAACGAACCATTTCCAGCTCATGTACCCGTTTTGAAAGTTCGTCATATTTGTTATCTTGCCCATTCACACGGTTGTTAAGATGTTCCAAACCGTTCATTAATCCACCAATTTCTTGCCATTTTTCTGCTAAATTGTCTAAAGATTCTGTCATTTTCTCCATGGCTTTCTTCATGTCCGTTATGTCCAACTTGATATGCTCAATATCTTTGGACATTTCCGCTTGCACTACTTCTGGCGATTTCATATCAAATAAGTATCCCAATTACATTAAAATCTGCTGTTAAACTTGTTGCGGTTGCTCCTGTCGTAATATCAACCTGAATTATATCCCCAGCAGAAAAGAATTTATGTGAAAGAGATAGCGCAGAATTGGCAAGAGAAGTTGACAGCCCCGCTGTAGATAACAAAGCAGAAGAAACGGCAGTAGAAACCAACCAATCAGTTAGAGCTCCGCTTTTCCCTACTGTTAAAGTCGGGCCAACAACGACCGTATCAGCTAAAGTTACTTTGGGGATTACGTCGATAATGATTAAAGACCTATTGCTAGGCACAGTATACAGTGTAGTTTGACCTGTGTTTTTGAGATTAACTGGCACTGTTGAAAGCAAAGTCACCCCTGCGTAAGAAGTTGTTGGCTCGTTCTCTATTAAGTAGCCAAGCACATAAGCCGTGGCTACCAATGTAGTCGCATTAGCCCCAGAGGTAACTTTCATTCCGATTACTTCCCCAGATTGATAAACCCTGAATTTAAGGGGGATTGAGGTGATTGAGCTAACAACCCGTCCCAAACTGTTCCAAATAGAGTCATCATTTCCTAACGTACCAAAATCAGAATAGGCCGAAGATTGGCCAGTAGTCCCTGAAGGTCGAGAAACATACCCAGAAATTGTAGTAACCTCCTGACATATATCAGTAACCAACACTGAATACCCAGCAGGAACAGTGTATAAAACAGTGTCCCCCGTGGCTTTCAAGTCAACATCGGCGACTGAAGCGAGAATTACCTCACCTGAGGGGGCAAGAAAAGTCGAAGGAGCGCCTGCTTCCACCACCAAGTTATTTTCATCGAGATGAGCGAAGCCCTTGATTGCCATATTAAGCGGTGTACAGTGGGGTTAATAGCCATTCTGTGCCATTCCAATATAAGTGTGCGGAACTACCAGCAGTTGAAACATAATCAGCTGAACCAGATACTCGGATTTTCTTGTTAACGCCTGACGTTGCTTGG
>CAZXUJ010000009.1:0-2484 GCA_964643995.1 uncultured Candidatus Saccharibacteria bacterium
TTATTTCAAAATGATTTTAATTTGATTAACCACGCTCTCTAAATTCTTTTTTGCGTACCAATCTTTGCCGTACTTTGCTTTTCTTTCGGCTAAAATCTCACGCAGAATTTGTTTTGTTTCCATATAAATTTTGTTACTTGCTAACTCTTATATAATACTCCATTGTTGGTATATGTAAAGGTGTCAAAAATGGAAAGGTGGGGAAAACTTTTTAGGGTGAAAATTAAAGATTGTATACTTATACTAATGCAATTATCATTTGACATGTCTCGCTTTGAAAAGCCTTTATCTAAGGCTACTAATCAACGTTCGGCAGAGATAGAACCGTTTGTGAAAAGATTAAATGCTAGTAGAATTGCAGGAGGTTATAAACCTTACTCAGCAGGATATGTTGCGAGTTTAATGTCACATATTGATACAGATGATCTAGTTGGGTTTTATAAGAAGTTGGATAGTAGTAAAAACTTTTGTGCTTTGTGGCATTACTATTGCAAACCGAAAAAGAAAAAGTAATCTGTTATAATGATAGAATGATACAACTAATACACGGTGACTGCTTAGAGGAGATGAAGAAGATGCCTGATGGGAGTGTTGACATCACTGTGACATCTCCACCATACGACAATCTCCGCACATACAACGGAAATAACACTCAGTGGGGAGAACACGTTTGGAAGGCAGTCATTCAAGACCTGTTCCGAGTGACAAAACAAGGTGGAGTAGTCGTGTGGGTAGTTGGTGACGCTACAATAAAAGGAAGCGAAACAGGCACATCTTTCAAGCAAGCATTATGGGCAAAGGAGTGTGGTTTTAATCTTCACGATACGATGATATGGCAGAAGGTGGCAATACCTTACGACCCAAAGTGCGAGCGTTACTGGCAAGCATTTGAGTATATGTTCGTGTGGAGTAAAGGAAAACCAAAATGCAACTACATTAAAGTGGCCTGTAAACTTGCTGGTAAAAAGAAAACAAACGACTATGGACAACGTAGACCAGACGGCACACTAAGGACAGACAGACACGATGATGACAGAGTTATCCAAGATACAAAGGTCAAAGATAACGTGTGGTTTCAACCAAATGCCAAACAGAAAGGTGACCATCCAGCTTCTTTCCCCGAACAACTAGCCCACGACCACATCGTCTCTTGGAGCAACGAAGGAGACACTGTTCTCGACCCATTCATGGGAAGCGGAACCACTGGAAAGATGGCAAAACAATTAGGAAGACACTTCATCGGTATAGAATTAGACAAAGATTATTACGAGATAGCAAAACAACGTGTGGAAAAATAGTTGTTGACTTTTTTATATGTGATATAATGTTTACGTGATACGAAAAATCAAACAATTAAATACTTTCACAGCAAGCCAAGCACAGGTTCGTATCACAACTACCGACTTTGCTTGTGTTGAGAGTATTGAATTGAACCACGCTTAATCGGCGTGTTTTTTGAATAAAGCAAAGTGTAAAGCTAAAGATTAATTGGTGTCTTGTCGCCTGTGGGAGTATCGTAGCTCAATTGGTAGAGCGATGACCCGTGCGGGTAGGTTGTAGGTTCGAGTCCTACCGCCCACAGGCGAGAGTACATAAAACAAACTTATGATTTACAAACTATATTTTACTTATTCGCCAGATTATCAGGCATCTTGGTGGATGTCTAACAAACGCCTATATCTTAACAGGATGTGGAAAGAAGTTGTCATACAAGCTGACAATAAAGAACAGGCGTTAGATATTGCAAAAAAGTACGCAGGAGAACATAGTTTTTCGCGTATAGAAAAACTAGAACCAGTGGAAAAGTAGATTTGCATACTACAAGAGGTAATGTTAAAATATAGTTGTGTACAAACAATCATCAAAATTGAATATTGTCTCAGCTAACCCAACTCTCGGGTTTGTACACAACTACCTTTGGGTTGGCATAGATAGTATTCAAAAAAAGAAGCACGCTTAATTGGCGTGTTTTTTTGTATGAGAAAAATACAAATCATTTTTTGGAAGGCATTTGCAAAAGTCTGGGACTTGCGCCCGCGTCGGCACCTACCAAAATACACTGACTACCCTATTGCTTCTACAGAAATTAAGGACGCATATGAGTACCCAGAGGGCATTAAAGTGCTTTTTGAATGGGACGAAAAGGGTAAGCACTGGATTGTATATTCTCGGTAGCACATTCACATCCAGTGACGTGGTTCTCGAAATCCACGACATCAAATAGCCGAAAGAAGTTTGGCTGGTTGGCAGATACAAAGTCCTCGCTCTCACTACCCCTGTGAACGAGGCACCTCATCTGCCCGTCAGTCAACCTCTCATACATTCTCAAAAATAGTTACGGCGCGTTTATTTTTCTTCTTTTTGTTGATAAATAAGCATAACTTAGGACGAGGGACAGGGTGTATAGGGAGTCTCACTGGATAACATAGTTCACAACCGAACACAGAATCACACCTGCAAGATGGTATGAGGGAAATAGAGGGG
>CAZXUJ010000010.1:0-2295 GCA_964643995.1 uncultured Candidatus Saccharibacteria bacterium
TCAATTAACCCACTGGGGTCGCCTTTGTAAGTTATTGCAAGCTCTTTTAACTGTGTTTGAGTAATCTGTTTTTCAGTACAAAGTTTCTTTATAAACATTTTCTGTTTTTCGGAGGGTTGTTTGCCTGTGGGTTGTACTACATGCTGTGTTTGACCAACAGGTTTTGACTCTACAATATGTTCACTCATTTCCTCTGCTGGGGTTGCTTCAACACCTGCTAGTACAGCTACAAAACCATATATTGAGCGTAAAGCCTTAGCCATTGCTCTTGTTTGTGCCATTGAGCGTAATTGGAAATCAGGCTTATTTTTCCAATTCATTTCGTCTTTCATACAAGAAGCTTCAGCACCACCAATTACCACCCCATTTTTGTCAAAGACAACTGCTTTGGCAATATATCCTTTGTCTGTCTGTGTCGTTCCGTCAATTCCAACTGTAGTGTTAAAAAACCTTGCTACTGTTTGCCAATGCTCAAAGTACAAATACCTTTTCCCCTGCATTGTTAAGGGTTTGGTAGCTTCAATTATTGTCATTAAAGCTTTCGCCGCTTTTTGTGCGTACTCTACCTGTTGAGCTGGGTCAAAATTTACATAACTTATTTCCTGTGGTATATTTGTTGCAAGAGATTTTTCCTCGCTGGATATCTCTTTTTCTTTTACTTTATTCATATATTTTCCTTTCTTAAATTATTTATCCATTCGTCTGTTGGGAAACCTCCATCGCAATACCTCCCTAAGTTATCTTTTTCTCCACACCAATTCCCCCACCTCCCTGACTTAATCAACTTATTAGGGTGTATAGGGCAGGGTTTGTGTAAGATATACTTTTCCCATTCCTCTAATTCGCTTCTTTTAAATGTGTTCATGTGAGTTTATCCCGCCTATAAGTTTTTGGCTCTCTATTCTTTTCGCAGTTTGCTCAGCACCGTCAATTCGGTGTAAAAAGAATTTCAATCCGCTGAAATATAGGCGGGCATTATTACTTTGGTAAAGACATTAAGAATACTAGACAGATAATTACTACAGTTCCGAGCATAAGTCCGAAAGTAAACAAAGACTCAGATAGACTTTCATTTTTTTCTTCTTTAAAACTGTATTCGTATAAATTGTTTTTGTTGTGTGGTGACATATTATTTACATATTTTTAATTTTTTAGCGGCAACCCAAGGACACCAACCTTGCTCATCAAATATCTGTTTTGCGATTAAAATATTTTGGGTACAATTTTTTATATCGCCTCTCCAACCATGTATAGAATTTATTTGGAATACCGAATGGTCAGTTGTTAAGTTAGTGTTTTTGTTTAAGGCGTTACACCTTAATCCTGACTCGGCTTTCGCTACTTGAATAGCTATGTGCCATTCGTCCCCAAAGACTTTTTTAATTTGTGCCTGTAAGGGTAACTGTTCTAAACTCGGTTGCCTTACAGACTGTTGGCTAAAAAAGGTGTAGCTACTTCAAAGATTTTGTTTGAAAGTAACTGAATTGAGTACGCCCATACTAGAACTAAGACTGTAAGGGGTATCATGTAGACTAAAGCTTTTAGCTGATAGTCTAGTAACTTTTTAGAGTTCATTTTATTCCTTTCGTGTTAGTTCTATTTTGGAACTAACTTAATTAGTTTTTGTTTTGGAAAGGGGTCGTGGCGTCCCACAACTCCTTCTAAGGTTTGCACCTTAGCAACTTAAGCGGATAAAATAATGGTTAGTTAAGTTGAGCCAACTTTTCGTTGTACTCGGTCTGCGTCATCTCCTTGTAGCTTGGAGTGGACAGTTCTTTCTGGAGCTCACCTGAAATCAACTTGTTGGTGAACTCAATCTGTTTGGTGCTATCAGCAATCGTCTTTTCAGCGTCTCTAATCTTGCGTTCAAGGTGGCTGATGATTCCGCCGAACTCTTTGTCGAAGTCTTCAAGGGTAGCTGGGAAGATTGTATAGTCTTCTTCTCCCTTTATAACTTTATACTGAACTTCCATGCTTGACCAACCCGCCCGATATTCGGTGGCCTCAATGATAGACTTTTCGCCGTCATTATGGACGGCATTGACTACCCCGTACCAGGTGTAGTTATCATCGAAGCGCTTGTAGATATTTCCTTTGGCGATGTTGGTTATTCTTATAACGTTCGCACTGGATTGTATGATTTGTTTGGTTTGCATATTGCAATCCCTTTCCAATCCGCTTAAGTTGTTAAAGAGCAATGTTTTTAGGTTAGGGGCAGTTGACTCAAGCCTTGAGAACTGCCCTATTACCTTTGTTGCTTTATATCCTTGTCCGAGGGGTGAAGCTAGAACAAGG